>JASFER010000047.1:0-29427 GCA_050124755.1 Desulfobacteraceae bacterium
ACCTTAATTTCCGTCGGCGTGAAGTCGAGATAGGCACCGCTCAGACGCTTTGATACCGGAGAAACGAGCTGCTCGATGTTGGTCCGAATGATATTCACGCAGGCTTTCACATCATCGCCGATCTTGAGCCGGTCGAGTTCTTCAAGGTAAGGAAAGACATAGCGTTTGAGATTGACTACCATGGTCTGCTCGATGGATTTTTTTTCTATTTCCCGTTGGTCGAGAAGCGCCTTGAGCGCCCGGTTGGCTTCGGTCAGCCTTTCAGTCAAAAGGATGCGGTTGTCCATCTCCCGCTTCAAGCGCAAGGCTGTTTGTATTCTGGCGCGCACAACGGGCATGCTGAAGGGTTTGGTGATAAAGTCCACGGCACCGAGATTGAGGCCCCTGGCTTCATCCACCTCCTGGCCAAGAGCGGTGACGAAGATAACCGGGATGTCCCGGGTGCCGGCACAGGCCCTGAGCCGCTCGTACACTTCATAGCCGTCCATGCCCGGCATAAAGATATCCAAAAGGATCAGGTCCGGCCGATAATTGTAAGAAACGACCTCCAGGGCCTGCTCGCCATTGGTGGCAAATAATATTTCGTAGTCGGCTTCCAGAGCGTTCGTAATAATGTGGATGTTTGTCTCATCGTCGTCGACTACCAGAATGGTTGGGGGCCTCTCTATTGACGCCCCTTTTTCATAGAGATCGCTGTATTTTTGTTCATAAGCCTGCAGGCTCTCCCGGGCCTTTCGAAATTCCTTCACCTTTTTCTGCTTTTGCTGTTTCGATTGTGGAATAAAAGCTGTCATTTGTGTTTTAGGCTGCAGGTGTCATTTTATCTTTTGTTTTAACTTTAAGCAAAAGCAATACCAAAAAGCGCGGTAAAATGAATTGATCGAGACAAATACCCCAATTAAGATTTGTCAGCGCCGCCTATGAAAAGTATCTGACCAGATAACAGTGGGTTATGGAATCAGATAAAAATGGACACGCATAAAAAAAGGTTCATCCGGAGGTTCAAATTTTGACCACCTTACTATTGCGGAATGATAATTATCGCTTTTTAATAATAATTTTTTCAATCCATGGCCGTTTATCAACAGATTTAATGATGGCCGTCACCTTTGCGCTGAGGAACCGGTGCAGCTCCCCCGGCGCATCGATCTCCCCCAAATCCAGATCCAAGATTGGCTGTTTAAACAGGAAAAAAATTATTTTCGTTGTGACCGGATCTGTCACACCCACCTGATATGGTGGCCTTAAATGATGAAAAACAACATTAAAGGAGGACGACATGACAGGTTACAGCGCTTGCTCCGATTACGAAGAGTCTTTCGAGTATCACGGCAACACCGCCATCGAACATACACGACGGCAGGATGGTAACGTGGAGCGGGAGTGGATTTATTTTAATTCGGCCGAAGAGGCGGTGGCGTTTTTCAATGAGGTTTGCGCATGATGGGTGGTGTGTCGATTTGGCAGTATTTGCTGAGCGGTTTGCTGCAGTGGGTGATGATGAGCCTCTTTACAGCCTTTAGCGCCGGATTCATTTGGATGCTTGGTGCTTAATACCACTCAAGGGCAGCATCAGGGCGATGGTGCAGCCGGCCTTTTCATTGTTGGTCGCCTGGACACGGCCCCCCATGGCAACGATGAATTTTTTAACCAGCGCCAGTCCGATACCGGTGCCGCCTGTGGTGCGGGTCAGCTTGTTGTCCACACGGTAAAAATCGTCAAACACCTTTTTCAAGGCCCGCCGGGGGATACCCGGACCCGTATCGCAAACGGATATGCATGCCCAGCGATCCGTGGTGCCGGTTGAAATGGTGATGGCCTTTTCAGGGGCTGTGCGGCCGAATTTGACGCAGTTTTCAATAAGGTTGATCAGCACCTGGATCAGTACTTCCCGATCGTAGACAAAGGTCGGTACTTCACCGCATTTGATGGTCAGCCCGAAACCCTCCTGCTCAAGCTTAGGCGCCATGACCGACTGCACTTCTGTGAGCACATCCTCCAATTGCCCTTCGCGCAGGTCAAAGTGCCTCTGTTTTTTCTCCAGTTTGGCCAATTCCAACACGTTGTTGATCAGGCGGGAGAGCCGGGTGCTCTCGCTTCCCAGAATTTGCAGATAGTCCTGCTCCCTTTCGGGGGTGGCGGCGATGCCCTGCTCCAACATTTCAATGTACATTCGAATATTGGTCAGCGGTGTTTTCAGTTCATGGGTGACCGAGGAGACAAATTGAGAGCGGCGTTCGGACAGATCCACCACGGCGCGGGTGCTCTGGTATATGGCCACCAGCCCCAGCAGCATCACGATACCCAAGATCCATACGGCAATGTTCAAGGTACTGCGTGCCGGGGAGGGCGGAGCGGCAGCGGCGGTTAAAACGGCGCTCAGAAAATCAAAGGGTGCCGGAAAAGTGCGCTGGGTGATCACCTCTGATGCGTCAGTATGTATGCCGGCCCTCACTGTATCCTGCCTGGTCCCGTTTTCCATTGCCTGCAGCCGCAGTCCAGTGAATTGGGCCATGGGTTGGGCGTTAAAATGGGTTGCCGCCAGATGCCTTAAAAAGGGTTCCACTTCAAGGACGAATCCCTGGCGGTAGATTTGGTTGTTAATGGCGATCCGTCGAAAAATAAAAAACCGGCCCAGGCTGATGTACACGGATTGCAGGGGCGCCACTTCAACCTGAAACTTGGCATCGGCTTCATCGCCTCTTTCAGAGGGGCTTACGCCTGCATTGTCTGCGTCGATTTTCTCTTCGAGTGCCACAGGGACGCTTTCCTGTTCAGCGGCCACATCGGCGGTTGCCGCCGGAGCTGTACGGGAACGCAGAATGGAACTGTCTTCTTTTGCGATATTGAGCGCCTGACGTGCAGAGATCTCTTCTTTTCTGACAGATTTGCGGCCCAAATAGCTTTTGGGGGCAGGTGCCTGCTGTTTGGACAGGTAACGGTCGGCAAAGAGGGTTTTGCCTTTCTTTTTCGGAACAGCCTTTGGTTTTTCAGCGGGTTTGGCCACGGGCGGCGCAGGCTTTGAGGGCAAACTGAACTTTTTGCCGTTGAAAATGGTATTGGTCTCCCGCAATTGGGACACCAGCTTGCGCTGCTCCGGGGCCACACGTCCCATATCCTTTATCAGCGGCGATTGGAATGATCCGTCCGGATTATTCTGCAGGTAGCCGAGAATATAGTTCTCCTTGGGCGGACGTGCCAATGGCGATCTTTGGATGCCGTCTTTGCCTTTGGCCAGATTGAAATTGTATTCGTCCACCGCTCGATTTTCTTCCAGTTGAACCAAAGCGGACATCTCTTTTTCCAACTCATCGAACAGGGCTTCACTGAAAAAGCGCAGTTGGGCATGCTCTTCCTGGTTCAGGCGCTGGTAGGTCTGCCAAACCACAAAAGCCAGCGGGCAGGAGACGGCCAGGCAGAAGACGAGGATGAGGATTTTTAGCCGTTTCATGCATCGGACTCCCAACGGTATCCTTCGCCGCGAATGGTCCGGATCAAGGTAATGTCCGGATTCAAAGCGGCGATTTTTTTTCGCAGCTTCAGCATGTGAATATCAACAGTGCGGGTTTCGATATCGGCATCCGCATAGTGCCACACTTCGGTAAGCAACTCTTTTTTGGATACGATACGCTGCTGGTTGCGATGGAGGTAAACGATAATGTCCATCTCCCGTCGGGTCAGTTCCTGAATGTGCTCGCTACGGGAAGCATGCAGGTTCTGACCGTCAAATTGAATCCCATTTGCCTCAATATGCTCATCACCAACCGGTTTGCCGCTTCGCCGGAGCACTGCTTCGATCCTAACCATGAGTTCCCGCAGTGAAAATGGCTTGGGGATATAGTCGTCGGCGCCGGCCTTGAAGCCGGTGATGACATCATCTTCCGCTCCTTTGGCCGTGATCATGATGATGGCCTGATTCGGTTTTTTAGCGCGGATCTCTCTGCAAATGGTGAATCCATCCATGGTGGGTAACATGACATCCAGCAGAATCAAGTCGTACGCCTTGTCCAGCGCCGCGGTGAGGCCTTCACCGCCGTCAATGATCCCGTCGGTGCCATATCCGTTAAACACCAGGACATCCAGCAGACCGTTCAAAATAGCCGGATCATCTTCAACCACCAAAATATGGGCTTTGGGCTGTTTCATAGCTATCCTCTGTTTAGCTGATTTACCAAACACCAAACACCAAACACCAAACACCAAACAAAGTCACTGTCGTTTGCCAGCGGCTCCTTATTTTTTACACCATCCCACCCCCGCCTGCAAAGTAAAACTTATGTAAAAAAACCCGCCTAACCTTTTGCATTTCTTTGAATTGTCTTTTTCCCAGGTTGGGTTAAGATTCGACCATAAGCATGACAGTGCCAACCCAATAACGGATGAAAAGGAGAAATACCATGAACAATCATAAGAAAGGCCTATGGAGTATCCTGGGATTGATCGTGGTGGTCAGTGCCGTTTTGGTCTATGTGGCTGCAGACAATTCAGTGATGGCACAACTGATCAACACAAAGCCGAAGCCTGAAGGTCCGGTAAGTGTGAAGGCAACATTGGTTCAAGACAAGGTCCTGAGTGGCTCGGATGGTAAAGTGGGGGTATCGCTGACCCTGGCAGCCGCCGAAATCGAACAGCTGGACACCCAACCTTTGCAGCATGCAGATCTGGTCATCGTATTGGATCGCAGCGGATCCATGCAGGGACAGAAGATATCCGATGCCCGCCAAGCGGTGATTCGTCTCATTGACCGGCTGACGGCCAGGGATCGCCTCGCATTTGTAACCTATTCCAATAGTGTGAACACTATATTTTCGCTGGTCCCCATGGATGAGAGCCATCGCCGGCAAGTGAAAGCAGCCGTCCGGCGCATTTACTCCGGCGGCGGTACCAATTTGGGCGGTGGGCTTCAGCGCGGTATTCAAACCCTGATGCAAACACAGACGGATGGGCGTCAGCGAAAGGTTATCTTGATCTCCGACGGTCTGGCCAACCATGGCATTACCGATCACCGTGCATTGGGCAGCATGGCTTCCGGAGCTGTAGAGCACAATTTTTCCGTCAGTACCGTAGGGGTGGGATATGATTTCAATGAGATGTTGATGACCACCATCGCCGATCATGGCGCCGGAAGCTACTACTTTTTGGAAAATCCAAACGCGTTCGCCCAAGTGTTTGAAAAGGAATTTCAATCCACCCGCAACGTGGCCGCCTCAGCATTGGAGATTCGCGTTCCGTTGAAGAACGGTGTGAAACTCATTCATGCCGGTGGCTATCCCATTAAAAATAGAGATGGCTTCGCCGTGATTCATCCGGGTGATCTGCTATCCGGCCAGCAGCGCAAGCTGTTTTTAACCTTCAAGGTGCCCACGGACAGGGAACGTCGTTTTAATCTGAGCGGGTATCACATCCAATATACATGCAACGGTGTTTCACGAGAACTGACGACTCAAGAAGATCTCAGCCTTGCTTGCGTTGCGGATAAAAAGGCTGTGATGGCCAGTATTGACCAGGAGGTCTGGGGAGAACAGGTGGTCAAGGAGGATTACAACCGTCTCAAGGAAGAGGTGGCCGACGCCATCCGCAAAGGCCGAAAAGATCAGGCATTGCAGGAGATTAAGGAGTACGAAGCACATAACCGGGCGGTCAATGCCACCGTAGGATCGGCAAAGGTCACCGAAAACCTGGAAAAAGATGTCCAAGGATTGCGTCAGAGCGTGGAAGACACATTTAGCGGTGCACCGGCCGCAGTGGCCGAAAAGAAAAAACAACGATCAAAGGCGCTGCAATATGAAAGTTATCAGATTCGGCGCGCTAAAAAATAGAGGAGGGTATCATGGGAATCCTGTCACGTATGTTTCGTTTATGCAAGGCCGATGTCCATGGGGTCATGGACCAATTGGAAGATAAGGGCCTGCTGTTGAAGCAATATCTGAGAGAAATGGAAACGAGCCTCAAAGAGAAGGAAGAACGGTTGGTGCGGATCGGCCGGCGTCTTCGACAGGTGCAGCGCGATCTTGCCCAGCGCCGGGAGGAGGTGCAAAAACTGGAAAAAGACCTGGATCTGGCGGTGCTCAAGGAAAAAGATGACATTGCCAGGATGCTCATTCGCAAGCGACGCACCTTACAGGACAGTTGTGAGCAACTGGCTTACCAAATGGACAGCCTGGAGGAAGATAAGGGCAAGCTGGCTGAAACGCTTGCGCAGCAGCGGCTGCAGCATGAACAACTCAGCGTCAAGGCGGCCTCTTTCTGCCGTCAGGCCGAGCAGCAGGTTTTCGTCGATGCTGCTGCCACCGTGCATGCACCTGCCAGTTGGAAAGCCCCATCGGAAGAAGAGATCGAGCTCGAGCTGCTTCAACGCAAAGAGGCTTTACAAAAAGGAGGTGCCGCATGAACAGACCCATCCGCAGCACCGTCGTTTATGCCCTGGTCAGCGGTTTTTTAGTGATTCCGTTGGCCCTGTTGCTGAGCACCTACCTGTACTGGCCCACGGCGCTTAAATTGGTGTTGTGGGCCGATATCGCCGTCTACGGCGTGTTGATGGCCCGCTGGAGTGGAACCCGTCTCTTGTCGGTGGTTTTTCCTTTATCCATTCTGTTGGGAACCGCCTTGTGGCCGCGAACATACAGCGGTTTTTTTATTCTGGCCTTGGGAATATTTGCCTGGATGCGCAGCGGGGTATGTTTCCATGGCGCTCCCATGCGGGCCTTGATGGCTGAAGTGATCACTGTTGTGGGTGCCGCAGCCATGCTTATGCTGATCGGCTCACAATCCTATGCAGCATGGGCGCTGAATATCTGCCTTTTTTTTCTGGTTCAATCCCTTTATTTCTTTATCGTGCCCACACATCGAAGATCATTTAAAACCGGCACGCCGGTAGATCCATTCGAACAGGCCGTTGCCGAGGCCAAAAAGGTTTTAGAGGGGTTCTGAGGTTAATTGAATCATGCGGTGGGCCGCTCTAATACTATTTGTTTTGATTGCAGGTGTCCGAGGAGAAACCTATGGACAAAATCCATCCTCAAGCCCGCTTTCCCGTCAAGTTGCGAGAAGGCAATGTATGCTTCTCCAAAAAACGCTGTCCGATAAGGGATTCGACTGGGGGGCACCGATTTTTATCCGTATCTTTAAAGCTGAGAGAGAATTGGAAATCTGGCTTAAGCAAGGTCAACGATTCAGGCATTTCAGATCGTATCGTGTCTGTACCTATGGTGGCAAAGGCCTGGGGCCCAAGACCCGCAAAGGAGACGGCCGTGCACCAGAAGGTTTCTATTCTGTGGCGCCAAGGCAAATGAATCCATACAGTCGCTATTATCTGGCATTCAACCTGGGCTACCCCAATGGATATGATCGCTATTACGGTCGTACAGGCAGCGCCTTGATGGTTCACGGGGAATGTGTTTCCATCGGTTGCTTTGCCATGACCAATGCAGCCATGGAAGAGATCTATGTTTTAGCGGATACGGCCTTCAGGCACGGACAACCCTTTATCCGCGCGCATATTTTTCCATTTAAAATGAATGCGGAGAACATGCAGCGCTTTGACTTGCCGCAATGGTCGGCATTCTGGTGGAATCTAAAGGTGGGCTATGATTGGTTTGAAAGGCACAATCAGGTCCCCCCCCATGTTGATGTGGAAAGAGGGCAGTATGTATTTAACTAATGGCTTGACCCTTACAGATAGATGGTTTTAAGGTGTTGGATATCCGGAGCTGCTCAATTTTTTGCATATCAAACCGATCTACTGATTTTTTCCACGGAGACCGAGTTCAATGGAGATCACCTTTAAAGCATTTGAGTACAACGCTGATGATACCTTCAGCAAGGTCGAGTACCGTATAAAAGGGGATACTTCTACCGGATGGGATATTTGTCGAAATAATAAAGACCATCTGGAACTTGGGTCCGGCTATGAGCTGCTGAAAACCATTGCCTGCGGCATATGTTCAACAGATATTGATCGGCGATTTTTACCATTCGACCTGCCCCAGGTTATCGGACACGAAGTCATCGCTCAACGCATGTCAAGCATGGAGCGGGTGGCAGTTGAGATCAACGACTCGCCGTTGGCACGGGGAGAAAAAGACCAAGATCCATTTTGCCGCGCAGGCCTCCATACCCACAGTCCAGGCCGCATGGCGCTTGGCATTGATCGGCTGCCGGGCGGTTTCGGTCCTTATCTGCTGGCGCCGGTGAAGGCCGTTGTCCCTCTGGAAGGTTTGGACGAAAACACAGCCGTACTGATCGAGCCTTTTGCAGCCGCATTGCAAGCCGTTACAGCTTCGCCGCCTCAGGGTGGGGATGAAGTGGCGGTGTTGGGTCCCGGACGTCTGGGCGCTTTGTTGATCGCTGCCCTCGCCGCCTATCGCGCATCATCGGGTTTTGCATTTCAAATCGGTGCGGTGGCCAAATACGACAGGATGCTTGGGTTATACCGTGCGCTTGGTGCCGACTTCGGTGTCAATATAACCAAAACCGATCAATCGGCCCTTGAAAGCAGATTTGACCTGGTCTTTGATACGACCGGCACAGTTTCCGGATTTGAAACGGCCCTGCATTTATCCACTCAACAGATTCATCTCAAATCCACTAATGGACAACCGATGTGCGGGCTCGATAATTTGACCGCATTTGTGGTGGACGAGCTTTCGTTGCTTTCATTCAGTAAAATCGGATATAAAACTCTGCTATCCTCCAAAGCCTCTGTCCATGCCAGTTTACAGCCCATTCCAAGAGATGATTGCATCCAGGCGCAGTGCATGATCCGGTCGCTCTATGTCTGAATTGGCATAAAGCCGTTCAATCAACCATTTGAATTCTTGACATATCTATAGGAGTCATTTAAGTAGAATTATTAACACGTTTGATTTTTAGATACTGGAACTCAGATGTGTTCAATCCATAGCTCTCTTTTTCTCATAACTGTTGGAGGAGGTTTTATGACAAAAGCTGAATTAATTGAAAAGGTTGCAAAGGATGTTGGACTTACGAAATCTGATGCTGGCAAGGCTGTTCAATCATTTCTGGAAGGCTTAACGCAAGGGCTCAAAAAACGGAACAGTAAAGTTACGCTCGTGGGATTCGGGACTTTCAAGAAAGTATATCGGAAAACCCGCATGGGCCGCAATCCTCAGACCGGTGAGAAAATTAAGATTAAAGGGAAGAACGCCATTACATTTAAAGCCAGTAAAAAGATTTTGTAAATAATAGGCAATAGAGCGACATTGATTTTCATGCTCTGATAAAGGTAGCCGCCCCCAAGCTCATGCGCCAGGGCGGCTTTCTGTTTTGTATTTAGGCCACATTTAATATGGTATCATTTCCATTGCCGACGTCTTCAAGCAAGTTGGTAACGGCCTTAAGCATTTCTTGCATTTCCATTTTCTGGCACTGCTCTGCAGGAGAGCCTTTGGCCACGGCTTTCATCATTAGCGCCATTAACTTCAACTGATGCCACGCATGCTTGTTAAAGCCGTGCGGATTATTGACTTGAATCCAATCAAAATCCGCAAAAAATGAATAACACTCTATCTCAATATGAATGGCATTTTTTTCCATGGCCCGGAGCTGATATGCGCCCAATGGCTTTCCATTCAGGAAATCTTTGGCCATAATGATTAATAATTCGATTCGACTCCGAAAAATATCGTCCAAAACCATTTCCCGGGAATGCTCCGGATCGGATCCAAGCAAGTACATTGAATGGCTTCCTTTTGTGTCGTTGGTGATAATTGGGAAATTAACATGAGCCTATGACACAAACTTATACATTGATGTTAAATCTGAATCTGTGATCTATCTCACACTTTTTTAATTCTAGTGAATTCGATTCCCAACCATCATTATGAATCGTCATGGCGCAATGCATACGCCTTGAGATGGCAACGACCATCCCATGCATCTAGTGGCCTGATTTTCCAAAAACCAAGAATTAAATTCGACTTTCAGCGATTGCCGAAATGGATGGGAACACGCTTGAAAGGCTTACTATATTAAAGGGGACTATCCCGCCAATGGCCATTGATGCATGAAAAAGACTATCGCTTTTGTAAGCCTCATTTGCCATATATGGTGTTTTACTTCCGCAGTGTATTGAGTTCTTTCTCAATGGCTGCTTGGAGGCCCTCCAAGCTTTTGTCTTTCAACCGTTTGCCATTGATAAAGACAGTGGGGGTGCCTCTAACACCAAGGCGCTGGCCCTCGCTGCGATCCAAGGCCACTTGTGATCTGACTTGGGGAGAACCCATTATGGCATCAAATTCAGGTGTGTCAAATCCGAGCGTTTTGCGAATTTCCATGATTTTGTTATCGTCCAGTGTTTTGTGGTTCTCAAAGAGACGGTCGTGAAACTCCCAGAATTTGCCCTTTTGATGAGCGGCCATGGCATTGGTGGCCGCTTTCCAAGCGTAGCGGTGATTTGCTAATGGGTAGCTTTTGTAGACGATTTTTAGTTTTTCAGGATACTGCTTTAGCAATCGGTTGAAGATTTCTCCAAGCTTAGCGCAGTAGGGGCATTGAAAATCGGTAAACTCTGTAATGACCACCGGCGCATCGATTGCACCTTTATAGGGTGAACCGGAAATATCGATCTGTTGACTCGGATTGGCTTCAAGAATTCGAATTTTATTACCTTTGCGGCTTAACAGGTAAATTATATCCCTGCTCGGACCGGATATGATCTTTTCGAACTCAATGCCCACCGGTATTTTACCTTTCAGCTGATGATCGAATGTGTAGACCAGCAAATGACCATCTTCAGTCAACACATAGAGCCATTGGGCATCCCTGGAAACGGCCATATCCACAGGCGGGTTTTTGAAGTTCAGTTCGGTTTTAAAGCTCCAATCCACATCCGCAATACACAATGTCGAAGACATTAACATCAAAGCAACAACCATGGCGTACAATAACAGTCTTAAACGCATTTATAATTTCCTTTTTGTAAGGCAATATCATCAGATTTGTAAGGCAATATCATCAGACCGGATAACATACCAAAATGGGCTGTGCTTTGGCAAACGCTTCTAACTACCAAACCAATACAGCAATCCTCTTAATAGTGACCACATGAGCACGATGACGGTGATCACCATACAGGCACCGGCCAATAGTCGGTGGGGCATGCCTTCGCGGCTTTTTTCATTATAGCCCAGTGCAAAGGCGCAGATCGCACCGAAAACCATTCCCCCGATGTGGGCGGAATTGTTGATTTGTGGAATCATGAATCCTAAAAGAATGAATGCGAGTGCCCATGCCCCGATTTGTTTGTAAATAGCCTGTCCAAAAAGACCGCCGCGGCTTTTGCCATAAAATATCGCAGCGCCGAAAAGCCCAAAAAGTGCAGCCGATGCTCCTACAGTAATGCGGATGCCGAAAAGATAGGATACCAAAAATCCACAGGCGCCGCTAATTGTAAAGATGGCAAAAAACCGATAGGGGCCGTACAGCCGGGTAATTAGCGGCGCTATTTGATTAAAGGCCATCATATTGAAAAATATATGCAGGATTCCGCCATGTAAATAATTGGCCGAGATCAAGGTCCACCACCCCACATCCCGGACCAATAGCGTTCCGGTTGCGCCTAAAATTGCTAATCCTCTGGTTGAGGGGGAGAGAATGGTCAGTGGATTGAAGCCGGCGCCCATTACGCCCTTGCTGATCAACAACGATACGACGAACATGAAGATATTGGCATAAATGATCATTCGAACCAGGCCTTCACCCGATCCCCAGCCACGGGTCAGCGGGTTGTTTTTAAGACGTGAGCCCGGTGATCGCATGCCGCAATGGGGGCAGCGGGATTCGTCGATGCTGATCAAGCGGCTGCAGTTGGGGCAGAGCATGGATTTTCGAGCCGGACGGTTCATCGATAGTTATACCTTTCCACTTCCAAACATAGGACCGGTTGTCTAATTTGTCATGCAGCGATGGCCGACTACCATTTCCACAACACCGGATTGTCATCCAGGTGATCGGTAACCGAACGGCCAATTTCGTCAATGGCGGACAACTCGTCTTCGGTGATCTGAATCCGGCCGGCGGCGGCACTCTGCCTAATCTGTTCGGCGTTGCGTGCGCCTGCAATGGCGCATGTGTTTGGTTGGGCTATGACCCAAGCCAGGGCCAGCTGCCCCAGAGAAACGTCTTTTTTCTCGGCAATGGGCTTTAAGCGGGACAGTGCCGCTTGAACGCGCTCATAGTGTTGGGGTTGGAACAGTCGGTTGGAACTGCGGTGGTCCCCTTTTTTGAATCGATGATCAGGCCCGAATTTTCCAGTGAGCAGGCCCTGGGCCATTGATGAATAGGCCAATATGCTCATGTCGTTTTCGCGGCAGTAGGGAGCGGCTTCCGCTTCAACATGTCTCCAGAACAATGAATATGGCGGCTGAAGGCTGACAATCTTACCATATTGGACCGCCTCTTCCATTTGCTGGCGGTTGAAGTTGGACACGCCCACGGCGCGTATTTTTCCTTGTTTGACCAGCTCTTTCAGGGCTTTGAAAATTTCTTCCATGGGAACGGCCACATGGCCGAAAGAGCCCGGTGGCCAGTGAATCTGATAAAGATCAATGTAATCGGTTTTTAGGTTTTTCAAGGAACGTTCGCAAGCGCTGATAACTTGGTTGTACTTGAGATGGTTGGAAAAAACTTTAGTCGCGATGACCGTTTCATGGCGAATATCTGCAAGCGCCTGACCGAGAATTCTTTCAGAATGACCGTTGCCATAAACTTCGGCCGTGTCAAAGGTGGTGATACCGCTGTCAAACGCAGCCACGATGGCCTTCCTGCTTTCATTGTCGTCAATATCGGTCCACATGGCTTTACCGGTTTGCCAGGTTCCCATGATGATGGGCGAAATTAGAATTTCAGAGCTTCCTAATGGCCGCAATTCCATTCCCCCTCCTTTAATGTTAACAGGTTGACAATTCAAGAAATCACCTCCACAACTACCTTGGATAAGGCCCCTTTGCAAGGATTTTCCTTTTAAGAAATTGACACCCTTTTTATAGCAGGGGTATAAGAGTTAGGGTGATTTAGTATCGTATCTCAACTTTTTCGATGTTGGAGAGTTCTGCCTATGAGATTTTTGTTGGCGGCTGCTTTAGCTGGATTAACCCTTTGGGGATGCTCCTACCATTGGTTTGAAGAGCCCTATCCGGATATCCTCGAGGCCGAAAAGCAGCAGGTGGCGGGCTGTAACATGATCGGCGTGGTTTCTGAAACCGCCGATGCCGCCAACCCATGGTCCCTTGCCGCCAAACAGAACATGATATTCAAGGTCCGGGAACGGGCCGGACAGATGGGAGCCACCCACCTCGTCTGGCTGCACAAAACCGGTACCATGGCTACCGCGGAAGTGTATCAATGCCCCTGAACCTTACAGCTGAAAGGGCCGGAGGACTCCAGATCCGGTGTTGCCGAGGGATCGCAGTAGGTGGACTACGGCTTCACCCTCGGCGCCTTGGCTCTGAAGCCCTCCGGCCCTTTCAGCTGTAAGGTCTGTTCCTTATTTTATGTGTACCGTGAACAAACCATCATCTTCAAAACCCACCTATACTATTGCAGTGCGTGCCCTGGTGGAGCACGTCCTGCGCAGCGGGGATCTGCGCTATGATTTTGTGGGGTCGGTAAGGGCCGTAGAGGGCATCAGGGCTCATCAGCACATCCAAAGTCAACGTCCACCGGACTATCAGGCGGAAGTTCCGGTGGCTCATGTGGTGGATACACAAGCGTTTGAACTTTGCGTCACCGGGCGTATCGATGGATTGTTGATTCAAAATTCAGGCGTCGTGGTGGAGGAAATTAAGACCACTCGCCGTTCACTGGATGAACTTGAGGAGAACCCCAACGCCGTTCATTGGGGACAGGCCAAGTGCTACGCCTATATTTGGGCATCCCAACATCATCAAGGGGAAGTAACGATCCGGCTGACTTATGTGAATCCGGACAGCGGTCGTGTCCGTGAGATCGAGCGTCTTTTCGACTTTGGGGCCTTAACCGTTTTTTTTAAGGAACTGTTGGCCCGTTATACGGCTTGGATGGCCAGTCTGGTCGAATGGGAACAGATCAGGGACCGATCCATTGCCGACTTTGGTTTTCCCTTTGAAAATTACCGTCCGGGTCAGCGTGAGATGGCGGTGGCGGTATATCGAAACATACGCGTCGGTGGTCATCTTTTGCTGCAAGCGGCCACCGGCATCGGCAAGACCATGGGGGCGCTTTTTCCGGCCGTGAAAGCCCTTGGAGAGGCGTTGGCTGATAAGGTCGTCTTTCTAACAGCCCGAACCACGGGAAGACTCGCTGCTGAGGCGGCTTTGCAGACGATGAGAAGCCACGGGCTGAAGTTGAAGTCCATCTCTTTGACGGCCAAAGATAAAATTTGCTTTCATGACGAAAGCGTCTGTGCTCCTGAAGAGTGTGATTACGCCAAGGGGCATTTTGACAGAATCAATGACGCCCTTTCAGATGCACTGCAAGAAGATGCACTTACCCGGGAAGCCATCGAGGCCGTCGCGCTGCATTATCAGGTTTGCCCCTTTGAGTTTTCCCTGGAGTTGATCAGCTGGTGCGATTGCGTGATCTGCGACTATAATTATGCCTTTGCCCCCGGCGTCATGCTTCATCGATTGTTTGGTGAGGAGGGCGGTGATCATGCCGTCTTGGTGGATGAGGCTCACAACCTGGTAGATCGCTCACGGGAGATGTTTTCGGCACAATTGGGCAAACAGGATCTGCTGGTATTGCGAAGGCGGATCAAGGATGATTTGCCCGGTCTCTATCGCTGCCTTGGGCGCATCAATGCATGGCTGGCTGCCATGCGGCGTAAGTGCCGTGATGCGGGGAACGTTTTGGTGGAAAACATCTTGCCCGAAGCATTGATGGAACGGTTAAAGGATTTTCTGTGGCAAGCGGAAAAGTGGCTTGTACTCAGGGTGCAGAAAGATTACCGGGAAGCCCTATTGGAACGCTTTTTTGAGGTTGCCCGTTTTGTAAAAATTGCAGAAGGCTTTGATGCTGCTTATGCGGTTATCTATAAATGTGTCGGTGATGAGTTGACCGTCAGGCAGTATTGCGTCGACCCGGCCGATTTGCTGGATGCCGCCTGGAAGCGATGCCAATCCGCCGTATTGTTTTCTGCAACCTTATCACCGGCTGGTTATTTTAAATCCATACTGTGCTGCCGTGAAGATGCCGTGGCTTTGAATCTGCCGTCCCCCTTTCCCCCTGCCAATCTGGGGGTTTTTGTGGCGGATCGAATAACCACCCTTTACCGGGAGCGGGAAAACTCGTGCGGAGAGATAGCCCAAGTCATCGTTGAATTGATCGGTCAGCGCACGGGGCATTACATGGTCTTTTTCCCCTCATATGAATACCTGCGCATGGTACACGCTGAATTTCTACATGCGCGCCCGCATGTGGATGTTATTGTCCAGGCACCGGAGATGGCGGAAAATCAAAGAATTGCTTTTCTAGATCGTTTCAATGAACATGTATCTCAGACATTGGTGGGATTTGCCGTTATGGGAGGTATATTCGGTGAGGGCATTGATTTGCAAGGCGAGCAACTTGCCGGAGCGGTGATCGTGGGCGTAGGGCTTCCGGGCGTCTGTATCGAAAGAGATTTAATCAAAGGCCATTTTGATCGGAAAAATGGGAACGGGTTTGAATTTGCCTATCAATACCCGGGGGTCAATCGCGTACTGCAGGCCGCCGGGCGGGTGATACGCTCAGAGACGGATCGCGGAGTGATTTTGCTTGTGGACCGGCGCTATCGAGAAAATCGCTACAGGAATTTACTTCCTCCCACATGGGAGCTCAGCAGAATCAACGAAGTCAATGTCTTGAACGAAAAAGTGCGCTCCTTTTGGTGGCCCTAAAGGCGTCGGAATTTAAATTTCAAGTATGAATAAAAGTGAGGCGGAGATCATGGATCTTTTGTGGAGGTGATACCGTCTGCATTATCCAGACAGTACTGGCGCCAGGCACAGTCCAATTGATCACAGTCCGCCAAGCCCCGACGAAAACAGTCGGTAACTCCCTCCGTTCGCTGAAGACTGCGTATCATGGCAGTGATGTTGACGTGGCTTTGCTGCGGTATATCCCCGCTGAAATTGGCAATGCAACTATCCGGTTGTTCTTTTTCTGATTTGGATTGTACGGGTTTATCCATTTTGGGTGTATCGATCATTTTGGAATCCGAGTCCCGGCCGATTCATTTCCGTTTTTTCCGTTCTTTTTGAAGCCTGATGAGGTGCTATATCTCTAACTCGGGAAAAAATCCCAAGCCTTAGGGAATATTCACGTTTTTGTCGGGTGGATCTTAGGGAAAAAAATGGATATGAATCCACCCGATTGAGTGCTTTTTATCGATGGTCAATCAGCACGCATTCAATGCGCTGGCGAAAGGAGATGCGATTTGGAAGCGACACTCCTCGGAAAAGTCCACGGCCGTATAGACATTGCTCTCCCTGCGAGACAACTGCATGCCCTGGATGTTCTGAAGCATCTGGCACTCTTTGAGGCATTCATCTTTGGGCAAGTTCTTTTTCGGACAGTCTTTGCAAGGGGATGAAATCATTGTTGTACCTTTCTTTAATTTATGTAACTGCCTAAAAATCTTGTTAAAAAATTCTTTCCCATTTGCTTGATTTTAACTATACGCGGCACAACATCGAAAGTAAATAAGGCGACCCTTTCATTTTTATGGGGTTATACGGATATTAATGGGGAATTCTCCCGGCTGGAAAGTTTGAAGTTCATGGTTCTTGGTTCATGGTTCAAGGTTCATGGTTCTTGGTTCATGGTTCTTGGTTCATGGTTGGTGCGCTTATAAAAAGTTTTGCTTCTCTCCTCTTGCGTGAGGGGATCGGGGGGAGGTGTTATAAGCGATTGCCATCCTATTATATCCACCGTGACTCCAACCCTCCCCCGTAAAGGGATAAAGAGTATTCGGATCGGAATAGTCATAAATGCATAAAGGTGATGAATAAAAGTGCTGAAAAAGAGATTATTCATGCACAATTGCTGAAAGAACCGGAGGGCCACAGAGCCAAGGCGTCTAAGGGTGAAGCCGTAGTATCGCTACTTGCGAACCCTTAGCAACATAGGATCTGGGGTCTTCCGGCCCCTATAGCCTTTTGGGGGGTTACTCTTTCCATAGGTCTACGTCTATGAGTCCGAGTCGCGCCGCGTAGCGGACCAGCTCCATGGCGCTGTGGATGTCGAGTTTGCGCATGATATTGGAGCGGTGGTTTTCCACGGTTTTGATACTGATGCACAATTGGTCGGCGATTTCGGACTTGGACACACCTTCGGCCAGCAGTCGCATGATTTCCTGTTCCCGGGGGCTGAGTTTGCCGTAGCCGGAATCGCTGACTTTGGCTTCCTTGACCGGCGACTGCATCAATTTTGCCACCACTTCCTGGGAAATGGAGCTGTCCAGGTAATACTCCCCTTTGGACACCGCTTCCAATCCCTGGCCAAGACGTTCGGCCGCCGATTCTTTGACCACATAGCCGGTGGCGCCGGCCTGAAAGGCTTCCACAATGTAGTCAATTTTTGAGTGCATGCTTAAAATCATGATTTTGGTATGGGGGCAATGATGGCGAATTTTGCGGGCCAGTTCCATTCCCGTGGTATCCGGCAAGGAGATATCCACCACTGCCACATCCGGTGCCAGCTCAACGGCTTTGTCAAGGCCCTCCCGGCCACTGCCGGCTTCGTCCACCACATCAAAACGCCCGTCTCTGGATATGATGGTTTTAATGCCTTCCCGAAACAACGGATGGTCATCAATGATCAGAATTCGGGTTTTCGTTGTCACGATAGTGCTCCTTTATGGGGATAGTGATAAAGATGGCCGTTCCTTTTTCGGGTTGGGACCGAATATCGATAGTGCCGTTGAGCAAACCCACGCGTTCTACCATGCTTTGCAGGCCCATTCGTTTTTCTTTGTGTGATTTGGCGCGCCAGCGTTGCACATCGAACCCGATACCATCATCGATAATGCGAAGCATTAAGTTTGGAGATGACGCCACTAAACGAATGGTCACCCCTTTGCAAGCGGCGTGTTTTTTGATGTTGTAGAGGGCTTCTTGAATCAACCGATACAGATTGATTTGAATGGCGTCTTCCAGATTCAGATCATCCAGGCCGGCGGCAATAAAATCAATTTTCAGATTATTGGTTTGGGCAAAGTCCTCGCAATAGGTGTAGAGTGTACGCACCAGGCCGAACTGGTCCAAACCGGGCGGGCGCAGATCGTAGGCCAGATTGCGCACTTCGGAGATGGAGCGCTGCAATATCTGGAGTGCTTTAGTGGTCTGTTTTTGAACGCTTTCATCTTCGGTCAGGTGGCTGTTGAAAAGGGTTTGCAGTCCGATTTTCAGCGATGATAGGTCTTGGGCGATATGATCGTGGAGGTCGCGGGCAATTTTGTGGCGCTCAGTTTCCTGGGCTTTGATCAGTTCATGGGTGAGGGATTGAATCATCTGACGCGCCCGTCGGCGCTCCGTCATGTCCACGCCCACTGAAAGAAATTCTATGATTTTGCCTTCGGCGCCCCGAATGGGCCGGTTGGTCCAGGCCACGACCACCCTTTCACCGTTGCGCAGCACATTCTCCAATGCAATGTTTTTATAGTGCTCGGGGTGGGTGAAGAAATTTTTGAGCCGTTCGTAAAGACTTCGGTCGTCACTGTCGAATTCGGGCACGATGGTATCCGTGATCTTGCGCCCTAAAATTTCTTCCTCGGTGTAACCGAAAAACTCCTGGGCATATTCATTGAAAAAGGTGATCCGGCCTTGGGTGTCGAACCGAACGATCATGCTGTTGGCGTTTTGAACCAGTTCGCGATATTTGGCCTCGCTGCGCCGTAAAGCGGCTTCAGCCTCTTTGCGGGCGGAGATATCTCTTGCCGCAGTGTGGATGCAGCGAATGCCGGCCAGGGTGACCTGTTTGCTGCTGAGCTCCGTATATACCAGTTCACCGTCCTTGCGTTGCAGCGTGGCTTCCATGGACAGCTTGTCGCCTGATAGCGCCCTGTCGAAATATTCCTGGTATGTGGGCAGGTCAAGGTCGATGTTCAGGTCATGCATCTGTTTTAAGATCAAGTCTGATTTGCTGTAGCCGGTGAGCTGGACCGCCGCATCATTGGCGTCCAGGATGCGTCCTTTGGCATCGCTGATAAAGATGGCGTCCCGGGACCCTTCAAAAAGGCTGCGGTAGCGCAGCTGACTCTCCCTCAAAGTCTTTTCGATCTCTTTGCGTTCCTCGATCTCCAGGCGCAACTGCTCATTGGTATAGGTCAACTCGGCGGTGCGGGCCTTGACCCTTTCCTCCAGGTGGTCGTGATGCTTCCTGAGTTCTTCCTCATTGAGTTTGCGGTCATGAATGTCCATCATCATGGCATATTTGGAGACTGTGCCGTCACAATGGCGAATGGGTGCGTTGACCACATAGTACCAACGGCCGTCTTTGGGGCTGATCACTTCCCAGGAGATGGTTTCACCGCGCAGCACGCGATGGTTGATGCACCACGGACACGGGGTGCTGCGTCCGAAAGCCCTGTAACAGAATTCTCCGGTGGCATTGTAGCCGATATGTTCAATCATGCGGTCATTGAGGTACTCGATCCGGTAGTCCATGGAGCAGATGTAGATCATGCCGTCGAAGGCATCCACCATGGCATTGAAGAGGCGATCGTTCTCATTGATAATATTTGAAAGGGTTTGCCGGTCAATGCCGCCCGATTCGATATACTCGGGCCCATTGATCATGAGGGCCTTGAGATTCGACCATGCATCGGGGGGCTGCTTGGTGATGGTGGAGCTCATAAATACCAACTCTCCGGCATATGGGCGGGTTTATCAGGAGCCCGCCGGTAAATGCGCCAGTTGCGACCATCCGATAACGGCACAGTATGGATAACCATGTCAAAATGGCCATATAATTTGCCATGAATGGGCCATTAATGAAAGAAAAATCTTTGATTAAACCCTAATTTTATGCAAAGTTACCGGCCATTGTTCGGCTCAGGCCGATTCTTGCATGCCATAAGGATAAGCCCATGGAAGCGAAACAGGCGATCATATCATTTTCCCAGAGCGAGAAGGTCAAAAGCGGATTGATCTGGTGTTCCCAGTGCGTGCAGCTGGCCCAGGATCTGCCTCAAGTCGAGCAACCGGGCGCCGTCAAGCTGCTGCAGAGCCTTGTGGCCATGATTTCCAATGAAGCCCAGTTGGGCCGGCAGGCCGGTGGTGATGACGCCTGGATCGAGGTGGAAAAGAGTCTGAACACGGCACGGGTGATGGTCGAATCCGGAATCAGCCGGGAAGCCACCTATCACTTCACCCAGGCATTGAGTCAGGTCAATCGTGTGGGCCAGAAGGCCATGACCTACCTGGTTGATAGCGGCCTTTTTAGATAAGGTGAGCGGATGAGCGCATTTTTTGTTTATATAACCACCAAGGACAAAGCCGAGGCCCGTGAAATTGGACGCCACCTTGTGCACTCCAAAATAGCGGCCTGCGTTAACATCCTGGACCAAATGAATTCCATGTATGTTTGGCAGGGGGAGTTCCAGGATGACCAGGAAGCGGTGATGATCGCCAAAACAACCGAGGAGAAGGTGCCCGAGCTGATCGCGGCCGTCAAGGCGCGCCACAGCTATGAGTGTCCGTGCATTGTAGCCCTGCCCATAACGGACGGCCATCCCGATTTTCTCAACTGGATCAGCCGACAGGTCGCCCCCTGACGCAGGAAGGCATAACCGGAGTTGTCGCAGGAGCAGCACCGATATGAAAGATGAACGCGGATTGTACTATTATCCCTTTCCCGGCAATAAACGGGTCCGCATGTATGTACGGCAACTGATGGATGAGCCGGAGTTCCGCATGTGGGTTCAAGACGATGCCCGGATGTGGGAACAGCATGGATGGATGCCCTATTCAGCCATCGTTCAAGCCAAGGCCATGTTCAAAGGCGGACCCTTTGATCCGGATAGGGCTTACGATCTTGAGGCGGCCAGAGCCTTGCTGGATGACGCCGGCTGAAATGGAATGCCGAATATCGAACAAGGAACCGCAGAATGTCGAAGCAAGGTATTCCGTCATCGGTATAATATGACGGAGCGCAGCGACGCCACAAATCGACATTCGACATTCCTTGTTCGATATTCTGCGGTTCATATCCAGGCCGGGTCCTGAAAGAGCCGGATGCTTAAATAGTGTCCATCCAGAAATGGTAGATTGTGGTTCAGATCAAGGCCGCAGCGAGGTTGAAACCGCAGGCGTAGCGCGCTACGTTGAGGATTTCAACCGAGTGAGAACGCCGAGCTGGGCCGCAAGATGCCATTTATGGATGGGCACTAGTTAATGCCATACCGCTGCAGGGCCGAATCCACGATCAGGTTGACCATGTTGCGGTAATCCTGTTCCGGGCCCTCGGGACAGCCGTGATACAGGGTATACATCTGGGGGCTCCAGCTTTTAAGCGGCTTGAGACCCGGTATGCCGTTGACTTCGATGATGCGCAATTGTCCGGCACTGTCCAGGCGCATATCAACCCGTACATGGTCGTGGCAGTTCAGGGCGGTCACGGCCTGCCGGCACAGCTCAATGGATTCAGCGACCAGGGTTTTGGGCCGTTTGATCCTGGTCATTCCCACCCCCCGCAAGTCGGATCTCAAAATGGGGAATTTGCCGTAGTCGCCGTCGAGGGTAACGATACCGGGCAGAAATAGCTGACGGTCGCCATTGCCCAGCATAAGAACGGTGTACTCCTGTCCGGGCAGATAGTCCTCGACCAAGGCGGGCTGTTGATAATGGCTGTGAATATGGGCGACCCTGGCGGCCAGCTGCCCGCGGTTTTCAACCACGCTTTCATCGCTGATGCCCACCGATCTCGATTCGCAACTGGGCTTGACAAAAGCGGGAAAGTCGATTTGGGGCAGTTCGTCGCCTTCGTCAACCTGGTAATGGTTGGGAACAGCGATGCCCGCAGCATGCAGCATCTGGTGTGTCACCGTCTTGTTGATCAGCTGTTTCATGGTACGGGCGCTGGGGCCGATATAGGGCAAACCGCGTGCATCGAAATGGTCTGCCAGCCAGGCATCGTCCGCTACGCTGAGCCCGATGGTATCGGCCTTGTCAGAAATGTGGTACAGGGCGCTCCAGATAATATCGAACGCGTTTCTTTCTATGGCGTTGGTAAAATCCTCCATGGATTCCACGAAGGCGATCTCTGCGCTCTTGCCATTGGTGCACAAGGCATCGCGCAGGGTTTCGGTCACCTTGAGATCACCCCAGCCTTGGGCGTCGCCGGCCGGGCCGGTAATGATAAGCACTTTTTTCACTGGGCATCTCCTTCAATCGCTGGCATTGCTAAACTTCAAACAGATCCGGTAATCGTATATAATCGCGCAGGGCCCGGGCCGTATGCGGGGATACCCTTTCTACGCGTGCGGCTATGGAATCGATTTTTTGGGGGGACAATCTCACCCGGGAAACGACTTTTACTTCAAGATCTACGGATGGGCAGCGCCCCCTGTTGTGTCCAAAAGAGACCTGGTCGCTCATGGCCTGATTGGGATTGATGATATCGACCTGGGCGCCGGTGTGCCGGGCAAGGGCTTTTCGAATGAATGCCTGGCAATAGCCATAATGGGTGCAGCACAGCGCAGCATAGATGTGCCGGGTGCCGGGAGCGAGTCCGGCGGCGGCTTGAGCCATGAATTGATCCACCAGCGATTTGACTTCCGGGCTGTCCGGGTCGCGTTCGATGGCCCCGGCCAGGCCGTGGCAATTCTGCTGGACGATGCGGTTGCCTGAAACACCGCGCTCGGCAAGGCGTTTCTTGTGGGCCTGGGAGGTTACAGTGGTTTTGGTTCCCAAGATGAGCACCGTGCTGCCGGGATGACCATTCAGCCTTTCTGCGATCATATCCACGCCGAAGTTGATGATATCCACCACCGGCGCCCGGACCTTGCCGGCCAACCTCCCCTGATGGAAAACCACGGACAATGTGTTGCAGGCGATCAAAATCAGATCGGGATTGTACCGGTTCATAGCGCTGACGGCGTTGCCGAATACCCGAATACGTTCCCGGTCTCCGCCGAGGTCATTGTAGCCTTTATCCTGGAAGGGCCAGGCGTTGAAATAGATGACGGAGAGTTCCCTGGCCGCTCCCTGTCGAATCAGATTGTTGACCAGGTCGGCGCAAATTGAAAGCCCGCCGAGTCCGGAGTCGGTTACCAGGATCGTGATGTGTTCTTTGTCAGGCAGATGGTGCATGGGGCCCTTTATGATGGGGTTTGAATATCGCGGGTCAGCCATTCCCGCACCAGATCGCAGGCCCACTCCGGTGCCTCACCGATGGTCCCGTCGATGATGCGGGTCATGGCATCGATCCAGTGCTCCCGGTGCTGCATGGTGGCTACCCGGTTGCGGAACATCGCCGCCCCTTTGGGGGGATCGTTCCTCAGTTGGTCCAACAGCATGGCGACCTCATCGAAAAATCCATGGACGCCGTAATGGCGCAGGAAGCCGTTCCAGGCATCTTCGATGCCCGCCATGGTTGCAAGGGGCCGGGATACTTGTTTTAATTTTTTCATGAACCAGGCCAGGCGCTCACCTTCCAGCAGGTTCAGCCCCTGGTCGTCGATCCGGTAGGGAACGAGTTTGATCCCGGTCAGGGTTCCTGCTGAAATCCCCACCTTGAGCAGATAGCCGACTTTGCGGTAGATCAGGTCCGATGGCTGGTGGAAGACAAAGTTGCCGAGGCTGTAAACGACGGGCACGCTGCCGACGATCTGAACCCCCTGGGGAACATGGGGGTGATGGGCCGCCACCAGGTCGGCCCCGGCTTCGGCGATGGCTGTCAGCGCCCGGGCCAGATAGGGGGGTGGAAAGGGAATATACTCCACCCCGGCGTGGCAGATCACAAAGACCAGATCCGCCTTTGACTTGGCGGATCTGACGACCTCGACCACCGTATCGACCTCCCAGCCGAACACGCCGGGCCCATCCACGGCCCCGGTGAGATCTTCGCCCTCGCTGAAGCTGATCAAGGCAATGGTGGTTTCCCCGAGCCGGACAATCAGGGGTTCCACGGCCGCCGGCCGGGTCATACCGGCGCCCACGCTCTTGATATGGTTGGCGTTCAGCAGGTCCAGGGTCTCCTGGAAACCATCCAGTCCATAGTCAAATACGTGGTTGTTGGCCAGTGTGACGATGTCAAAGGGTACGGAGGTCAGTCCCTCGATATGCTCGGGCATGCCTTTGAGGACGGAGCCGCTTTTGGAGACGGCCGATTGGCTGCGGGTCAGCGGGCATTCCAGGTTGGCGATCCGCAGATCGCTGTTTCGCAGCTCGGGCAGCAAGTCCCCGTAGACGGCTTCCGGATCATCCAGAATGATCCGGCTGAAAGCCCGGATGGGAGCCCAGTCCGAGGCAATGCAGATCTCATATCGGGGTCCCCTGGGCGGTTGGTTGAGCCACGTCCCGTCCTGCCAATTCAGATGAGCATCCATTCGTTATCCTAAGACCTTACGCCTGACCCTGGCCGTAGGCCGTCGTGGTTTCCCTGAACAGGCGCATGATCTCTTTGGTCTTTTCGCCGGGTTTGCCCCCGTTGACGAATAAATCGTCCACCTGAATCACCGGTACGACCTCTTTGTTGGATGCCGTGATGAAGGCCTCGCTCATATCGGTGAGTTCGGACCGGTCAATATCCCTGATTTCGACCTCGAAGCGGCCCTTGACCAGCTCCAGGATCACACTGCGGGTAATGCCGGGCAGGATGTCCTTGCCCGCGGTGATCAGTTTGTCGCCTTTGAAAAAGAAGAAATTGCTGGTGGTGCCTTCCAGCACCCGTTGGTTTCGATCGACATACACCGCCTCGATGGCATCCGCCTTATTGGCCAGTTGAAGGGCGTAGACCGCAGAGAGATAGCTGGTGCTCTTGGCATCGGGAAGAAAACGCTCGATCTCCACCGTGATGATTTTGGCGCCTCGGGTGTACCACCATTCGGGGAGCACATGCTTGGGGGTGACCAAGACCATGAGCTTGCCGTTGCCCTCCGGGGTGACGCCGTCGGAGCTGATACCGCCGGTATAGACAATGCGCACATTGGATTCGTCATGGTGCGCATTGCGGCGCACCGTCTCTTCCACAATCGAGCATATTTCGGCGTTGGTACGGTGAATCGACAGACCGATATTGCGGGCCGAATTTTCCAACCGCGCAACATGCTCTTGCAGTTTAAAAGGGCGCGAGTTGTAAGTGATGAGAAAGTCGAATACCCCGAACCCTCTCAAGACGGCAATGTCTTTAACCGAAATCGAGGCCTTGTCGTCTTCCACAAAATTACCATCGATGTAGTAAACATCCATTGTCAGTTCCTTTTCTGCTCTGTGCATAATGGTCTAAAAGACCTGCAATCAAGTCCATGCTCATGCTTTGCAGGTCTTTTGTTTCCAATACACCGCTCAAGCGGCCGGGTGCGTCTCACCTCGTTTATTTTAATCCATCTGATCGAAATACTCAAATAGAGGCACATCGTCATCTGCAATGTGGCTCACATTATAACTATTCAATATATTCTGAGACCTTTTCTTTATCAACCGTCGTCGCCGTTCCTTTTTCGCAGGCCTTGAGCATGGCGCGGTTTTTGATCCGTCAGTGCGTTGTTGGATACAAGCATTTAGCAAGATGTTTGCCAGGCATCCGCATGATGCGGCTTCAGGGCGAAAACGGAAACCACAGCGCATGTGAGGGTTGGCGTTCCTCCAAAATTGATGCTTTTATTTTTTTAATTCGGTATGTTAGAGCCGAGCTTAATAATTGGAATCAACCAATACATGGGGTGGAATAGGAGCAAGGTCGTCAAAGACCGAAATTTGAAAAACGAAACTGGTAACTTATGGAAACAGCAAGATTCACTTGTTGGGGAGTTAATATGTTGTAAATATAAGCCTAACAGAGCAACAGCGACTTTTTTACCAACGGTTCTTCCGGTTACCATACAGTGGATAGCCAAAGGAGCAATAGGGGCTTATACCCAAACCGATTCTTAAAACCGGCCGGCACGGAGGCCGGCCCTACGTTTCGAAGAAATACCTTTTTTAGGATCAATGGTTTTCGTAGGGCAGGGCTCCGTCCCTGCCGTGTATAGAATACCATTGTTAGGATTAAGAAGCGTCCGGCACGGAGGCCGGCCCTTTGAACCCCCTATAGGCAGACAGGCGCCGCACTTAAAGCGCAGGGCCGGACTCCGTGCCGGCCTGACATCCATCGTTTCCCACCGCAGTTGTGTAATGGCCGCCTCGACTTCCGCCACCGCCCACTGGAGCGTGGCCTGGGAAAAGGTGCCCCCGATTTTCGGATAGTCATAGGACAAGTTATCGTCATGTTGGCATGAATCCAATGCCAGCAGTACAATTCAGCCAGTCGCTGAACAACGGAACGAAGCTGCTGTGCCATCTCTTTCATATCGAGCGCCTAACGCCTAACTATGCTGCTAGTTGATCAGACGCCGCTTCATCGCCCTCAATGCCAACAAACCGAAAACCAAAATAAAAAGCACCAGATAGGTCAGGTTAAAAACAGGGTGGGACTCCATGGCTCCAAGGCACAGATAGCGTGTCAGCTCCACCAAATGGTAGAGTGGAAAAATCAGCGTGAAGACGCCGGCCCATTCCGGTATTCCCGATACGGGAAAGAATGTGCCCGAAAATAGGAACATGGGCGTAATAAATAAAAATATTGGCAGGTTGAACATGTCGATGGTGGGGATGATGCCGGTGAAGAACATGCCGATGGCCGCAAAGGCCAATCCGGCCAGGAACGCCAGCGGGATGCAAAACAGCGCGCCTGGAAAATCGGCGTATCCCATGGGAACCAGCACGAACAGCATCACGGCCACCGCAGCCGTCGCTTTAGAGGCCGCCCAGACGATCTCGGCAACGATGATCTCTTCCAGGCTGAGGGGTGTGGCCAGAAGGCCGTCGAAGGTGTTTTGGTAATACATGCGCACGAACGAGGCGTAGGTGGTCTCGAAAAAGGCGTTCCACATGCAGGCCGTGGCCACCAGCGCCGGCGCCATAAATCGGGTATAGGCCAATTGCATGCCGGCATAGTCCACAGCACCGATGAGTCCCGAGAACCCCAGGCCGAAGGCCAGGATATAAAACGCCGGCTCCATGAGGGGCGTCAGGAAATGAACCCGCCAAATGCGGCGATAGGTGATCAGGTTGCGCATCCAGACGTGGCGAAAACGAAACGAAATGGCGGACAGATCAACCCGGCTCATTCGCGAAGCTCCCTTCCGGTCAGGCGCAGAAACACATCCTCCAGATTTCCCGTACGAAAGAGGCAGGACTCCACGCAAAACTTGTCCCGCACCTCATTCTCCAGGTCTCCATCGGCATCGGCGTAAATAATGATCCGTTCACCCAAGTCATCGTGCTTGACGTTGCGCTGCCGAATAAAACTTCTGAGTTCCTCACCCGGTCCCTCAATCTCGATGACACTCTCGGCCGCGTGCTCGTTGATCAAACCTCGCGGACGACCGTGGGCAATGATCCGGCCGTGGTCCATAATCAGCAGCCGGTCGCACAGGCTCTCGGCCTCGTCCATGTAGTGAGTGGTGAGCAGCATGGTCAGACCGCGCTTTTTGAGCGCGGCTAACCGGTCCCACAACTGGTGACGGGATTGGGGATCCAGTCCGGTGGTGGGTTCGTCCAGAATCAACAGTTCCGGGCCGGCCACCAGCGCCCGTGCCAGCTGCAGCCGCCTGGCCAAACCACCGCTGAGTTCCGCCACCTTGGCGTTGCGTTTCCGGGTCAACGCAAAAAAGCCCAGCAGCTCCTCGGCCCGTTCGCGGGCCTTCGCCCGGTCCAGTTCAAAATATCGGGCATAAAGCAGCAGGTTCTGTTCAACGGTTAAATCGGGATCCAGGGTGTTTTCCTGCTGACAGACGCCCATGCGCGTGCGGATTTGGCGCCAGTCGGAGTCAATGTTCAAACCGAAAACCATCATCTCGCCGCTGTTGATCGGTGAGTTGCCGTACATCATGCGAATGGCCGAGGTCTTCCCGGCGCCATTGGGGCCCAGCAGGCCGAAGAATTCGCCGCTTTCCACGGTGAAACTCACCGCGTTCACAGCAGTGAAATCGCCAAATCGTTTAACGACGTTGCGTGCCTCGATCACATTCATGCCCCGCCTTTACCACAGGTTCGGTTGGAATTCCAGAAGTCAACGACCGGGTGGCCTGGGTTATTTTAACCTGGGTCGACGTTCCGTCTCCGCTTTCATATGCGGCCATAGACGGGAAGAACAAAAACACGGCGGTGTTTCGATCGTCCTGGAAGGTTTTGAAACGGCTCCTAAATATGTTAATTAAAGGAAAACCTTGTTTTCCCGAAAATGGATTTATACAAACAAGACTTTCGGGCGCCATTAAAAGGTCCCGAAAATGGCCCCATGCGTTAACGACCAACCCCAAAGCGGGTGGCCAGGAACGTTATTGATCAAAATCGGGTGCATAGCACCCGGTTTGAAAACAATCGATCAGGGAGATCTACTTGAAAATCATTATCACCAATGACGACGGTTATGGTGAGCCGGGGATCGAAGCCTTGCGATTGGCGCTGCAGGCTTTGGGCGATGTGGTGGTCGTGGCCCCAAAAGAACCGCATTCATTTGCCGGTCACCGGGTGACAATGAAGCAAGCCATCCGGGTTGACCGGATCAACCCTCGGGAATTTACCGTCCACGGGGCACCCGCCGATTGCACGCGGCTGGCACTGAAGCAGTTGGCCCCCGACGCCGACTGGGTCATCGCCGGCATCAACCCGGGAGCAAACCTGGGAACCGACGTCTACCAATCAGGAACGGTGGCAGCCGCCCGCGAGGCGGCCATATTGGGCGTTAAAGCCATGGCCGTATCCCAGTATATCGGCCGCGGTAAAACCATCTCCTGGGAGAGAACCCGCCGACACACCCAACAAATCATAGCTGTTTTGATGCAGGAGAAATTGTCCCAGGGGCAATATTGGAACATTAACCTGCCCCATCCGCCCAACAATTCGTCGCCCCTGAAATACGCCATATGCCCGCTGGACAAAAATCCCCATGATTACACCTATGCCAGAACAGACGATTCATATCAATATCAAGGTATTATACACGATCGACCGCGCGATAAAGGCGGCGATGTGGATGTCTGTTTTGGCGGAAGCATATCCGTAACCAAGCTGGAGATTTGATCGCATGGAATCCGGGTCCGGACCCTGCTATGGGGCGACACCTGGAAGGAAAAATGTGTTTAAAAGCACTGCTGCAAAGGGATGGCGATCGGGCTTTGTCAAGGTATTGCGTCTCATGCCAGGCCGGCGCGGAGGCCGGCCCTAGGTTCCAAGCGGCATCGCC
>JASFER010000048.1:0-29188 GCA_050124755.1 Desulfobacteraceae bacterium
CTCATTGATCTTTGGTGTCTTTCTGAAATGACCTCCTTTGCCGTCGACGATAAACGCAGAGCGGTCCTGATTTACCCAGAACAGCACAGGGAAGCGGCTGTTCGAAGTGGTATCGATCCAAATATCCCCTGATTTCATCGGGATATAGGCTATCGCATGGCCGAAAGCGTGTGTCGGGATTTTCTTGTCTACATTCCGATACGGAAAAGGAATCATCAACGCAGGATAGGCGTTAATTCCCAATGTCTTTAGCATGGATATCACCAGAACGGTTTGATCTTTGCAGTCGCCGTAGCCGTTTTTCAGAACCTCGCCGGCCGGATGCGGTTTATATCCGCTTCGGCCAAAATCCGCCATCACATATTCTATATTGGATTGCACGTATTTATACACCGCCTTAATCTTTCCGGCAGAATCATCGATTTGTTCTGTTAGGCTGTGCGCCAGTTTTTCGATCCGCGGGGTTGGGGCACAACTGGGCCTGAACTGGTCAAAGGCCCATTGATCGATATGATTCCATCCATCAAATGTGGAGGCTGAAATTGAAGGCACCAGATGATCCATGGTCGGCATGTTTAGCTCCGGAACCACCGGAGCAAGATTTTCAAGGCCCCAAGAATAGATGACCCGCTGGCTCTTTTTCTCAATTTTTAGCGCTGCATCCGTGTTGTTCAGGCTATAATTAAGTGATGACGATTCAGGCAGGTTCATCGTGATGGTGGATTTAAGGACGGCATCGATCCGGGGCATTTGCTGTATAAACGGGTTTGAAAGAATATAATGGAAATGAAACCTCCGACTCCATCCCCCACTGATAACCGGTCGGAGTTTGCATGATATTTGGTATTCGAACACCGTTCCCGGCGCTAAACCGGGTAGGGAAAATGTCAAAGCTCGAATGTCGGAATATGTTTTCTCGCCGTTCAGGCTGGGGAGTGATTTTATCTGGACCGCATCTTTGGAGACAGTTAACACCTCTCGCTGATCAACATATGCCCTTGCGTAATCGAGGCTGATCTCTTCAAAATGTGAGTTGTAGCTGCTGGTGATTTGGCCATAATCGGATGCGGACTTCTGATCCAGTACCATTCCGGCGATTTTTTTTCTCAAAATGCAAGTACCGTCCTGATTTTCAAAAATATCGACTTCTCTTTCCAGGATTACGGCGCCTGTGTCGGTCAACATGCCCTTATCATCTGCGATTTCAATCAGTGCAGCCAAATGAGAAGGAAGGTTATTAGCAGCAGCTTGTGCTCGGGGCACAACAATCGTCATAATAAAAAACGTCAAGCTTAGGAATAGATGAGAGCGGGAGCCATCAAGCAAGTGTTTCATCATCATCTCCGTTCGCGCTGTATTTTAGAGGCGGCCGGGATTATATATATGATATCCCCAACGGTGTCAAAATCACAGATCATGCCCCAGCAATTCTAACTGAACGGTATTCAGGAACAAGAAATCGATCCCGATAGCGATCCCGATCCCGACACCAATGGCGATGCCGCGGCAAATCGGGATCGCTATCGGGATCGAAAAGATAGAGAGAAACAGTATGATTCGCGAAAAATAATTTTTAGAAAATCCTTGAACCTGCTTCTGCTGTGGTGAATGACATTCAGTTAGAATTGCTGCTAATGGCCCGACCGTTAAAGCGGCAATTCAGACAGAACCGCCAGCTCATTTTGCAGCACTGCCTTTTTGATGCGTTCGGCGGTGGCGCCCATGTCCGCCACCACGTCTTGGTCCTTGATGTAAGTCAGATTGATGTTCACGTTCATCAGCGCCCCCAGGGCGGCGCTGCGGGCCAGGACCAGGGCCACGCCGGCATCGGTGATCATGTCGGGATTGCCCAGGCGCACGCCTTGTTCGGCCAGTTCCATGATTTTATAGGAGAGGCCGGCCACTTCCAGCGGAACGTCGGCGGCCAGACGAAATGCCGCTTCCATGGCCCGGCTGCGGGCTTGCTTCTCCTCATCCGTTGTTTTTGGCAGGCGCAAGGCAGCCAGCACCTGGCGGTAACTGTCGGCATCGCGGTCTACTGCAGTCATCAATTGGCGCTGAAGCTCAATGGCATTGTGTGCCAATGTCTCCATCTGCGCTGCGACCTCGGAGAATTTTTTCTTGTTCATTGTCAGGCGCGCCACCATGGCTGCAAGGGCCGCCGCCAGACCGCCGGCCAGGGCGGAAACGCTGCCGCCGCCGGGCACCGCTTCTTCCGAGGCCACGGCATCACTGAATTGTTCAAGGGATAATGCTTTTAGCATGAAGCACCTCGCTTTGTATTCCATAGAATACGCATCAGTCCTTCTCCCGGTCAACCACCACGCTGCCTCTCTTGACAACTTTCTCCACGATATTGATGCCGATGTGGTAGGGCATGAAGAGATAGGAGGGGTAAGAGAGAATTACCGCGTCGCCCTGTTTGCCTTTTTCCAGGCTGCCGGTTGTTTTCGCGCGGCCAACGGCGGCGGCGCCGTTGAGGGTCATGGCGCAGAGCGCTTCTTCCGGCGTCAGTCCCATCTGCAGCGTGGCCAGGGCCATGATCAGCGGAATGGAAAAGGTAAAGCAGCTGCCGGGATTGAAATCGGTGGCCAGTGCCACTGCGCATCCTATCTGAATCATCTCCCGCGCGCGGGCATAAGGCTCCTTGAGGCTGAAGGCTGTGGCCGGCAAGAGGGTGGCCACCACATTGGCGCGGGCCATGGCCTCGATGCCGTCGTCAGAGGCTTGCAGCAGATGATCGGCGGACCTGGCGCCCAGCTCGGCCGCCAGTTCGGCGCCGCCAAGGGAAGCGATCTCGTCGGCATGCAGTTTAAGCTGCAGCCCCATGGTTTTGGCCTGCTTCAGCAATCGACGCGCCTGGGATACGGAGAAAACATCTTTTTCACAGAAGACATCGCAGAACTCGGCCAGTTGGCTCCGGACCACCTCAGGCAGAACCGTGTCGATGAGGTAATCGATATAATCGTCGGCCCGGCCGCTGTATTCCGGAGGGACAGCGTGGGCACCGAGAAAAGTCGGCACAACATCCACGGGATGGCTGCCGCCGAGTTCAGCCAGTACCTCGAGCTGTTTGATCTCCGTTTCCAGATCAAGGCCGTAGCCGCTTTTGCCTTCGACGGTGGTAACGCCCATGGCCAGCATGGCGTCCAAACGCCTGCGCCCGAGGCTGAGGAGTTCTTCGCGGTCGGCCTTGCGGGTGGCGGCCATGGTATTGATGATGCCGCCGCCCTTTTGCATGATCTCCATATAGGACATACCTTTGAGGCGCCAGGCATACTCCTCGGGCCGGTAGCCGCCGAAAGGGAAATGGGTGTGGGAATCCACAAAACCGGGCAGCACGGCCTTGCCTTTGGCATCGATGGTGTCAAAATCCGTAGGATCAAAGCCTGCCAGAATCTCGTTGGAGGGCCCTATGGCCGCGATGGTACCGTTCTTAATCACCACGGCCCCGTCTTCGATCACCGTCAGATCGGCCATTTGCGCTCCACGCCGGGCTTGAATCCCCCTGCAGGTCGCCACTTGATTCGCGTTATGAATGATAAGGTTACCGGCGGGCATCCTACTGCTCCCCTAAATCAAATGGGATTCCAGCACTTGCTGCGTGCTGAAATTCTCCAGCCCCATGTAATGGGCGGCGCAATCCACCAGGGCCTGCATGGGCACCAGCCCCACCACTTCGCTGCCCACCACCGCCACGCCGTACCGCCGGGCTTCGATGCGAATCAATTCCACGGCCTGGTAAAGCGATGTTTGGCTGAAGTCGGTCATGTTCATAGAGACCTGCACCTGGCCCCGGTCTTCCAGGGCGACCCCCATGGCCTTGCAGAAGCGCAGACCGCCGCCGATGTGGCGCACCCGTTTGGCAATGGCATCGGCGATAGACAACCGGTCGGTGCCCAGGTTGACATTGAAGGCCACCAGGGGCGGTCTTGCTCCCACGGCGGTGGCACCGGCCGTGGGATGAATACGTGCCGGACCGTAATCGGGTTGCCACCTGGGGTCCTTGAGTTTGTCGGCCATGCCCTCGAACTGCCCTTTGCGAACGGCGGCCAGGTTCATCCGGTGGGGCGCTGTGGCCGACCGTTCATATAGAAAGATAGGCAGCTCCAGCGCATCGGCGGCTTGGGCGGCGACCGCTTTTGAGAGGGTGACGGCTTCATCCATCTCCATCCCCTTGATGGGGATAAAAGGTACCACATCCACGGCCCCCATGCGCGGATGCTGACCCTGGTGCCGGGTCATGTCAATGGATTCGACGGCCCGGGCCATGGCCGCCAGCACCGATCTTTGAACGCCTTCGGGAGATCCCAGTACCGTCACCACCATGCGGTGGTGATCGGCATCAGCCTGCACGTCCAGCAATTTGACGCCTTTCCGGGAAGCGAACGGCGCCGTGATTTTGTCAATTATGGCCTGGTTGCGACCCTCGCTAAAGTTGGGGACGCATTGGATGATTTTATTCATCGATCAAACCTATCTCCGAATAAGATTTTCCACCATTTCATCGTCCGCCGCATAAGGCAGGGTGATGTGTTCTTTTGCCTTTTTTTTGCGGTTAAAGCCCCGCACCGTCTCGATGGCAGCCGGATTGCGCGCCCAGGCCCGCCTTGCCACGCCCACCATTACATCCCACGACATGGCATGACGAATAATCTTGTCCACCCGGCGACTGCCGTCCAGCACCAGACCGAAGCCGCCGTTGACGGCGTTGCCGATGCCCACGCCGCCGCCATTGTGCAGGGCCGCCAGGCTCATGCCGCGGGCGGCGTTGCCGGCAAAGCAATGTACGGCCATGTCGGCCGTGACGTTGCTGCCGTCTTTGATATTGGCGGTTTCACGAAAGGGCGAGTCGGTGCCGCCGGTGTCATGATGGTCCCGGCCCAACATCACCGGACCGATGTCACCGTTGCGCACCATCTGGTTGAAGCGCAAGGCGATGCGCATGCGCCCCTCTGCGTCCTGATAGAGAATACGCGCCTTGGTGCCCACCACCAGTTTGTTTTTCATGGCGTCGCGAATCCATACATAGTTGTCCCGATCCTGGAAGCGGTGTTGGGGATCGATGCAGGCCATGGCGGCCTGATCGGTTTTACGCAAATCGCCCATCCGGCCGTTCAAACAGACCCAGCGGAAGGGGCCGTAGCCGTAGTCAAACAGCAACGGCCCCATGATGTCTTCCACATAGGAAGGGAAGATAAAGCCGTCATTGGGATCCCGGCCGTTTTTGCAAATCTTCTGAACGCCGGCGTCGAAGACAGCCTTCATAAAGCTGTTGCCGTAGTCGAAGAAGTAGGCTCCCCGCCGTACAAGCGTGGCAATGAGCTGAAAGTGGCGTTTGAGGGAGGCATCCACCCTTTTTCTGAACCGGCGGGGATCATCCCGCAGCATGGTGGTGCGCTGCTCGAACGTCAAACCCTGGGGGCAATAGCCGCCGTCATAGGCCACATGGCACGAGGTCTGGTCGGAGAGCAGATCGACGGCCGTTTTGTGTTCCACGGCATATGCCAGAAGATCAACCACATTGCCGTGAAAAGCGACGGCCAGTGGCTCTCCGTTTTGCTGCGCCTTTTGAGCATGTGCAAAGGCTTTGGCCGGTGAGCGGTAGATCCGGCTGACCCAGCCCTGTTCATGGCGGGTCCGGATGCGTGATTCATCCACTTCGGCGATGACAGCCACCCCTTTGGCAATTTCGGCCGCTCTGCCCTGGGCGCCGCTCATGCCGCCCAATCCGGAAGAGACAAACAGGCAACCGCGCATATCCTGCCGGGCCGGCCGACCCAATTTGGCGCGGGCGGCGTTGAGCAGGGTGGAGTAGGTGCCGTGCACAATACCCTGGGGGCCGATGTACATCCAGCCGCCGGCGGTCATCTGGCCGTAGTTGGCCACACCAAGTGCGGCGGCACGGTTGAAGTTCTCCAGATCGTCAAAGAGCCCCACCATCAGGCCGTTGGTGATAATCACCCGCGGCGCCGAGGCAGGCGAGCGGAACAGGCCCAGAGGGTGGCCGGAGGCCATCACCAGGGTTTGGCGGTGGTTGAGCGCCTGGAGATAGGCTTTGATCAACCGGTATTGCATCCAGTTCTGGCACACCTGGCCGGTTTCTCCGTAAGTCACCAGTTCGTACGGATAGAGGGCCACATCCACATCGAGGTTGTTGTCGATCATCACCTGGAAGGCACGGCCTTCGACGCACGCACCCCGATAATCCTCAATGGGGCGACCGAAGATGCGTCCCGGCGGCCGGAAACGGTACCCATAGATACGGCCGCGGCTGTGCAACTCTTCCAGAAATTCGGGTGCCAGCCTGTCGTGCCATTTGGGCGGTACATAGCGCAACGCGTTTTTCAGCGCCAAAGCCATGTCGGAGCGGCTGAGGGCGGCCTGCCTCCGGGGCGCCCGCCGAACGCCCGGTTTGAAGGTGGCCGGCGGCGGCAACCGATGGATGATGGTATCCAGGGTAAAAGTTGTTTGGGGCTGCATTTCGGAAATGTCCCTTATCGGATGGTCTTGACATTGGGTTGCCATACTTGTATAAACTTGTATATACAACAGCAGCCGGATTGTCAAGATATAGCAATTCAACCGACAGGATTACTGAGAAAAACATATCGGTGAGTCTGCTTGTGAACCCTTTGCAGCCCAAACCCCAGCCCCTTTACCAGAAGGTCAAACGCCACATACGGGCGTTGATCGCTGACGACCGGTTGCGTCCGGACAGCCGCATTCCCTCGGAAAACCAACTTGTCCGGGAACTGAAAGTCTCACGCATGACCATCAACCGTGCCCTGCGGGAACTCACGGCCGAAGGTCTGCTGGTGCGCATCCAGGGCGTCGGCACTTTTGTGGCACCCCAAAAACCTCGGTCCACCTTGCTGGAGATGATCAGCATTGCGGAGGAGATTCGACAACGGGGCGGGGTTCACACCAGCACGGTGCACCTGCTGCGATCGGAACCGGCCGTCGGACTCATCGCCAAGAAGATGTATCTTGCTCCGGGTTCGGAGGTGTTCCATGCCGTGCTGGTGCACCATGAAGACCGCGTGCCGGTTCAGTTGGCCGACCGTTATGTCAATCCGGCCGTGGCGCCCGACTTCCTATCCCAGGATTTTACGCGCGTGACCCCCGCCGAATATCTGCTGCGCACGGCGCCGGTGACAGAGGTGGAACATGTGGTCGAGGCGGTTTCGGCCGACGAAGAGACCCGGGGCCTGCTGCAACTTAAAAAGAACACTCCCTGCCTGGAACTGCACCGCACGACCTGGGCCGGCGAGGTGGTGGTCACCCACAGCCGCTTGACTTATCCCGGACCGCGCTACCGCCTGGGAGGCCGTTTTAAAACCGGCGACGGCAGCTACTGCACGGTGCTTTAGGGAAATGCAATGAAGAAAACAGTACGGATCGGCAGCCATCCATTGACCCTCGACGAATACATCGATGTGGCCCGCAACGGGGCGCGCGTCCATCTGTCCGGCCAGGCACGCGCTGCCGTAGAAAAAAGCGGGCGTCTCATTGACCGCAGTTTGAAAGCGGGGCGCAACATTTACGGCGTCACCACGGGCTTTGGGGCGCTGAGCAGCGTCTCCATTTCACGGGAGGATGCGGACAAACTGCAGGTCAATATCCTCATGAGCCACGCGGCCGGCGTGGGCGCCCCCCTGGACGCGTCCACCGCCCGTGGCGTCATGTTCCTGCGGGCCAAGGAGTTGGCTTTGGGGCATGCCTGCGGCCGAGCGGCCAGTATCGATCAGCTGATCGCCCTTCTGAATGCCGGCGCCTACCCCATCATCCCCCAGCAAGGCTCGGTGGGCGCCAGCGGGGATCTTTGCCCCATGGCCCATATGGCTTTATTGCTGATCGGACAGGGGGAAGGGGTATACAACGGTCGCCGCATGCCGGGCAAGGAGGTGCTGGATGCCTGCGGACTGAAACCATTGAACCTGGAGCCCGGGGAAGGCCTGGCCCTGGTCAACGGCACCCAGGTCATGACGGCCATCGGCGCGTTGGCCGTGTATGACGCCCTGCGGCTGGCCAAACTCATCGACATATCCGCCGCCATGAGCCTGGAAGTCCTGATGGGCAGCCGCACCGAATTCGACGCGCGCATTCAGCAGCTGCGCCCTCATCCGGGACAGGCCGCGGCGGCCGACAACATGCTGCGCATCACCCAGGAGAGTGAAATCATCTCTTCCCATAAAGACTGCAAACGTATTCAGGATGCTTATACCCTGCGGTGTTCGCCCCAGGTCCACGGCGCCAGCCATGACGCCATCCATTACGCCAAGGGGGTCATCGAAACCGAGATGAACGCAGCCACCAACAATCCGCTGGTTTTCAGTGACAGCGGCGATTTCCTGCTGGGCGGCAACTTCCACGGCCAGCCCGTGGCCCTGGCCCTGGATTTCATGGCCATGGCCGTGGCTGAATTGGCCAACATCGCCGAACGGCGCGTCGAACGACTGGTCAACCCCAAACTCAGCGGCCTGCCGGCCTTTCTGGTCAAGGACGGCGGGCTTAACTCGGGATTCATGATTGCCCAATACACTGCCGCCGCCCTGGTTTCCGAAAACAAAGTGCTGGCCCACCCGGCCAGCGTGGATTCCATTCCCACCTCCGCCAACAAGGAGGATCATGTCTCCATGGGCACCATCGCGGCCCGTAAATGCCGCGATATCGTTCGAAACGCCGAGCATGTGGCGGCCATCGAACTGCTCTGCGCCGCCCAGGCCCTGGACCTGTTCACCAACCGCAAGCCCGGAAAAGGAACCATGGCGGCCTACAACACCATCCGCCGGCACATCCCCCATCTGGAAACAGACCGCGTGCTGGCCGACGACATCGCCGGCGTGTGGGATCTGATGCAGTCAGACGCATTGCTGGAGGCCGTGGAGCAGGTGGTGGGAAAATTGAATTGACAAATCCATAGTGTCATATATAAATATGACACTATGGATATCAAGGTGCAAAGCGACAGCCCATTCCGCATCCGGGACCAGATCAAACGGCAGATTCGATTGTTGATTGACGGCGGCGAAATAGAAGCCGGTCAACCGTTGCCGTCCGCCCGGGACTTGTCGGCCGTTTTGAAAGTCAATCGCAACACCGTCACCCAAGCCTATAAAGAACTCTCCACAGAGGGTCTTTTGAAAATTGTGGTGGGTTCCGGCACCTTCGTCAAAGATGATCTGGCGCTCAAACCCATAAAAGCCATGGACCGGGTATTTGACAAGGCCATTCAAAATGCCCGCCGCATCGGTTTCAACACAGAGGAGATTGCTGAACACTTTATGGACCGGCTCTCCGCATTGACAGCCGATGTTTCAAAAAAACGCGTCGTAGTCGTGGATTGCAACGATGAAGTCGTCCATTATCTATGTGATCGGCTATCAAAAACATTCGGCGTGCACGCCCAAGGCATGTTGATTCAGGAGATCGAAGCGGATCGCAAGTCGGCCATGGGCCTGCTAAATGGCAAGGATTTGATTGTCTGCGGTTTCAACCATTTGGAGGAGCTCAAGCGCGCCGTTCCCCGTCTGAAAGCGGAAGTTGTCGCGATACTGCTTCAAGTGGATGTCCGGGTGATCAACACCCTTGCCCAGCTGCCCAAAGGCACCAAGGTGGGTTTTGTATGCGCCAATCAGCGAAGTACGGAAACACTTTACAACAGCGCCTATTTTTCCGGCGCCAAAGAACTCAGGCGCATCCTGGCCGGTTATGACAATTCAAAAAAATTGCAAAAGGTGATCCGGGGATGTGATGTCATCTTTGCCACCCATTTTGTATACGATCGCATCGCCGAATTAACCGCACCCGATCAGCAACTGGTCAACGTCCGGATCACCGTGGATTCAAGCAGCATGGATCTGGTGAAGGAAAAGCTTCACCGGTGAGACGATGCTGAAGGAGTATAAATGACGCAACCAAAGATACCGAATAAAATGGATGACTTTCTCAGCACGCTGTTGGATAAATACACCGCATGGCTGGGTGAACGGAAAATCTCTTATTCTTCCAAAATCGTCCCCGTGAAGGAATCCTTGGAGAACAAACAGTGGATTCTGCCCACTGAGCAAGTGCTGGAGATCATCGCAAGTGCCGCCACCATCGCGTTGACCGACTGCGTCTGCCGCAGCCGTTACAAAAGATGCGACCGCCCGGTGGACGTCTGCATGCTGCTCAATCAATACGGCCGCAAGTGCATTGACAAGGGCAAGGGCCGGGAAATATCCTTGGATGAGGCGGCCAGTGTTCTCGACACGGCCAACCGGCAAGGCTTGGTGCACTTATCCCTGTACCGGCCGGACCATCAGCTCTATGCCCTGTGCAGCTGCTGTTCCTGCTGCTGCCACGACCTTCAGTTGCTGCTGGATTACAAACAGGACACCCTGGTGGTCCACTCCGACTATGCGGCCCAGACCGATATGGATCAATGCGTCCATTGCGGAGACTGTATTGCGCGATGCGCCTTCAAGGCGCGTAAACTTGAGGATGGCGCCATGGTCTACAACCCGGAGAATTGCTATGGTTGCGGGCTTTGCGTCACCACGTGCCCGGTGGGCGCCACGGTGATGAAGCGCAAGCAGCCGGCGTGAGATGATCGAGAGGAGCAATGGCCTGATGAAGTGCGAAAACTGCAAACAAGATATTTCCAATTTCGGAATTATTCTCTGCACCGGTGCGCGGTAAAATTGAATGCATACATTTGGGAGGAAGAAGCATGCATCTCATTCGCCATCCTATTCAGGATGTGATCTTCGCTAAAGCTGCGGTACTGATATTGATGCTAATGGCATTGTCCGGTATTCCGGCATCTCTCTTTGCCGCCGGCCCGATGAGCGATGCCGAAAAACGCGAGCTGGCCTTGAATATGTATGCTGAGTATCAAAAAAAATTTCCAGAGGTAGAGGATATTGCCCCCGACTCGGCCATCAAATTACTTTCGGATCCGGATGTGGTTTTTGTGGATGTACGCAAGGCTGAAGAGCAAGCGGTCTCCATGATTCCCGGGGCCATCACCAAACAGGTATTCACGGACCATCTGGAGCGGTACCGCCACAAGCGGGTCATCGCCTATTGCACCATCAGTTATCGCAGCGGCATGTTGGCTGCCGAATTGAAACGAAAAGGGATTTCCGTTATCAATTTAAGAGCCGGACTGTTGGGATGGACCCATGCCGGCGGGCCACTGGTGCGGCAAAACCGCCCGGTGCAACGGCTGCATGTTTTTGGCCGCAAATGGGATCTGGCCCCGGCCGCCGTCGATACGGTTTACTTCAAGTGGTATCAAAAGCTTTTTGCAAGATAAAATCGTAGCTCCCGCCGATACACTTTGTTACAAATTGTTACCCTTCTGAAAAGCACTTCACGCCTTAATGCATTAAGTTCAAAATCACAAACCCGCACCGTATCAAAGGTGCCATATGGAACCCTGCCGCGGCAGGCAAAGAAAGGAGGATGGGTATGAAAAAAGTTATCCTTATCAGTGTGAGTGTGGTGAGCGTGGTTTTGATCGGTCTGGCTGTGGCAGGCGGTCGTGCCTGGGACGGGTGGCATCACACACCCGAAGAAAAGATCGCCCATGTCAAGGCCAAAATCGTCGAAAAACTCGATCTGAGTGAGACCCAGAAGGTCACCCTGGATCGCATTGCCGAGGACATTCTGGCCGAACATCAAGAAATGGCGGCCGATCGTCAAACATTCAAAACCCGGTTCATGGATACCTTGCGCAAAGAGCGTGTCGATCCTCAGGAACTCAAAAGCCTGTTCGACACCAAGAAACCGGTGATCGACAGCTTCATGCAGATGGCTGCGGAACACATCGCCGAATTTCACGGAGTTTTAACGCCGGAGCAGCGGGAAATCCTGATCACCGAGATTGAATCCCATCACGGGCACCGGTGCCGGTTTTAAATCGAAATCAACAGAAGAACCGTAAAACATCGATGAAGATGGAGAAAACGATGAATGAAAATAACGCGAAAAAGAAAGATGATCCTCAAAAAAAAACACCTCACTTGGCTCGAGCCGCCAAATGCATGATGATGGGCATCATGGTTGTGCTGGGTCTGGGGCTGGCCTTTTGGCTGCTTTGGAATTGGGCTTTGGTACCGCTGTTTGCCTTCCCGTCTATGACCTATTTGCAATCCCTTGGGGCCGTTTTGCTGACCGGCGTCCTGGTTCGCATGGGCCGCCATATAGGCGGACGTCGCGGTAGCAACGGTGCCATATATTCATCATCCCGCTGCAACTGGCCGTGCAGAGGCCGAACCGGTCAGGCCGGCAGTGCGTGACATGGGCCATGCAGATATGGTAACAAAAGGCGAGCCGTTGATAGGCAGGCCCGCAAGGGCCTGCCTATCCCGTATACGACAACCCCAGGTGACGACCCATGGCAAATCAGGTCCTGATCATCGATGACGATCCCAAATTAAACCGGCTGCTGACGGAATTTCTCTCCGGGTTCGGTTTCAAGGTCTATACGTCCGTTACCCCGAGCGAGGGATTTAAAAAACTGCGCCGACACAAACCGGACATGGTCATCCTGGATGTGATGCTTCCCGAGATGAACGGATTTGACGTTTGCAAGCAAATCCGCCGGGATTCCACGGTCCCCATCATCATGTTGACCGCCCGCGGTGAGCCCATGGATCGGATCGTCGGTTTGGAGCTGGGCGCCGATGATTATCTGCCCAAACCGTTCGAACCCCGGGAACTCGTGGCCCGCATCCAGGCCGTACTGCGGCGCTTAAAGGCCAATGGCGCCACGGGCCCCAGAACCTTCGGCCGGCTCACCATCGATCCCCAGAAGCGAATCGTCGCCATGGACAACCGGCCCATCGAGCTGACCACCAACGAGTTTACGGCCCTGTCCCTGCTGGCGCGTCATCCGGGAGAGGTTTTGGATCGCGACCGTATTCTGCAAGAGCTGCGCGGCATTGACAGCGACGCCTTCAATCGCTCGGTGGACATCACCATGAGCCGCCTCAGACAGAAACTGGGCGATGACCCCAAATCGCCCACTTATATCAAGACGGTTTGGGGAACCGGGTACGTATTTATCGGAGAAGCAGCACCGGATGTTGAAGCCAAGAATCCCTAAACTCTTTACCTCCATCTTCTTCAAACTCATGGTGGTGATCCTGACTGCCGGTGTGGGCATCAACCTGGCCATCATTTTCTTTTTTGGCGCATTCCGACATCACATTTCCAGTAATTATCAGCCCCACCTCAACCGTTATGTGGACTATCTGTTAAAAGACATCGGTGATCCGCCCGACCAGGAACGCGCCCGCCGAATTGCCGCGGACACGGACATGGTTATTGCCTATGAAGGGCAGGGATACCGTTGGCGCACATCGGACACCCCCATCGACATCCCCCTGAGCCGCATGCGTATCCGGCACCGTAGTGAACGCATGCAGGCCGGCAGTTATCACGGCGCCTATGTGGTATACGTGCAACAAGGCGATGGCCGTTTCACCTTTTTTCTCCCCCATCAGAAAATGGTTGAAAAGAAGATCAAAGTCCTCAGCATATGCCTCTTGATCTTCATCTCGATCCTGATGATGGGCGCTTATCTGATGATTCGAAGGGTGCTAAAGCCCCTGCGGTGGCTCAAGCATGGCGTGGAGCAAGTGGCCAGGGGGGAACTGTCCCATCGGGTGCCGCTTAAAAGCTCGGATGAACTGCGCGACCTGTCGGCCTCTTTTAACACCATGACCGAGCGGTTGCAGCAATTGATCCGATCCAAAGAGCAACTCCTGCTGGACGTGAGTCACGAATTACGCAGTCCCATCACCCGTGTGAAGGTAACCCTGGCGCTGATGGCGCCGTCGCCGGAAAGGCAAAGCATCGAAGAAGATCTAATGGAATTGGAGAAGAAGATCACGGAGTTGCTTGAAACGGCCCGGGCGCTATATGTCAAAACATCCCTGAGTTATAAACCCGTTGATCTGGTTGAATTGATCCGCAAAACGGTCAAAACATTTGCTGCCGGGCAACCCGGGATCCGGATGGTTGGGATGCCGGATCTGGCGCCCATTTTTGTCGATGGTGAACTATTGGCAAAGGCCTTGAAAAATATCCTGGACAACGCTCAAAAGTACAGCCCGGACGATGCGGCGCCGGTGGAGGTATCCATGGCCGCTGAGGAAAACGAGGTGATCATCTCCATCCAGGATCACGGTATCGGCATTCCACCGGAGGATCTGGATTTTATTTTCGAACCCTTTTACCGTGTGGACAAAGCCAGAACACCTCGGAGAGACGGCTTCGGCTTGGGTCTAAGCTTGGCGAAAAACATTATCGAGGCCCATGGCGGGCAAATCCATGTCAGCAGCACTCCCGCAAAAGGGACCTTGGTGCGCGTTCATCTGCCCCTGGCCGTGGATACGTCCGAAGGATAAATGGGATCGCAGAAAAAGAACGCTTGCCTGCATTTGACGGATGCCGTAGATTTATTAAGTTTGTATAACGGTCGCATCGGATGGAAAATAATTAAGCGCGGTTATCTTAAAAGTATAAGCGGGATGGTTTCTAATGATTCTGGAAGATAAAACCGATGAAAGGAGACGTTCGTGAACCGATTCCATGGGGCAAACGCAGAAAGTGCATCCTTTCGGAAACGATTTTTCACATTCTATCTGCCGGCATCAATGATGCTTTGTGCTGTTATCTTTGGCTGCGGCAATGAGGATGCTTCTACAAAAGCAGCTGATTCCGCGGATTCGGTGCAAGCCTGCGATCTGCTCACCTCTGCCGAGGTTGAGGCTATCATCGGGGCGCCAATCGATACACCCCGTAAGACCCACCATGAACAGGAAGGCGCCAAGCCTTGGATGTCGATGTGCAATTACTATTCTGAAACAAAGCAGATCGGCTTAGGTGTCACCATCATGCCCCACGGCCGGAAGGTTACCGGTCAAGAGGCCTTTGCACTGTTTGAAGCTGATTTGAAAGAGGGCCTTGGTGAGGGCTATAAATTGGAAATCGTAAATGGCGTCGGTGACTATGCCGGCTGGGACGAAAGCACCAAACAATTGACCGTGTTCAAAGGTCCTTTTATGGTGATTGTCGGGATCATCAGTCCCAGGGTTCAAGGCGCGGCGGCTTTGGATCTGAACCGGCGGCTGGCAGAAAAATTTCTGGAAAAGCTGTAGAAAAATGCAAGACAGCTGCAAGTTGAGCTTGGGTTGGATCGACTAAGCCTGAAAAATAAAATATTCAGCAGCTTGTTATCCGGACAAATATTGACCTGTTTGGATCATTGCCGTATGGAGTGTCATATTTCAGGTGAAAGGGTAGGTGTATGCGTAAAATATTCCGCGGTGTCCTAATATGCTGGATCTTCATTTTGATGATCGCTCCAATTTGTACGGCCCAGGTGGAGTGGCGTGTTCTCCAAACGCTGGCGTTGCCCGGCGAGCCCATCGATGTCAAAGTTTCCGCCAATGGCCAATGGATCTATGTGCTGACCAAGAGCAGAGATCTGTTGGTCTATACGGCAAAAGGAGAATTAAAGGACACCATTAAGGCCGGACCGCAAATCGACAATATTGAAGTCGGGCCCAGCGAAAATACCCTTTACCTGATGAACAACCGGCAAAAACAAATTAAGATCATCGATGTAACTTACGTCCGCGATATCAACATCACCCACTCCCCATTCAAAGGCAAGGCCGATGCACCGGTGGTGATCGTCGACTATACGGATTTTCAATGCCCCTATTGTGCCAAATTGGCCCATATTCTAGAGCAATTGCTCGAGCTTTACCCGGATAAGGTCAAGATTGTGTATAAGAGCTATCCTCTGCGCAGGCACCGTTTTGCTTTTAAAGCGGCAACGGCGGCCATGGCCGCACATGAGAAAGGCAAATTCTGGGAATTTCACGATCGTCTGTATGAAAAGTACAACCAGATGAATGACCAGGTGATTATGGACGTTCGTAAAGCGTTGGCCCTGGACATGCCTGAGTTTGACACCCTTATGAATTCCCAAAAAATACGCGACCTGGTGATCGGCGACTATAGGGAAGGCTACACCAACGGCGTGCGGGGCACGCCCACCATCTTCATCAATGGCAAGAGATTAAAAGACAATAGCCTTCAAGGCTTCCGACTTGCCATAGAGAAAGAATTAAAGACCCTTTCCATCAAATAAAAGTTCTGTTTTTCGGCGCTGGTTTTTTAAATGAAGGGTGCTTGTTCTATGAATACCGATTTACCTGCTTTAATTCGATGCCTTGTAAAATATTGAAGATTTGTGATAGCATTTAAAGAATAGTTAACATTTAAGCGACTTTTTCGGTTTTATCCCCGCTGCAAGCTCAAAAGTTTTCAGCCGACACCGGTATCAACGCTGGAAAAGACCGGGGGCGCTGCCATTAATGAAGGCCTCCATTTCGTCCAGGTTGGCAATGTACCCGAACATCCGGGGAACACACCAGCTGAGCTGCCCACACTGTAAATAAAAGCTGATTCATCGGAACGGTTAGGGGGTAAAAGTGCTGAACTTAAATGATGAAAAGCATACGTTTTATACCCGCATTGATGGTGGTGCTGACGTTCGGCGCCACTATGGCCGCTGTTTATGTCAATGATATTCTAACCTTTACCAATGACACAGATGAAAAACTCAATGTTGAACTGTCCATTTCCGGCTCTGCCGGCTGGCATACCTACGACCTTTATGTGCTGCCGGGCCACACCAGCATTGCGGATTTCTGGGCGGACAGCTTTAATGCCGCCTACTCAGCCTGCGCCTATGGTGATATCACCGACGATTTCTACGGCTGTATCGAGGGCAGCGTAGGCGATGATGATAACAATGTCTATTTCGGCAATGGTAATGAGCCCTACCTGTCCACCCCATCGGGATTGCCCGCCGATTGGTTCGTTTTTGACAATCCTTACGACAACGCCTACGCCCGTGATGAGAAGGACGAAACAGACACTTCTTTCTTTTTCCATGCAGAGTGTTTTATCGGTTCAACATTTAACACTTATCGGGAATATACGATGAATCGAAACTTGTTCCACTCATCGCATATGGAATAATGTCCTGGAATTTCGTTGAAAATTTTACTTGCCCCCAACATGACCATTTCGTCATTTTAATGTCATCTTGTGGTCATCTTGATGCGCTATGAAATATCTTAATCGTTTTCATTCTCCTTCTTGACGTAGTTGAAACCTGCCCAACAAAGAACCGAGCCACACCAAGAGGTGGCTCGGTTCCTGTTTTTCCGACTTGCAGTTTTATTAATTCCCGCTGCGATCCTGGTTAAGGGAAGATCCCGCCAACCAGGACTTCATACACCCGATACTCGGTTTTGACCCCGGCAATGGCATCGATCCTGTCCTGGATGGCCTTTCGTTCGTCGCTGCCCAGCCAGCGCTTCCAGTCCTCATGACAATGCCACGTGCTTCTGATCAGGTATTCATCATCACATTCCGGGTCAATACATCTTAGACTCTCGCTGGAGATATAACCCGGCTGCGCCCGCGCAAGGGACCGCAATGCGACCATCAGCGGCGCTACCTCCGCGGCCTTTTCCTTAATAAACTTCCTTCTGATCAAAACTTGAACGGCCATGATGCCTCCTCCCGCGTTGGGTTTCTTGAATCGTTTCCTCTGGATGGCGGATCGGCCGTTATTTTGCTCCTGCCGCCGCCTCGCGCACGCCTGCCAACACACCTTTCTTATCTTCCGCCTCCATCAGATCAAGGAGCTTGAGAACGCGCTCCACATGGCCTTTGGCCTTGGTGATGGCCCGCGCGCGGGCGAATGTTTCTCTTGCTTTATCTGCATGGTCTTATCATTATTACAGATGGCCAGGCCGCACAACGCCAAGGCTTTGAAATCCATTATTTCAACATCGTCTGACCGTTCAAGAAAGGGTTCAGCGTGTCCTACAGCCTTTTCAAGGTTTGTTTTCACTTTCCCGTATTGATCCGACTTTAACAGAGCAATACCTAAAGGATATGCGGCTGTTTTAGATAATAATTTAGAGCGGTTGGATAGATCGGCGTTCATCACATCGGGCGATCAGGCGATTCAGCCCGCACGGGGGCAGGATCGTAGGCTCTCCAGCGTGGAGCCGCCTCCTGCCCCCGTGCGCGGAATTCAATATATGAACCGATTGGCGGATATAACGCTTAGCCCTCCGCCTTTTTTTCGAGTTCATCCAGTTTGTCGGGTTCCGAAACGGCGATGTCCACCAGGGCCTTGGGGATGGCGCTCTGCTCGCACATCACCCTGATATCCTTCTCCTGATCGCTGAATTCCATGATTTCACGAACGGATTCGATGTAATCGAGCATTTCGTCCGGCGGGATATCCTCCAGCGCGGGCCCTTCAGCCTCTGCCTTTTTCCGTGCGGCCTCCTCTTCGGCCAGTCGTTGTTTTTCCTTCAGCTCCTCTTCCATGGCCTTTTTAACGGCATCGAGCACACCCTGGTCCACTTCGGCCATTTCCATGATCAATTCCTCGGAGACGTCATTGTCAAAAAGGTGCCGGACTTTCTCTTCGTTGGTCTTGTCCGCTACCTTCTCGAGCAGCGATGCCACTCTCGCCCTCTCCTTACGCTCCGCCTTGATCTGCTCGTTTACCTGCTCCAGCTTTTCATCGGTAATCTCCAAGGCTTTGGTGATCACCGGAAAATCCACCTCTTCCTCGATGAGCAAGCGGATACCCCCATCCTCCGGCAGGCCCTTGGCCTTGGCAATGAGCAAATCGAGTTTGGTATTTTCGACAATGTCAATCACATCGGGCCGGCGTTCGGATTTTCTGATCTCCGGCCACGTCTCGGCTAACTGGTCGAGGAGATTGTTGGTGGCAACATAAGGGGCCGACACATCTTCCAGCGTCATGGCCGAGATCGCATCGTTGAAATCCTTCAAAAAAGGCTTTCCCACCTGGCGCGCCCGATCCACTGCAAATCTCAATTTGATCATATTGCCGCCATGGCGCGAAACATTGTAACCCGTACCGTCAAGTTCGCCGGCAATACGCTGAATCGATGCTTCCAGGGTTGCCCCTGAAAGGTCCTGGGAATCGGTTTCAAGAATCCTCTCCTCCATCAACAACCAGAGAGGCTTTTTAGCTGTTGCTTCGCTTGTCGTCATTTTTCAATCTCCTTTTTTAATGATTTAAACCGGTATACATGCGTCGATTGAATCTCAATGCAAAAAGGCAGGTGCCTCATCAAATATAATAGATAGAATTCCTTAACCTAAAACTTAAAACCTAAAACGGGCCAGGCGAATAAGATGCAGGCCGATTCCCCTTTAATTGGGTTGTAGGGCAGTATGTTATTAGCCCCGACTAATTGTGTCCTGAACTTACTGAAAATTGAATCCATATCGCCTATCAAAAAATCATGCATTAATCAAACTTAAGGGATACTATGGGTGGGGAGGCCGGAGACGTCTTGGGCGAACCCACAGAACGGCACCACTAAGCGAACGTTTTGCTATTGCGATGCGGAGGCCGTGGCGGTAATGTCGATGCATGGTTAGAATCAAATACATCCGCTGGATCATATACCTGATCTCTTGCCTGTTGTTCATATTTTCCCAGTTTTACCGCTCTTCCATTGCGGTCATTTCGCCGAATCTGGTCGCAGATCTAAGCCTGGATGCCAACGACCTGGGACTCATTTCCGCTGCTTTCTTTTATGCCTTCGCCGTGATGCAGATACCGGTGGGCCTCTATCTGGACAGTGTGGGGCCGAGGTTTCTCATGACAGCCCTTTCACTGGTGTCGGTGGCCGGCGCCGTGGTATTTGCCTATGGCGAATCGGTTACCGCCCTGATCTTTGGACGGGTCCTCCTTGGTCTGGGGATGTCCTGCAATTTGATGGGGCCGCTGAAACTGATCACCGCCTGGTTTTCTCCGCGATATTTCGCCACCCTTTCAACCCTCTTTTTGTCCTTGGGAACGGCAGGCAACATCGCCGCGGCTACGCCGCTGGTGTGGCTTACGGATGGGTTGGGGTGGCGGAACACATTCCTGCTCTTTGCCGTATTCAATCTGGCCATCGCCATATCGTTCTTTGTCATTGCCCGAAACCGGCCCAAAGAAGAGCCTGGAGGTGCCTCGATCAAAGCGGCGCCGATCAATTTTTCCCATGCCCTGAGCGGTATTCTGAAACTCTTTGCCCACAGGGACTACTGGTTGATTTCCCTGGGCACCTTTTTCCGTTACGGTGTCTACGCATCGGTCCAAGCGCTCTGGGCAGGGCCGTTTTTAATGATTACCATGCATCTTTCCCAGGTAATGGCCGGCAACCTGCTGTTGGCCGTCAGCATCGGGCTGATCCTCGGCGGTCCAACATGTGGATGGATATCCGACACGATTCTCAAATCAAGAAAACAAATCATCATTGCCGGATTGGCAGTGATGGCGGGTATCTTGATCACCCTTGCCAATTTACCCGGTGATCAAGGAGTGGTCATTCTATTTGCGCTGTTCTTTGGTTTTGGATTCTCCAGCGGCGCCGGCCAGATCATGTACGCCCACATCAAAGAGCGCATGCCCCTTGAAAATGCCGGTGCCGCCATGACCGGCATCAACTTTTTCACCATGACCGGTGTGGCGTTTTTCCTGCACGGCCTCGGCTGGGCCATCAAAGAGTTCTATCCACAGGGATCGCTTGCTCCGGAGGCCTTTAGAATGGCGTTCCTCCTGTTCGGCGGCTGTCTGGTATTGGCGGGACTGGTTTACGGATTGACCGTAGATAGCTTAAGGCACTAATTGATTTCAATTTTCAATGCTTTTGCATCGTCCAAAACTTTTCGAACCATAAGCGCTATGTCCGTCTTGGCAATCGGCTTCAATAACAGCCCCTTTACCCCCATGGTCTTGACTCTGTTTTCGCTGATCATTCTGCTGAATCCGGTGCAAATAATGATTGGAATCACAGGTCTTAGGGAAATCAATTCAGTGGCCAGCTTATCGCCATTCATATTGGGCATGGTCAAATCCGAGATCACCAGATCGAATCGATCGGGTTTGGCTTTAAACAGCTCCAGTGCTTCAATGCTACTGGTGCGTGTGGTTACCCTGTATCCCAAGCGCTCGAGCATTTGCTGGCCGATGTCGACCAATATCTTATCATCATCCACCAGCAATATCCGTTCCGTACCGGTAGGCAGGGGGCCTTTAATCTCGTCCGGCGGTTTGAGCCGAGCTTCAATCAACGGTAAAAACACGTTGAAGATGGAACCTTCTCCCGGCTCACTGGATATCCTGATAAAACCGTCGCAACTTTTGACAATACCGTGCACTACCGCCAGCCCCAACCCCGTGCCCTCCTCCTTGCCCTTTGTTGTGAAAAAGGGATCGAAGATATCTTCAATCATCTCCGGTGACATTCCTTCTCCGTTGTCGGCCACCGTCAGCTTCATGTAAGGGCCGGCCGCCGTCTCAGGATGGAAGGCCGCATCGTTTGCATCCAGGTGGACCTCGTCCAGGGAAACCTCCAATACGCCGCCATTATGACGCATGGCATGCATGGCATTGGATGACAAGTTCATCAACACCTGGTGAATCTGAGTGGGGTCGGCCACTACCTTGCCGTCACAGGTGATGTGGCTGCGGATCTGGATACTGCTCGGCAGAGAGGATCGCAAAAACTTCAATGCCTCCTTGAGGATCAGATTGACTTGCACCGGCTGCATCTTCTGTTCGGCCTGGCGGCTGAAGGTTAATATTTGCATGACCAGATCGCGGGCCCGCATACTGGCATGAAATAAATTCTGCAAATCTTTATATACCTGGGAATCCTTGTCGGTTTTATCCAGCGCCAGTTCGGTGTAACCGAAAATCACGGATAGCATGTTGTTAAAATCATGGGCAATGCCGCCGGCAAAAGTGCCGATGGCCTCCATTTTCTGGGCCTGTAGAAGGCGCTCTTTGATTCTGATGCGTTCGGTAATATCCCGAATGGCGGCGATGTGCGCCTTGTGGCCATGCCAGTCTAAATGGCTGGCGGTTATCTCCACCGGAAATACAGTTCCGTCCTTTTTTATATGATAACGCACGGGCACCACTGACAGCTCCTCCTGGGTTGCCCGCGTTGTGGATGCCGGCTGAACAGAGAGATCCGTATTTCGCAGCTTCAACAGCTCTTTGCGTGTATAGCCATACATCTCGGATGCAGCACGGTTTACTTCCAGGATGCGGCCACTGGCTTTGTCGATAAGGAACAGGGCGTCTGATTCCAGCTCGAACAACCGGCGATACTTATGCTCGCTATAGCGAAGCGCCTCTTGTGCCCGTTGTCGTTCGAGTTCGGCTTTTTCCAATTCCAAAACCCGCTTTTCCAAATCTTCATAGGTTGGTTTTTTTGACATAGTTACATCCAGCTTGGTACATCCAGACAGGTTCTAATGTCTGATGACTAAGAATTGCGCTGCACCATTTTCGCCATGGTCTTTTGTCGACAGATGATCATCGTAATCAGGGGCGCTACCGGCGTTGTCAACCTTCACGCTAGGGCGGTAAGTATGATCTTCTTTTACGGGTTCATGCAGAGTTCATCTTGAGGATTCGATTTAATCCATTTCTATCAAATCGATAGTAACATTTATACAGGAGTGTTTTCAACAATGGCAAGAAATAAAACAAAATAGTTGCCGGATAGGCACTATTTAACAACCCTGCCCTTGCAACCCAAGAAATATCCGTCAGGTGCCAAACTGGTTGCCAGCATAATCATATTAATATCGATGTGCTCTCTCCAGGTGTTTGCATTTTGATTGGCGTCTTTAAGCCAGAATTCTGTAATGCGTTCAATCAACGGCCGGTAGCCCATCAGGTCCTCAATATGGTTGCGCAATGCAGGGGGGCTTTTGAACATCGCTGTTTTTTTCTCAATCAGTTTCGGCAGCTTTTCAGCTGCACGCATGCCAATGGCCATCCCGAGTTCTCTGAATGCCAGTCGATAATCCGCTGGAAGCGCCAGGATACTGCTGTTTGCATAGGCAGCTAAACCCGATAAAGCGGATTCCAGCAGACGCTCCAGCAGGTCATGCGCCTCAAAATGCCCCATGGCAATCAATTGCGCCGCCTGACAGGCGTTGCATAAAAGACCGCCGATGCCCAGCGGATCATTGGTGACCCAATCTTTTCCCTCACAGATCTCAGCCAGTTCAACGATCTCCCTGCTGAGATCCAGCTGTGGCGATTTTTGTGAATCGTCAGTCGCACATGCCTGCAACTGGTTGTAGGCGATGAATCCATCGAGCGGATCGTGATGGCCCATGGATGGAACCAGGGGACGGGAGAGGTCTATACTCATTTTCCAATGGATCCTTTTTGGACCAAGGGCGTGTGGTGTAAATAGGAAACAGGCATGCACCGCTTTTGCAAGCTCGCGCGCCCACGTGTTGTAGATTGGCTCAGCAGTAACAAGGCTTACACAGTTGAGCGCATGCATCCATTTGGTCAGATAATGATAATATTGACCGTCCCGATCCCACTCGAGTGCTTCGTCAAAGGGATCGGAAGGACTTCGTTCGTTCAACTTTTTGCCGATTCTTAACCCACCGGCTGTGGGGTGCCGTCTGCCTTCAAGCTCATCCAGCCCGCTGATCCAGCCTGTGCGGGGATCGTCCTGACGGTGGCGGCCGAGTTCATGGTGAACCTGGTCGACAAGCATCAATGCCAGCGACTTGAAGTGTTCATCACCAGTGCGGCGGTAAAGTTCCAGAAAATTGCAAACAGCAAAAGCGTCCGTCCACAGGTAACGAAGCGGGGATTTGCCCTGCGGTGAAAGTCCGGTTCGCTTGGCAAATCCATCCATTATTTCTCGAAGCATGGAAGTGACCCCATCGTTTTTCATCACGAAATCCCCTGTTCTATATAACATAAGCCTGCGACAGGAATTTCAAAATTGTGATGGGAATCTATTCCAGCGGCAGATAGATCGCAATGGTGGTTTCGCGCTCCGGAACACTGTCCACGAAAATGGCCCCATGATGGTTTTCCACTATCCCAAGTACAGCGGCCATGCTCAAACCACGGCCGACAAACTTGGTGGAGAAAAATGGCTCGAATATCCGATCCTTGGTATTCTGATCCATGCCGCAGCCATTGTCTTTGATTTCTATGGCGGTATACATGCCGGGTTTAAAGTCTGAATGATCGTTTGCAGGAATGACTTCGGGAGCCGTTTTTTTAACGGTGATGTCAATTTTTCCCTTTTCCTTGATCGCCTCTATTGCATTGGTGATAACCGCACGGAGAACCTCCTTGATTTGCGTGACATCACATTTAATCAAAATATCAGGGTCTTGAAAATTGACCGAGATACCAATACGGTTTTCCAATTTGTTTTTAAAATGATGCAGGCATCCATCAATTAGCGTTCTTATCGAAACGGTTTCGGTTTTATATTTGCCGCCCCGCGAATAGGACAGCAGCTTTTGGGTCAACGATGTCAGCCGATCCAATAACGGTGACGCGTTTTCTGCATACTTGAGAACATTCCGTGCATCTTGATAACCTATTTTCGTCAGATCATTATAACCGGTCAAAGCCGTCAGTGCATTATTAAACTCATGTGCTATGCCGCCAGCCAATGATGCGATCGCATTGAGTTTGCGGTTAAAGGCAATCTGCCTCTCTTTATGCAGAATCTGTTCAACTTTATCGTCGATCTCTTTGCGCAACAGCGCGTTTTTTTGATTTAAAAGCGTTACATATTCAATGCTCTCCAACGAGGTGGCCGCAGTCCGAAGCAAAAGCGATAAAAATTCGTTGGCGCCGTCGGGTCGGTTGGCTGTGCTTTGGGGCAGGATGCCGATAAAAACGCCTCGTATTCTGGCATAAGTGGCAATGACATGTAAAAGCAGTTGACGCGAGCCGTCTTGTGAGTAAACGCTGATCCCCCGCTTTTCCCGGATTGCCCAGGCAATCGTGCCCTGATTGATTAAAAAATCCATCTCACTGTCGACATCCTTTTTTTTCGCAGCAGGGTTCGCGGCCGACAAAATCAGATTCGAAGTTTCCGATTCAACGATATAGATGGCGGATGCATCAAAATCAATGATGTCGCTGATCCTGGCGAGCGCTAATAAGCAAAACTCCTCTGGAGTATAGGCGTTGGACGGATCTTTCTGGATGTCTCCAAGCGACAGGGCATGTTCCATGGAACTGCACAAATACTGCCATTTTGGGTCCTTTTGCGGCCGTTGGACATTTGCGAAATTGTCACTGGATTTGGGAGGCGTCATCTCGGCCAACCTAAAAAATGGCTGATTTTACGGTTTGGAGTTGATGGGTGGCTTGTCGAACTGCCGATTTTATTGTATTTGGCGACAAATCGACATGGTCCCATGCTTTTTCATCAAAGCCGGGAATGATGCGTTCCGCACTGCTGCCAAAGCCTGTCCCATGGGCGATGATGTCCGCGATTTGAATGATGGATGCTTCAGCCGGAACACGGGCGCGAGAGGGAGCGTGGTGGTAGACGACATTATCTTTCAGATCATCGTGAAAATTCCATTTTTCAAGCAAGATCCTGGCAATCCGGGCGTGGGTTGTGCCGATGGACTTTTTTTCGATTTCATAAAGGGATCGGCCGAGATTTTCATTTTCTTGAATCCACAGGAGGGATTTGATCTCATCGGGAAAATATTTGAACAGAATCAATTTTCCAATGTCATGCAAAAGCCCGCCGATAAATACCTGCTCCGTATTTTTCATGTTGGCCAGGGCGGCGATGATGCGCGCGATGGTTGCACAGGCGAGGCTGTGAATGATAAAATCCGCCATGTCGATTAAATGGCCCGGAATTTTGCCAAAGGCCTGCATAACGCTGATGCCTATGGCCAGGGAACTGATCTGCCGCGTGCCCAGAAGGGACACAGCCCGCACAATGGAATCAACCTTGGTCGGCAGGCCGAATGCCGCCGAATTGACGATCCTGAACAAAATGGCCGATAAACTCGGACTTGAACCGACAATCTGGGCGACATCATGAGATGAGGCATGCGGGTCATCCATCAACTCGTTGAGTTTAGCCACAATGGTCGGCACTTCGGGCAGCTTGATGCCGCCGCGCCGGATCTTGCGCTGGATGTCACTCACCCGCAAATCCACCTGTAATGATTCACTTGTCCCTTGGTATTTTCCGACAACCGACAGCAGATCGTGCTCGTACCGGTAATCAACCATGCTCTGAAAAACCGTTTCCATCAGGGGATGGTTCAAGTTCGTTTTTTTGAACAACTGGCGGGTCGATGCTTCTACACAGGCCATTTTTTCGGAATCTTTTTTACCCCTGTCCACCTGGGGTGGGACTTCGCCGTTCGCAACACGCACCTGGGCAACCCCCCAAATTTTAAAGATTCTAATATGTTTGGACTCGATCGGCTGCCCCCTGGACAAAAGCAGTCTGCCGTTGACGTCATGGACATCTTCATCCAGGATTTGACCGTTTTTCAGGGTATCAATTGGCAAATAACTCATGAGAATCTCGCCATTGCCTCATTTATTTTTCAGGTCGCACAGGGTAACGATAATCATGTTGTGGTTTTAGTATCGGTAATATGCATATGAAGATTAGGGAAAAATATCTAAATCGGCTTAACTGCGTAAAATGCTGCATTGGTGTGTAAAATCGGATTTTTAAAGCCAATTTTGGGGGATTTTAACGCTTGTTTTTGCCTTCATACAAAAGTGCTAAGTTTTCCGCCAAAAAATACGGTTAATATCGTACATTCTTCGTATTGACGGATGCATAAAAATTTTTTATACGCCAATTGAGGTTTCAGCGGTGCCGGCGGTATGCGGTTGTTTTCTATTTTCCTTATCCAGCTATTTAACCGGTATGCTTCCCCTTATTCCGCATAAAAAATAGCTTTCTTGAACCGCCGGTGCACTTTTGTATGCATCATGCCCCATTTTTGAATCAGTTTTTGCAAGCCATCTCAAAAAAATATCTAGACAATAGTGCTCAAATATGTAATAAAATCAGGATGGAAATGACTAATGAGCAATAGTACCGGATAGAACCCATCATCATATCGTCACACCATCCAAAAAATACCACATACAAAAAAGCCCAAACGAAATCCATTTGAGGATGTCTATCCATGAAAAGAAAAATATTAAAACTATTCATGATCGGATTCCCGCTCCTCTTATTCTGGACTCCCCTTGCAATGGCATCCATCATCCCCTGCTTTGCTGACATAAACAAGGACGGGGACATCGACGGAACGGATATCCAAACCATGGCCAAGGAGTTCCCGCCGGCGTCCTGCAGCGGGGAATGCAAAAGTGATCTGGACCACAACGGCAGCGTGGATGCGGATGATCTGCGGCGCTTGGCCGAAGGAATCGGCCGGATCGGCTGTCCTGCAATCGACTACCGGCTCCATGGTCTCAATTTCAGCCCTTACATGGACGGCCAGGACCCCAACCGGGGCTCGGTGGTCAGCGAGGATCAGGTTCGCGAGCGCATGCAGATCGTCGCCCCCTTCACCGGATGGGTGCGCAGCTTTGGAACGACCCACGGCTTGGAACATATTCCTCACGTGGCCCGCGAATTCGGCCTGAATACGGCTATCGGCGCCTGGCTCAGCGACGATGCGGCTGAGAACGCCCGGCAGATGCAGAATCTGATTGCGGCGGCCCAAAGCGGCCAGGTCGATCTGGCCATCGTCGGCAGCGAGGTGCTGCTGCGCGGCGACCTGTCCGCCGCCGAGTTGATTGCCTTCATCAACCAATTCAGGGCCGCCGTTCCCGCCGTAACCGTCTCCACGGCAGATGTCTACAGCGTACTGCTCGCCCATCCTGATGTGATGGCGGCCTGTGACGTGATCCTGGTCAACTACTACCCCTACTGGGAGTGCCTGCCGGTGGGTCACGCCATGGCACGGCTCCAGGACATGCACCAGCAAATGGTGGCGGCCGCCGGCGGAAAGCAGGTTTTCGTGTCGGAGGCCGGCTGGCCCAGCGATGGCGAGCCGAACTGTGCGGCGGTGCCCTCACTGGACAATGCCGGCGACGTCTTTCTCAACGTCGTCTCCTGGGCGCGCGCCGAACATGTGGATTACTTCTATTTCGAGGCCTTCGACGAAGCCTGGAAGGCTGCCTACGAGGGCGAGGTGGGCGCCCATTGGGGGATATGGGATAAGGACGGCATCATGAAGGACGGCATGGATGCGGTCTTCCACGACATCACGGTGCCCGACAACTGGAACTGCCAGCCGCTTCCCGGCGGTACCGGAACCCCGGATATTGAGTTCAGCTATGTTCCGCCCCTCGGTGGGTGCGCCTGCACCATGGAGGGTGATCCCCAGTGCCTTCTCTTTGGAACCGTGACTCACGTCGATCCCGGGAATTACCGCGTGGCCGTATACATTCGGGTGGGGGCCGGCTGGTACAACAAACCATTCTGGAACCAGCGTACAACGCCCATCGGCTGCCGGGGGCTGTGGCAATGTAATATCGTGACGGACGATAACGGAAATGACAAATCGGCCAATACCATCAGCGCCTTTCTGATTCCGGCGGATTACGATCCGCCAGAGATCCATGGATGGCCCGATCTGCCGCCCGAAATCTATGACAACGCCGTCGATTATGCCGTGGCGGTCCGCAGTCCATGATGCAGAACCGCCTTTTCCTGATTTAGCCGGCGGCCATCCCAATACGAGGGTGTCGAAAAAGAGGCGGTTCCGCACATCCAGATTGACCGCCCGCCACATGAGGAGGCAAACATGAAAATATTCGTCCAATTGCCTTTGCTGACCCTCACGCTGCTGGCCGTGCCGGCGGCGATGGCCCTGGACTGCGCCCTTTTCCCGGCGGACAATATATGGAACACGCGGGTCGACAGCCTGCCGGCGCACCCCCTCTCGGCAGCGTACATCGCCACCATCGGCAGCGACGGGCATCTGCACCCTGATTTCGGCTCGGGCGAATGGAACGGGGGGCCCATCGGCATCCCCTATGTGGCTGTCGACGGCTCCCAGCCGCGGGTGCCGGTGAGCTTCGTCTACGCAGACGAAAGCGACCCCGGTCCCTACCCGATACCGCCGGACGCCCCCATCGAGGGCGGCGCCGACAGCACCGGCGACAGGCATGTGCTGGTTGTCGACGATGAGAACTGCGTGCTCTATGAACTCTTCGACGCCCATCCCGATCCGGACGGCAGCTGGCATGCAGGTTCGG
>JASFER010000049.1:0-28236 GCA_050124755.1 Desulfobacteraceae bacterium
GCGCGGCCATTGCCGTGGAGCTCAGTCACCGCGACATCGATGTTCTGGAACGGGCCAGTGCGGAAGTGGCCGACGCATTGAGGTATTACCCGGAGGCTGTGGATGTGGATGATGGATTCTCGCCCGGGAAACAGCAGATCGACTTTAAAATCCGACCCGAAGCCCAGAGCCTGGGGCTGCAGTCCCGTGAGGTGGCCCGCCAGGTGCGCAATGCCTACTACGGCGCAGAGGTATTGCGCCAGCAGCGCGGCCGCAATGAGGTCAAGGTGATAGTGCGGCTGCCGAAGGCCGAGCGGATCACCGAACACAGCCTGGAAGAGATGATCCTGCGGACCCCGGCCGGCAAGGAAGTGCCTCTCAGGGAAGCCGTCACCTTCAACCGCGGCCGCGCCTACACCACCATCGACCGCCGCGAAGGGCGCCGGGTGGTGACGGTCAGCGCCGATGCCCGCCCGCGCAGCAAGGCCGGACAGATCCTCAGCGGCCTCAAATCCGATATCCTGCCGGCCGTGCAGCAAAAATACCCCGGCTTGACCTATAGTTTTGAAGGCCGCCAGGCGGATCGCCGGGAGAGCATGAGTGCCTTGTACAAGGGGTTGGGCATTGCCTTGTTTGTGATCTTCGCCATGCTGGCGGTGCCGTTTAACAGCTACATCCAGCCCGTTATCATCATGGTGGCCATTCCTTTCGGCATCGTGGGGGCCGTCGTCGGCCATCTCCTCATGGGATACAGCCTCAGTTTGGTCAGCATGTTCGGGGTGGTGGCCCTGTCCGGGGTGGTGGTCAACGATTCACTGGTGCTGGTCGATTTCGCCAATCGACGCCGGAACAACGGCCAACCGGTCTTCCAAGCCGTTTTCGACGCAGCCATACACCGCTTCCGTCCCATCATGTTGACCACCCTGACCACTTTCGGAGGCCTGGCGCCCATGATATTCGAAACCTCCAGACAGGCCCGTTTTCTCATCCCCATGGCCATTTCGCTGGGCTACGGCATCCTTTTCGCCACGGTGATCACGCTGGTGTTGGTGCCCTCCTTCTATCTGGCCATAGAGGATCTTAAAAAAATCGCCGCATCCCTTTTCAGACGATCGTCGGCGCAAACCGGCAAATCCCCGCAAACCTTGTAAGGCTTGTCTCTACATCCTGTCCCTAAGTCAGATTAAATTTTGCCCGGCTTTGCAGTTGCTCCTCGGCGTCGGCCCCTTCAATCTTGGGTTCGATGATAAAGAGCCTCTGAACCTCGATTTTACCCTGGTTGAGCAGGTAGTCTTTAGCGGCTGAAGCCCGCTGATGGGCCAGCAGGCGCAGGTCGTCATTGGTAATGGCTATGGCCGTGTAGAGAAGTTTCTCCATCTCCGGAAAGCTCAGTTTTTTCAATTTTCCTTTTTTATCCCGGGGCTTTGGAAATTCAGCGGCATCATAAGCGCGTTGCACCTGCCGGTTGCGCTCTTCCAAGGTCAGTTCGATCTGCTCCAAAGGTACGGCTTTTTGCCCTTTCGCCATCATGGCTTTTAGCTTTGCGGCTTTGAGTTGTTCTTCAAAACGCGCCTGACGCAAACCATCGGTGTCCGCCTCCGGATCGACCTGACCTTGGATCTCAAGTTTAAGGCCGGGACGTTCGTACAATATCTTTGCCAGCGTATCTAATTTGCCTGTGTGCTCTGAAGAAATCGTGCTTTGGCCGGCGTCGAAGTCCAGATAGGCCAATTCTTCCCCGCCGCCGAAGAGGGCACCCAGCAATTTAAAAGGGGAGGACACGATTTCGACAACCAGGTTGACCAGCATCTTGACCACGATACCGCCGATGCTGAATTCAGGATCATCGAAATTTCCGGTGATGGGTAAATCGATGTTGATATTGCCCTTGCGGTCTTTGAGCAAGGCCAGCGCAAGTTTGATGGGGAGTTTGGTGGCGTCCGGACTGGGCACGGCTTCACCCAGGGTAAGCTGGTTGAGCAGGACTTTGTTGCTGGCATCGAGTTTGTTTTCCGCAACCCGGTAATTGAGATCCAGGAAAAGCTGGCCCTTTTGCAGCTTATACCCCAAATACTTTCCTGAGTAGGGTGTAAAAGGGCTTAGATCCACGCCCTTTAAACCGATGGTCAAATCCACATACGGTTTTTCAATCAAGGGATTGACCCGGCCCTTGATCTCCAAGGGGACGTTGCCGCCGACCCGGCCTTTGAGCAACACATCGGCTCTATGGGTTTTAATGGCATCCAGTCCGGAGACACGACCGCCCACCTGGGTCATGAGCAGGCGCACATTGGGCTTCACAAACAGATCTCTGAAATCCACCTTCCCGCCTTGCAGCGTGACGGCGCTGATTTTAATGTCGGGCCCCTGGCCGGTACCTGCCTCCGGAGGCTTCTCTGCGGGGGATGGCCGGACCGAATCCTTATCCTCCGTTTTGGCGTCTTCCTGGTCCGCCATGATCATGGCCAGATTGGATACCCCATCGGCGTTGATGATCAGGCGATTAAAAAAATCGGTGAGCGCCACCTCGTTAACGGTCATTCGAAACGGCGCCGTGCCCATATCAAGGCCTGTAATGTAGAGGGATTTCCAATTGAGAAAACCATCGGCCTTTTCCCTGTCCACCGATTCAAAGTCGTTTAAGGCGGCCTGGCCGTTATATTGGACGTCCATGCGCCCATCCCGGGGAACGATTTTCAAGGCGCCCTTGGTATCAAATCGGCCCTTGGTCACCACGAGCTGCATAAATTGATTGATATAAGGCTGTGCCGGACGAACGTCCAGCGCTTCGGCCTCCACATTCACGTTGGCCTGCACGGGAATCAACCCCACTTCGCCCTTAACCTTGACGTTCCCCTGGTCAGCCCAATTCAGGGCCAGATCGGCCGTCCCTAATGCATCTTTGCGGGTCGACAAGTCTTTGGCGTTTAAATTGACTTGGGTGATCCTAAACTTGGCTTCGGGGTTGGTCTGTTGGTCTCGATATCGTATGGTGTAGTTCTGCAGTGCAAATTCCGGTACATTGACCACCCATCCGGGTTCATCCGGTAAAGGTGGTTCGGGTGTCGTCTCCGGCGCAGCGGTATTTTGCGGGGGGGGCGGCGCAAAGGCGCGCTGCAGGTTCAGCTGCCCCTGCTGATCCATCTGAATGTTGATTTCACCGTCCCGGGTGCTGATACGCCCCATTTGCATGGTTTGTTGCTTCAAATCAAGGACTGCGCCGGCCACTTGAAATCGGGGGACGGACAACAAGGCTTCCCCCTGGGATGAGGTCAACGCCAGGCTGGACACGTTCAATTGGATATCGCTGATGATCTGGGTATCATCCGCCCAGTCCACCCTGGCATCGAAGCCCAATGTGCCCTCGGAGATCGACCCGTCGAGAAAGGCGTCATAGTAGGGTGCGTATTTGGCAATGGTCAAACCGGCCAATCGAAAGTCGGCCGCAACGCTGAGCGGAGCGACATCGATCCGGCCGCTGACCGTTATGCCTTCAGCGGCCTCTGTGCGTGCACGCAACTCGTAAACAGCCGATTGGGCTTCGGGTTTGGTGTCCAACTGAGAGAGGGTCGCATGCAGCGCCGAAAGGGTGGTCTTAAACGGCACGGGTTGGGCCTGGTCCTCAAATTGGATTTCGCCATCCGTAAGGGAAAAGGCGTTCAATACGAACCGCAATGGCTTGGATGGTGGTGAATCTTCTTTGGGCGGCTGATTGTCCGACGGTGGTATCAAGTCGGAAAAGTTGAATTGACCGGCTGCGCCGCGAACGATACGAACCTGGGGATTCGTCAACAACACCGATTTGACGGCCACACCCCACTTGAAGAGAGAAATAAACGGATCAACGTTCACGTATAGATCGCCGACGCGAATGAAATTTCCGCCGTTGCGGTCTGCGATGGACAACCCGCGCAGGCGAAGAGAAAAAGTATAGGGATTGGTCCGCACGGTTTCAGCCCGGACATCGCGCTTGAGTGCCTGGGAGACTTTGTTTTTGAGCGTATGGTGAATTATAAGCGGCGTGACCACGAACCCGGCCAGCGTGTAAAGCACAACGAGGCCCGCCATCACCCAACATAGGACCTTATGGCGCATATACCACTGCTGAAGCTTTTGAGACATACAGCTCCTTTCCACCCAATGGAACTGGTTGAGATAATGCTCTAGAATGGATTGCCTAAGTGCTTTTTACCATGACGGCGACAGTATGGAAATGAATATGATGATGATCCGTGGATTGGCAACCGCTTTTTATTGTTCCAACAGCGTGATACGGCAGTTTTCACCTTCTTCCGATAGCTCCATGAGAATGCACCGTAGATCATGCGCCTGACCCGGATTGATGGCCATGGTCCCGTTAATGCGGGTGGAGATGGCGTTGGAGACGTCCGGAGATTCATGAACGTGGCCATGCAGAGAGGCGATCAGCAATTTCCGGCGACTCCATTTTTCAATGAAACGCCGGATGCTGATACTTCCCACGTGTGTGCCGCCGGCCAGCATATCCAGCGGGGTGTCCAATGGCGGGCAATGGGACACAAAAATAAACGGCCGCTGGATTCGACTGGACAGTTGAGCCAGATCGGCTTCAATGGTCCGGCCGCTATGCAGGTCCAGCAATGTTTCTTCAAGGTAACCCTTGCCGGTGGCGTAGCCTTTGAGCCTGATCCGGCCGGCAGGGGGGCAAGGCATCGCTTTGGCATCCGGCTTTTCCCAATCTTTGCGTTTAAAAGGCGTCGGGGGCACCATCATGTAGCCCACCACATCCACATGCGGTGTCAATGCATGCACCTGCATGTGCAGCAAATGAAGCAGCTTTCCCTGATACGGCTCCAGCAAACGCCGGGAAGCCATAAAATCATCGTTCCCGAAGTCCAGAAATACCTCAACATCCCTGGATGCTTTTAATTTCTTGAGCCTTGGAATCAGCTCGGTCTCCAGGTAGATGGCCTGGGCCTCCAGTATGCCCATGGCATGCGCCCCGGGCAAGTGGTGCGGGACGATATCACCGCCGATGATCAGGACATCCGCATTTCGGTCTAACGAGACTCGGATAAGCCTTCCCAAATGATCCGGGTTTACATGAATATCTGCAGCAAACAGGATACGCATGGTCTATTTTACTGTCAACACCGGGCAGGGAGCCTCCAAAATAACTTCCCGAGAGGTGGAACCGAAAAGCAGTTTGCCGATATGCGAACGTTTGCGAAGCCCGATAACGATCTCATCAATGTGGTTTTCAGCAGCATATTTCACGATGGCTTGGGCTGCGGACAATTTTTCTTCCGACATTTCAATTTTGCAGTCAATGCCACAGGCCCTGCACATCATTTCGGCATCCTTTAAGCCGGTGTTCATGTGTGTCTGCTTGATCTTATCACCACTGCCTTCGCCGTTTCCGGCAGCGGTGAAAACGTGCAGCTCCGCATTCAGAGCCTTAGCGCGCTTCTGGGCCTCAGCCAATGCCTTCTGACTCAACTCCGATCCGTCAAATGCAACCATAATTTTCATTGAATAGTGCCTCCTTCTTTCACAGCCGCCGCGTCAACGACCGACCGCAAAGTCCGTGGTTTGGATTTCCTCCCATGGGCCGGAAAGGCAAACCCATGTCATTGCTTGAAAGGTTGCGATTGGAACCGGGAACAAAGCATCCGTTTTGAAACCACCCGTCAAGGCACGACAGCTGCCCAAGTAATTAAACCGGCCATTCAAGTCAAGACTTTATCGCAACATTGGGGTAAAGTTGACAAAATTTCCAATGCCGCACGCCGACCTGCGACCATGGCTGCGCTGGAACGACATCCGGCTGAAAAGATATTTTTTTAACAAAGAATTAACACTTTGACATTTTCCTAACATTTTCCTAACAATCCGCCGATAAGTGCTGAATGCATTCCAGGGGCAAGCCTTCACACTTGCCCCTGGTTGTATGGCCGGATGCTGGTATTCGTTTATAAAGCGAATATGGATAGAAACGAGTTATTGTATGAGTATTTATGTGTTCGCGCTGGGGATTCTGTTTGCCGTCGCGATTGTGGATTTAGTGGTCGGCGTCAGCAACGACGCGGTGAATTTTCTCAACTCATCGGTAGGTTCCCGCGTTGCCCCCCGGCACACCATCATGATCGTGGCCAGCCTGGGCATTCTGGCCGGAGTCACCTTTTCCAGCGGCATGATGGAAGTGGCCCGCAAAGGCATCTTTCACCCCAAGTTCTTTGTGATGCCGGAATTGATCACTATTTTCCTGGCGGTGATGATTGCCGACATTCTACTCCTTGACCTGTTCAATACATTCGGCCTGCCCACATCCACAACGGTCTCCATTGTTTTTGAATTGCTGGGGGCCGCCATCGCCGTCTCCATCGTCAAAATCACCCAAGGCGATCACAACATGATGGCTTTGGCCCAATATATCAACACCGGCAAAGCGCTGGCCATCATATCGGGCATCCTGCTCTCGGTGGCGGTGGCTTTTGTCTGCGGCGCCATGGCACAATTTGCCACGCGCATGCTCTTCACCTTCGACTACCAGAAACGCATACGGCGCTATGGCGGACTGTGGGGCGGCTTGGCCCTCACCATGATCACCTATTTTATTTTAATCAAAGGCGCCAAAGGGGCGTCATTTATAACCCCCGACATGGTGGCCTGGATCAAAACCCACACCTGGACCATCATCGGCGGCGGATTCATAGGCTTTGCCGTATTGTTCCAACTGCTCATGATGGCCACCCGCATCAATATTCTCAAACCCATCGTACTGGCCGGCACCTTTGCCCTGGCCATGGCTTTTGCCGCCAACGACCTGGTCAACTTTATCGGCGTGCCATTGGCCGGCTTCCACACTTTTATGCTGGCCAAAGCCGGTGCCGACCCGTTAACCATCCCCATGGCGGCGCTGCAAAAGAAAATCCACACCAACACCTTCTTCCTGCTGGCCGCCGGCGCCATTATGGTCGCCACGCTGTGGCTCTCCCGCAAAGCACGAACGGTCACGAAAACGGAAGTGAATTTAGGTCGCCAGGAAGAGGGTTTGGAGCGATTCGACTCATCCCAGCTCTCCCGCATCATCGTGCGCATGGTCACCCGCCTGGTGGACGCCGCCGGCAGGGTATGTCCCCAACCGCTGCGGCTGTGGACCCGCCGCCGGTTCAACACCGCCGATGTTCAGCCGGTCCCCGGTTATGACGGCACCGTTCCTGAATTCGACCTGCTGCGGGCCAGTGTCAACCTGATGATGGCCAGCGCCCTGGTGGCATGGGCCACCAGTATGAAACTGCCCCTGTCCACCACCTACGTCACCTTTATGGTGGCTATGGGAACCTCCCTGGCCGACCAGGCTTGGGGATTGGAGAGCGCCGTATACCGCGTCACAGGCGTTCTGACGGTCATCGGCGGCTGGTTTTTCACCGCATTCAGTGCATTTACCGTGGCTTTGACCTTTGCCTTCGTGCTCATGTACCTGAACAAGTGGGCCGCCATCTTGCTCTTGCTGGCGGTGGTCGCCCTGGTCATTGTTCGCAATTTCAGAATCCACACCCGCAGGGAAAAAGCCGCCCAGGAGCTGGAGCTCCTTGACCTGAAACGGGTCACCGACGCCGATTTTGCCGTGCGCACGTGTTTTGAGCACAGCGGCCGCTATTTGGCTGTGGTTCGCAACAACCTGTCCCATTGCTTCGACGGTATCCTGACCCAGGACCGCAAACTGCTCAAGCAATTGCGCCGCGAAACCAGCAAGATCCAAGCATGGTCCAACATAATCGTGGCCAATATTTTTAAGACCTTAAGACTGCTCCAGCAAGATGAGGCACGCAGCGCGGGAAAGTACGCCATCGTGATTTCAGCCCTCCAGGAGATAGCCGAAAGCACCCGAGATATCATTCTGCGCTGCCATGTGCACACCTCCAACCAACATGCCGGCCTTCTGCCGGTGCAAAAAAAGGAGCTGCAACAGGTCCGCAAGTCCATGGAATCATTGCTGGGCGACACCGCTAAAATCCTGCTCAACCGGCAACCGTATAAATACCGTGAGGTGGCGAGCCATTATATCCTATTAAAACAGCTACTAGAGGAATACGATCAAAGCCAGATCGACCGCATACGCAACAGTGTGTCCAAAACGCGTTTGAGTATTCTCTTTTACGGTATCAACAATGCCTGCCTGAAGATCAGCGAACAGACTTTACAGCTGCTGACCATATTCGATGAAACATTTAAATCGGAGGACGCCTAACCTCGATAAAAAATCCCGGCTATCCATAAAGCCCAAGTTGGTTTAAAAAGCCGTTCTGCGGGCGGGGATAAACCCCATAAGCGCTCAAATAAGGATATTTAGCAGATTTTTTAGGTTTAGCGAATACCACCTTCTGAACCGGTCGGGACAGAGCCCGACCCTACGAAAACCGTCAAAACGCCAGGGACCGGAGTGATTAGTGTAGGGCCGGCCTCTGCGCCGGCCGGGTATAAAATCCGATATCCTGCATGGAGATTGTCTTATCATTCTTAATCAAGCGCGTTTGTTGTGTAGGGGCGGAGTTTATCCCCGCCCGCTTAATCTTTTAAGATAACCGCGTAAAAAATAATCCGCACAGTAGGTAAACTTTTATCACGCCCATGCGTCTAATGACTTAAAGCCCGAACTTTTAATAAGGGAGGTCAGTCATGAAACCAACGAAATTTAAAATAGCGGTAGGCGCAGTTATCATCACAATGCTTTTTGCCACCGGCGCATGGGCCGACGGCAGAGGTCGCGGCGGAAAAGGCCATCATGGCGGAGGTCAGCGATACCACCAAGGCTACAAAAGCAATCCCGGTCACCATTATGGGGCCCGCCGCCATCACAGACCCCGTTTTTCCCGACACCATCATTACCATCACCACTACTACTATCCCAAACGACACCACCATCGGCATTATCGGCCCAACTATCGGCATCATCGGCCGGCCCCCCGTTACCGGCATGGATACGACGGCTACCGAATGCAGTTTTCCATTGGCGATCCCTATTTCAATTTTGGATTCAGTGTCGGCGGCGTCCGATAGACCATGGAATATCGAATATCGAACAAGGAACCGCAGAATGTCGAGGTAAGGTAATCTGTCATCTGAAATAATAATGACAGAGCGCAGCTATTCCACACTTGGACATCCGACATTCCTTGTTCGATATTCTGCGGTTCAAAGCATCCGGCTCCTAAAAGACCCGGATGCTTTGCTTCCGGGAGAGGGGCAGTGTTCCCAACACGCCCCCTATTCCCATAGTGATAAAGGCCAGCCCCCACGCCATCTGAGTATGACCGCCGGCCAGGTCCATCGCAACGCCGGCGGTCAACGGCCCTAAGAAGGCGGCGCCGAACCCCAAGGTTGAGTGAACGGCCAAAGTGGCGCCCCGGTTATGGGCCGCAGCACCGGCCACCGCTCCGGCCGTGAGCGATGCCGAATCACCCAATACCAAAATGCCGTATATCATCCCCAAACACACCACCCATGCATAAGGCAAAGGTGCGCAAAATCCAAGCACCGCACTGATACACGCCGAAGCCGACATGATCACCTTTATGACGCGTTTCCGACCCAGCCGGCGGCAGAGTTCATTTCCACCAATACTGGCCGGCAATCCAATCAGATTAATCAACGCCACAACCTGGGTGGGGCTCAAGACAAATGCGCCATTCGTTTGAATATGGCGGCTGTGAGTTAAAAAAGCCACCATCCAGGAACGCATGCTGAACAGCTCCCACATATGAGCGGTGTAAGCCAAAATGTAGGCCATTGAACGGGGGTTGCGAAAGACCACCTTCAGGGGGCTCCGTTTATGGCGCAAGTGGGTTTGGGAGGATACATTTCCAGACGGCAGCCAAAACATCATCATACAACCGGCCAGGGTCAACAAGCCGGCACCGGCAAAAGCCCACCGCCATCCGAATAATCGGTGCATCTCCCCTGCTAGGAAATAAGACAAACTGGTTCCCAGGCTGAAAGAGGCTGTATAAAAGGATATGTAGCGCGATTGGTGCGGCCCTTCAGTGTGATCGCTCAAAAGCTTCAAACCGGGCATGTAAATGCCGGCGAGACTCACACCGGCCCAAAACCGCCAAAACAAAGCCGACCAGAAACCCGATGCTGCCATGGAAAAGCCTAAGGCCGCAGCAGTACCGATGAATAGGCTGCACAGTAATATTTTTTTGGCATCCTGCCGGTCCGTCCGCGCGGTCAACACAGGCACGCAGACCACATATGCCCCGTAATATATGGCGCTGAGCCAACCGGCCTGGGTATTGGACAAGGCCCAATTTTGTTTGAAAAACGGCAATAAAGACGGGAAGGTCGCCAAACCTGCCAAACCCAGAACTTCAACGGTGCAGAGCAGAAAAGTGACGCGCAAAGGTTTCAATCGACCGCCTGATTCATTTGAAATGGGTATAACTAGCTGTCAAACAAATAACGGCACACCAACACGGCACAAACGATGCCGGCCAAATCAGCGGTAAGCGCCGCCGCCATGGCATGCCGAATGCGTTTGACCTGCACCGCTCCAAAATAGACCGCCAGCACGTAAAATGTGGTCTCAGTCGACCCTTGCAAAGTTGAGACCAAATAGCCGATGTAGCTGTCCGGCCCGATGGCGGGATCATTGATAATGGCCGCCATAATGCCGTAGGCCCCCGACCCGGAAAGCGGCCGCATTAACGCCATGGGAAGCGCTTCAGCAGGCAGCCCCACACTGCCGGTAACCTTACCCAGAATCCCCACCAGCACATCCATGGCACCGCTGGCGCGCAGCATGGCCACCGCCACCAGAATAGCCACCAGATAGGGAATGATGCGCAGCGCCACCTGAAACCCCTCTTTTCCGCCCTCTACCATCACTTCATACACCCGCACGCGCCGCATTGCACCAAACGCCAGGAAAAACACCATTAGACCGGGTACAATCCACGGGGATATGGCCCGGCCGTAAAGCACGACGACGGGAATAAAAGCCACCAACATCAACAGCGCCGACAAGCTGACCCACAGGGGGTAGGCCTCCCCATCGTCTTGATGCACCGGCGAATCCGTCGTGACACTATCGCCATGCACAACCTCAGGAATATTCTCCTTTGCAAACGGTTTCACCGGCACCCAGCGTTGATACAGTTTGGCGGCAATGATGGCGAAGGTCGTCGATCCGATGGTTGCAAACAGCGTAGTGGGCAAAATGGCCGCCGGATCGGTGGAACCGGCCGCCGCCCGCAGGGCGATCACTCCGGTGGGCAGCAGCGTCACCGACGAGGTGTTAATCGCCAGGAACAGCGCCATGGCATTGGTGGCGGTGCCTTTATCGGGATTGAGGCTGTCCAGTTCCTGCATCGCCCGAATGCCGAATGGGGTGGCTGCATTGCCAAGCCCCAGCGCATTGGCCGACATATTAAGAATCATTGCCCCCATAGCCGGATGGTCAGAAGGGACATCGGGAAATAACCGCACCATCAGCGGCCGAATGAGGCGGGCCAAGATATTGAGCATGCCCCCGGCCTCGGCAACTTTCATCAGGCCCAGGAACAAGGTCATCACCCCCACTAAACCGATAGCCAGTTCGACAGCCCCGGCTGCGGAATCGATCATTGCCTTGGACAACGCCGCCATGGGGGCAATTTGGCCTTCGGCAGGTATCCATGCAATTTGCTGCCAACCGGCGAAAACAAAGGCCACGCCCACAATGATCAGCAAAATAAGATTCATGCGATTGAACCGATGATTCCTGAGGTTTTGATGAACTACGCCTGTGTAAACAATATTTTCGCACACATTGCAAGGTTGGTGACCGACATCGCAAGGGTATAGAAAACTTTGGAAGATTGACATGCGATCTATTTTATTTCATTATCGGTATGTTGCATCTGGATTTGATATGGATTTGGATTATTCGGTACGCTCAATATTTCGCTAAGGCATCATACATTGCTATCATTGCCCTCCATCTTCACTAAAGAATTAATCCCCAACTTACTGGTATCCGGCCTGCTGATCTGTGTATTGGCCGCCCACGCATGGCCGGATGCCGGATCAGCCGCTTCGGGAAAAAAACATGCGGTCATTCTATTCAGCTACCGCCAAGGGTGGTGGGCTGTTGAAGATGAAAACCGCGGTATCGCCGATGGACTGGAGGCCATGGGGTATATCGAGGGGCAAAACATCGATATTACCCGCCTTTACATGAACACCAAAACCATCAATAAGACAGCCGTAAAGATGGAAGCCGCCGCGGTTCCTTTGCTCAATCAGATTTATGCCATCCATCCGGATGTATTGTTCATTATGGATGATGATGCGCTGCGACATGTGGGCGCAAAGCTACTGGATACGGATGTGCCTATTGTGTTTGGCGGCATCAATCTGCTTGTGACGGATCCGGACTATGGATGGGTCACGCCAACCCAACGGGCGCCGCTGGCCGATACCTTGGATCGACCGGGGCACAACGTAACCGGAGTACTGGAACGAATAGCCATTGCTTCAGGGTTCAATCTGCTTCATCAAATACTTCCCGGAGCCAAGTCCGCCTTATTTCTTTCGGATAAAAGTATTCTTTCTCAACAAATGCTGCGTGCCGCCGGCGACAAAGCCGCCCTCTCCAATGTTCCCATGAAGATCATTAAGCAAATGTTCACGGACGACTATGAAGAGATGAAAAAAACGATTCTTGATTACCAGAATCGCGTCGACGCCGTTGTGATGTTCCTGCCATGGACATTTGAGGACCGTAACGGGCAGCATGTTCCCCAGGAAAAAGTCGTTCGATGGCTGTTAGAAAACAACAAACGACCCGGCATAGCCTATCTGGATATTTTAGCGGAAGAAGGATTTTTATGCGGCGTTGTCGTGGACATGGTACAACAGGGAGTCAATGCCGGTATCATTGGCGCCCGCATCTTGGGGGGAGAAGACCCGGCCAACATCTCCATTGTTGATCCGGTAGCCAACCGCATCACCATCAATATGGCCCGAGCCAAACAATTGCAAATCGACATCCCCTTCGAAGTCCTTAAAAACGCCGATGTCGTGTACCATACCATGACCGTTTATCCAGAGTTTGATCAAGGGATGAAACCGTGAAAATCTACCAGCGCATCCTGTTCAACACGCTACCGCTCATATTTACCGGAATTGTGCTGGTGGGCAGCCTGACTTTTTACCTATCCAAAAATGCCATGAGCAATTTGGCGGAAAAATTGCTGGCCACAAAACTGGCCGATGCCACACGAATAGCTTCGGAAGATGTAGCCGTGCTGCGCAAATACGGTTTGGAGAAAATCGAGGCCAACGTGATTAAAGCAAAGGCCCACGCGGCTGAGGCCATAAACATGATATCCCTTGGGATCAACGGCTACGTATGGGTGGTTGACGCCCAAGGCATGGTGGTGGTACACCCCAACTCCAATCTAATTGGAAATGAGGTAAACGCCCTGCCGTGGTTTCAACAGATGGCCGGTCACATGAGCGGGAAGTGCCTTCATAAAGGCCGGCAAGAGATGATGCTGGCCGCATACAAATACTTTTCGCCGTGGGATTGGTTTATTATGGCCAGCGCCCCTCAAAGCGAGCTTTATGGCGAAGCCAATCGAATGCGCTCTTATATCGTGGGCGCCGGCCTGGCGGCCCTGGTCATGATGGCCCTTGTTTCAATGATACTGGCCCGCCGATTAACGGCCCCTTTGAACATGTTGGCCAAAGAGGCTGAACGCATCGGACGCGGCGATCACCGTGAGGTGGCCAAACTCCATCGCAAAGATGAGATCGGCACTTTGTCCGCCGCTTTCCATGCCATGACCCGTCAACTGAGCCGGCGTATCGATCAGGAGCAACTCATATCCGATATTTCCCGTCAATTTCTCCACCTGTCTGCGGCCAAAAAAATTGATCGGGCCTTTCTGCAAGCATTGAAGAAGATAGGGGAATACACAGGTGCCGACCGCAGTTATGTCGGAGAATTCTCTCTTGAAGAGCGTTTGGTCGGCCAAACCCATGAGTGGTGCCGACAAGGTATTGCACCGCAAACCGACAATATATTCGGACTCTCGTTAGACAACCTGTCCTGGTTTGTGACGCAGCTTGAGGAAAAAGGCCATATCCTGGCACCCGCCATCGAAGCATTGCCTCAAGACGCGGCATATGAGAAGGAATTGTGGAAAGCCAGGGGGCTTCAATCGGTTATCAGGGTTCCCATGACCTATGGCGGTCAATTGCGCGGCTTCGTGGGAATCGATGCCGGCCAAAAACGACCTTGGTCCCAGGAGGAAGTGGCTTTGCTCCAGCGGGTGGCGGAACTGTTTTACAACACCCTTGAGCGGCAATGGTATCAGGATCGATTGGCCGCCGAAAAAGAACATCTCTCGGTCACCCTTCAAAGCATTGGTGACGGCGTAATCACCACGGATGTGGACGGCCGCGTGCTGCTGATCAATCCTGTTGGAGAAATGCTCACGGGATGGCAAGAAGATTATGCCACAGGGCATCCCATAGAAGAAGTATTCACCATCCTGGATGAAAATTCACGGCGCCGGCTGTCCAATCCCATATCCGGCATTATCCAAACAAAGCGCATTACTGCTGTTCCGGGACAGTCCATTCTCATATCCCGTGATGGCTCAGAGCGCCTGATCGCCAGCAGCGTGGCCCCCATTTTGGACAGAGACGACAAGGCCATCGGCGTCGTCCTTGTATTCCGCGACATTACCGAAAAGCGTCGCATGCAGGAAGAGATGCTCAGGGTGGAAAAACTGGAATCCATTGGTGTACTGGCCGGCGGCATCGCCCATGACTTTAACAATATCCTGACAGCCGTTATCGGCAACATTGCACTGACCAAGCGATATGCGGAACAGAATCGTAAAGTGTTGGACAAATTGACAGAAATGGAAAAGGCGGCCTTCAGGGCCAGAGATCTTACGCAACAATTGCTCACCTTTTCCAAAGGCGGTGAGCCCGTTAAGAAAACCGTCCGATTAGATCAGCTCCTATACGATTCAGCCATGTTTTCCCTGGGCGGCTCCAATGTCGGGTTGGAATTTTGCCCAACGGAAGATATTTGGACAGTCGATGCGGATGAAGGGCAATTCGGTCAGGTGATCAACAATCTGGTGCTCAATGCCGTCCAGGCCATGCCTGACGGCGGCGTTCTTCGCGCCGGTATTGAAAATGTTGAATTGCCGGGTGAATCGGCACTACCGCTACAGGATGGATGTTATGTCAAAATTGAGTTGCAGGATTTCGGTGTCGGCATTCCCAGAACTATTCTAGGACGCATTTTCGATCCCTTCTTCACCACTAAGAAAAATGGCAGCGGCTTGGGATTGGCCACCTGCTACTCAATTGTGGAAAAGCATGGCGGCCACATCACAGTGGACTCCCATCCAGGCCGTGGGACTGTTTTTACGCTTTATTTTCCTGCTTCTGAAAAGGAAATTTTCACAACACCGACCTTGCGACCGGAAATGCCCGCCGGATCGGGAAACATCCTGCTCATGGATGATGAGCCAATGATACGGGAAGTCGTTCGGGATCTCCTGACCATAGCAGGCTACAAGATCACCTCGGCCAAAGACGGACAGGAAATGCTGGATCTTTACACGGCGTCCAAACAAAATGGAAACGCCTTCGATGTGGTGATCATGGATTTAACCGTTCCCGGCGGCATGGGCGGCAAGGAGGCCATTGGCAAATTGCTGGCGGTTGATCCGCAAGCCAGGGCCATCGTTTCCAGCGGATATTCCACAGACCCGGTGATGGCTGATTTTTCCCGTTTCGGATTTGCGGCCGCTGTTTCCAAACCCTTCCGCATTGAGGAACTCTGTAAGACCATAAGCAACATTCTCAGTGACCAACGACCGTCACAATAGATCCACCCATCTCAAACTTATTTGCTAAACAGAGACCGTAAACTTTTTGCCCCTGCCCGCGTCTATAGTTATATGAGGTGACCAAATGAAGATTGCATGGATGGAGCACAAGTTTTTGGGGTCCGCCGCGATATGGATGGCCGTAACCTTTATGGCCATATCTGTTGCACAAGCCGATATCTATTCCTGGCAGGATGACGAGGGCGTCATCCACTTCAGCAATCAAACGGCACCGCCAACGGCGGCCCTTTACATGCGAGAACCGGAACCCGGGCCTCAAACCCTATCAACCGAAAATAACCAATCTCATCGTCGATCAACCATAGACAGTGAGGCCATACGCCGGCAGGCGAAAACAGAGGTCCAACTGGAGGAAGCCAACCGCAAGTTAAACCAAGCCCTGGACAGGGTGGAAGAACTGACGGCTGAGGTGGCACAGAGCCGGGCGCAGGCCGAAGCGGCGGCCGAAACGGCCCGGCAGGCCGCCATAACAGCTGAAAATGAAGCCCAAGCCGCAATGCAAATTCAAAGCAGCGCAAAAGAGCTTATTATTATCCACCCCGCACCATATCACCGACGTTATAAAAAACTCGGTACCGATAAAAGATTTCGCAAGCCATACCATTATAACCTCAAGAGGTACGACAGGGTGAAGCGGCACACCCCCCACAGCATCTATTCACTGAAGCATCACCGGCCACTGAAGCATCACAGGGCACATGTTCACACATTTGCGACCAATATTCCCAGGCCGATTATCCCTGAGCGCTCAGAGATCCCCAAGGCCTACGGTATTCGATAACTTCCCCCGGAAGCGGTTTCAAAATCTTCAATCGGGCCTGAAATCAAGGCGGGCGACAGATTTAAACCGGAGGAATAGTCCGCTATTTCGAGGATTTAAATCTGTCGCCCAACACTGAGTTAAGGCTCGAGGGGAGGTTTTGAAACCGCTTCTAAGTGGATTTAAACAATGCCCCCACACTTTCGCCGGTGTGAATGCGTTTGATGGCCTCGGCCATCAGGGGAGCCACGGAAATCACATCAAGACGGTCCATCTGTTTGGTTTCATCCACCCGGACCGTATTGGTGACGACAAATTGATCGACTTTTGATGCGGCCAGATTGGCCGGGGCGTTTCCGCAAAGCACCGGATGGGTTGCGCCCATCACCATGCTTCGAACCTCCGCATCGCGCAACGTTTGGGCAGTGGCCACAAGGGTGCCCCCCGTGGAGATTTCATCGTCGAAAATGATGGCGTCTTTGCCTTGGACCTCCCCCACAACCAATCCTTGCACAACTTCGGTGTCGCCCATACGCCGTTTGTCGATGATAGCCATGGGGACGTTGAGGTGAGCGGCAAATTTGCCCACCCGTTTGGCGCCGCCGGCATCGGTGGCCACCGCCACCGCCTGGGACAGATCCCTGGTCTCCTTAATGTGAGCGGCAATCAGGGGGGCCGCCGTAAGATGATCCACCGGCATGCTGAAAAAACCGTGAACGGCATCGGAATGCAGGTCCATGGTCAGTACACGGTCAGCACCGGCGGCTTTGATCAGATCGGCCATCAAGCGACCGGTGATGGATATTCTGGGCGCATCCTTTTTGTCTGAACGGGCATAGGAAAAGTATGGAATGACCGCCGTAATGCGTTTGGCCGATGCACTGCGCAGCGCATCCATGATAATAAACAGCTCCATGATGTGATTGCTTACCGGCGCGGTAAAGGACTGCACAACGAACACGTCGCGTTCCCGTACATTGGTCAGCACCCGAACAAAGTGATTGTCATTGGAGAATCGTGAGATTTCCAGAGGACTCAATTCAATACCGATGTAAGTGCAGATCTCTTTGGCTAAAGCCGAATTTGAATTGCCGGCAAACACGCGCAGCCTTTCCATGGGTATTTAACCTCCTGTATGCCATTGTAATGGAATAGGATGCAAAACTTTCTATTATAATTACATTCATAACAAGCCGGGGCGCTCAATACCAGAGGTAAATGTCCTATTTCCATATCATGACCCCATGTGGTAAATATCCTTGGACAACGCGCCGCAGCTCAGCTCGGCACCCATTATCAGAGGCCTTCAAATGATCAGCACACCATTGCTTCCTTGGACCAAACCGGCACTGTCAGTGCTTTTGCTTATCTTTATATACGCACCCTGCCATGCCTTTCAAATCGAGATTAAGAATAACCGGTTGACCGTGGAAGCCATTAAGGTCCCCATGCAGGACCTGCTGAAGCAACTTGCCGCTGATTACGATATTGGTGTGCGCATGGACCCTGCCATAAATCCCCCCATTACCGCCTCCTTTAAAAACAGACCATTGGAAGCCGGTCTCAAAGCCATCCTTAAACCCCACAACCATGCATTGCTTTGGAAAGCGAATCCGCATGCCGGTGAACATCCATCGGAACCAGCTCATCTACTGGATGAAATACATGTTTTCAGGCCCGGCGAAAAGGGGGAGATGGTGGTTATCGAACCCCTCCCAAAAAAGAAAATCCCCCAAAGGACGGCTCTGCCAAGTACGAAGATCATTATCAAAGAAAACAAAGTCTTCGTTCCGGTCACACTGGCATACAACGGCAATGAGATTCAAACGACACTGCTATTTGATACGGGCGCCAGCAGTATTGTCCTTCATCAGAATGTGGCGGATCAATTGGGTATCGAGGAATATCAAGAGTCGCAGGGCAGGGGGGTGGGCGGCCTTCAAATCATGACCAAAACCACTGTGTTAAACTACGTCGTGGTGGGACCTCATAAAAAGGAAAACTTGCGGGCCGATATTATCGAATATCAAGGGACCGCAGACAGGGATTACAACGGTCTGTTGGGAATGAATTTTATCAAGGGACTCAAATATACCATTGATTTCAAAAATCAAGCCATCCAGTGGAGTCCCCTTAGCGATTCAAAATAGAAATTTTAAAGGCTCATCCTTTGCACTTCCTTGTAAGCATCAATGATTTTGTTACGAACCTGGGTGAGCAACTGAAATGAAATCGATGCTTTTTCCATAGCGATCATGGTGCCATGGATGTCTTTGTTCTTTCCCTCGGTCAACTCTTGCGCTGCTTTAGAAGCGTCGGCCATCTGATTGTTGACGTCGTCAATGGCCTGGGAAATCATTTTCCCAAATGACCCATCCGCCGGCTTTTCGACTTTGAGATCATTTTTGGCAAGGTCCTGGATCGGGCGCATGCTGTTTTGAATTATGAGGTTACGCATCATTAAAACTCCTTATTATAGTGTCCATCCATCTCCGGGCGGGCCCTATTCCAATTCCGCCCACCGGAAATGCGGTACAGTGAAAGGCTTCTGAAAGGGTTTATTTCCCGCCGTTAATGGCCGTTCTTAAAGCGGTAAACATCTTGCTCACGATATGGGCCGAGGCCTTGTACATCAAGGCGTTTTCGGACAAATTGACCATTTCCGTCTCCATGTCCACAGTGTTCCCATCACCGCGCAGCGACAGATCATTGGACTCGTTTTTATGAATCGTCACCTGATCCACTCCCGCGCCGCGCCGGTATAAATGGTTTGGATCCGTTTTTTCAAGAGGTACTTGCCGAAAGTTTCCGTTGGTCTTTTGAAGTTCGTCTTCGATGACCATGTCAAAAGATTTGTACTGCGGCGTATCGGCATTAGCAATATTGGACACAATCAATTCCTGCCGCCGGGCTCTTAATGAGAGCGACTTTTCAAGCAACGGGAAGTTTCCACCAAACAGATTTTGAATACCCATGGCCATGCATCCTTTAGGTTTGTTGTTCGGGTACAAAAATGCATTTTTCATGCCATAACCCGGATCAAATGGGAGCATATCGACGCCCTGTTCATGGATCCTTGCAGAAAACATGCCTCCAAAATGAAATCAAACCCGGCAAATGCGTCCCTTCGAACGGCAAAAAGGGCCGCATGGCGTGCCTTTAAGCCGGTTCCTTTACAGGTGCGGTCCAACAAAGCAGATTCCCATCGCCAGTCATAATACGCGGCCGGCGATGTAAATCCGAGCTCGCTTCAAGAGCTGCTGAAGACCTGGCAAGGGCACTGGCGAGTCAAAAAACTGAATGTAACGGCCACTTAATTGACTCTCGATAGAAGTGGTTTCAAAAATCCCGACTGATCTTTAAATCATTTTTGAATTGTCATCCCGCTTCAGGCGGGACATAGCGCCCGGTTTGAAAACAACCCATCAAGGTTTGGCCGTGCGCGGATCGCGATCCCAGAGCTTATATGGCCCGCCATGCAAAACATACATAAATTCAACAGAATAAAGCAAAGCCACAGACGAGTAATAAACCCACAAGAGCACGATACACACAGATCCCAGGGAACCGAAGAGGACGTTGATGCGGGCCACATTTTGAATATACAGCCCGAAGCATTCCCGCGCCGCAATCCATAGCACACCAAAAAGCGCACCGGCCATCAACCGATGGAGAAGCTTGATGTGCGTGTTTAAAAACACCTTAACCGTGGTGAGGAAAAACAAAACCAAAATGAGCCAGGACACCAGGTTGATCTGGGACAATGAAAAATAATCCAATGCCTGGCTATACAAATCGCTTAAGTAGGTCGCCTTTTCCACGGATTGCTGCAACTGCCAAGTGGCGTCCGAGGCAAGGGTCCAGACAAAATTGAACATGAAAAAGAACACGGTGGCAAAGATGCTCATGGCGGCATAGGCGGCCTGGCCGGTCAACAGCTTGCGTTTGGGCATGTTGAATATTTTACGAAAGGCCTCATCCAGGGTCTTGAACAGCAGCCCGCTGATAATGGGAAGCATCACTAAATTGATGGTGGTAAACGACCCCAATCCCACTGAATCCACCAGATGGGTTTGAACCCATGCTTTAGAGACGAATGGAATCAATCGGTTGATGTCTTCAACCATAAGGCCCACCAGATCGTCGGGAAAGATTTCCGGAAGGAACATATCTTGCAACATACTGAGAATAAACATAAAAAGCGCTGAAAAGGGGATGATGGCCAGCAAAAACACGAAAGAGATGGATGAAGATATGGTGGTACAATCATCGGATATGAAATTTCGCCCGGCAATGGTAAATGCCCGATAAATAAAGGTATAACGCCGTTGTAGTCTCAACCTGGCTCCATTAAAAACCATTGAACAGTCATGTGAACAATTATCGGCATTTTGAAAACTAAATTAAATCCTGCAAACGGCAATTGTAAAGCAAAATTTGCCGGCGTATTTTAAGGCTTGTCTCTTTTTGCTCCAATTGGTTATGATGCGCCCAACTCCGCCTCAAAGCGGCTGCAAATCTCTAAAAAGGATGCCGCAGATGATTCTGCCATACAAAGACAAGCGCCCCATCATCGCCCCCGGCGTATTTATCGCTCCCAACGCCACCATCATTGGAGACGTTGAAATTGCTTCGGGTGCCAGCATTTGGTACGGAACCGTGCTGCGCGGCGATCTAGCCTCCATTCGCATTGGCGCCAACACCAATGTTCAAGACAACTGTACCATCCACACGGATTTGGACAAACCATCCCTCATCGGAGATCACGTTACGGTGGGCCATAATGCCGTGGTGCATGGGTGTAACGTCGAGAATAGCTGCCTCATCGGCATGAATGCCGTCATCCTTTCCGGTGCGCATCTAAAAACCGGAACCGTCATTGCAGCCGGTGCGGTTGTCAAAGAAGGTCAGACGGCCGGACCTTTCCAGCTGTTAGCCGGCACGCCGGCAGTACTGAAAAAAACGTTTTCAGAAGAGATTATAGAAGTACTGGATTTGTCGGTGGACGAATACCTTGAGCTGGCAAAAGATCACCTTGAAACATTCCGGAGGCGTAATGGACAAAGAAGAATTTATCAAGAAGATGAAAAAACAATTCGATGAGCTCAATCATCGCTTTAGCATTGAACGCGACAAGTTCGAAGCCAAAGCGCAGCACCTCAGCGCCGATGCAAGAAAGACATTTGAAGATGAGATGGTGAAGTTGCAGAAGCTGCGAAAAGAGCTCAAGGAAAAAATGGTCGACCTGGACGTCGCCGGTGAAAATGCCTGGTTCGATGTCAAGGAAGGTGCTGAAGAGGCCTGGAAAGCGCTGAGCAAAGCGTTTAAAAAAGCGTCCTCACATTTTAAATAGGGAGTCAGTGTCTAAGGATCTTGCCGCCTGTTCCAATCCCTGACCCACCGCTTCGATGCAAAGCCGGATGCCCCCTTATTCGATCAGTTGCCGGGGCACCGCGTTCTCCATGTCGAAAAAGAGACCGGTCAGCGCACGTCCATAGGAAATCTCTTCGCTTCCGAAAGTCGACTGCTCGGTGCGCCAGACCATCCGGCCCGAGTCGGTTTCGAATATATAGGCACCAATGTTGGATTTGCTCATCAGCACCACCAGCGGTATGTTCATCAGGGCGATATTCAGGATGCCGTCAAAGGCATTCCAGGGTTTTCTTTCCTTCATCCGCATGACGATGATACCGTCGACCTGCATGGCGCGACCGATTTTCCCGACAACCGATCGCGTGCGTTCTTGTTCAGCACCGCTGCGCCATTTGCGGTAGGCTTCACGATCACTGCCATAGCCATCTTCGGCGGACAGCCATTGCCGCCAATCGTTTTCAACGTTTCTGGCCAGAACGACCTCATAACCCTTTACGCTGCTGAGGTAATTCGCGCACTCGGTTTCGTAATTAACGGCTCTTCGGGTTAAATCAGGCTCCGAGGAGTTGGGACCTGAAAGGGGAATGATGTCCATGGGCATGATGGCCAGACGCCGAAGAATGCCGATAGAGTCGGCGTTACGATGGGGCGGCATCGGATAACTCACCGGTGTGACCGGCCCGTCGGGTCCTGCGTGATACGTACAGGCGGAGAGCAGAACCAATATAAATAACATCATCAATCTTTTCAAGGCTGCCTCGCTCCGAATAATCGATCGATTGCCATTACCCCCAGAACCCGGGGCGTCTCATATAAGTGCATCTTTAACAACCGGGCATCATGCTCGGCAAAGCCATCGAGCCGGGCGCACTGGGGCGGCGGGGCATCTTCACTTCGACCTTCTTGCGTGATTCTAATTTGATTGCTTTCGATCTCTTGACCATCTTTGCCGATGATACACGCTGCCGACATGACAAGGCAATGCTGAAAGCCCGCCTGGCTTTTTACCAGTCCGAAAGCCTGGACAATGATTTCAATGCTCAGTTCCGGTGCGCCCTCCGGATCGAAGTATGTCTGCAAACGATCTTGCATTGCATCTGAAATCTCGCGTGTCAGCTCCGCGCTGCTCATCGCCCCGCTGATGGCCTCCCAAACGTTTTTTTCATGGAAGTAAAAATAAGCGCCCCCGGGAATCAGAAAAGCACCCCCTACGACCAGTGCACTTGAAAACATTGTCGGGTAGGCGAAGGCCAGGCCGATGCTCCCGGCACCTTCGGCGGTAAACAACCCCATCAACTTGGACATGTCCGGCGGCAACTCATTTACCGTCGCCATGCGAACGGCCATTTCCAATGCACCATACCGCGACGCGATAACGGGATTATTTGCGGTAAATTCCTTTTGCCGCGCCAGGACTTCATCGGGGATTTTAGGATTGGCGTTCTGTGCTGCGCCTTTTGCAGCAGGATTTGTAGATTGACAAGCCTGGAGCCATATCACCGCACACAACATCACGATAAGATAGAAAGCACTGGTGCGGTGAGCGCACCCGGCCACCGGACAACCCGAACTGGAAATTGTTGCTCCCATGGAAACCATTGCCGCAAAGCGTTCCTGTTTAGAAACCGCTTCTAGTGATCGTCATCCTGTGTCAGTAGCCGTTCGCCCCTGACAAGATACTGAGCGCTGTGCCTCCCCGCCCGGAATCGTCTCACCAACAATTCAGTTGCGGCCACAGCCGGATATTGCTTTCCGCAGGTAAACATGTCTGCGGCTGCATATCCGATCTCGGGCCACGTATGAATGGATATATGGGATTCTGCCAGCAACCCCAAGGCCGTAACACCGTGGGGAGAAAAACCATGGCTGGTCAGTTTCAACAAGTGGATCTCTGCGGCTTCAGCTGCCTGGCGAATGGTGTTTCGGACGTGCGCCTCATCATCCAGCAAGGCAAATGGGCAATGATAGAGTTCGATGATGGCATGTGTACCGGCGGCTCTTATATTGCGCCGATTGGCGAGATCAACGTTATCTTCCGATGCGGGCACGTCCGCGCTACGAACGCTCATGGTCTGCTTTCCTTAAAATGCATATCTTCATGTCGGGTGGTCATTACGCTTCAGGCGGCAAAGGCGGCGGCTCTGAATCGAACAGCCCGGATGCCTCCGGTATGGTCCGGGCCGCCGCCCAATCATCCATACCCTGCTTCCACAGCAGGGTCTCTTTGGTCACCTGCCCCTGCTGAATCAGGTTCTGGAGTTGTTCCACCGATAAGGGGCCGACCCGCTTTCCACCAATGCCGGCGTACCATTGCTCCTGGGGCAGCGGCGGCGGTCCAGCCGGCGGCGCTTGGGCCTGCCCGGTGGATTGCTGCATGGCTCCGGTAACCACATTACCCATACCCACACCGGCCAGCACCCCCATCATGTTGCCCCCGCCGCCTGGATTTTGAGCCATATCGCCGATGGCGTTGGCGGTTTGAAACCGGGTGTATTGATTCATGTCCCCCACCAGCCCCATCTGGGATCGTTTATCGAGGATCTCTTCGACCTCCGGAGGCAGCGAGATGTTTTCGATCAAAAACTTGGTCAATTCGACGCCGTAGTCGTCAAATTCACCCGCAAGCGCATTTCTGAGCAGATCCCCCATCTCATTGTAGTTGGCGGCCAGGTCAAGGGCGGGGATTTTTGCTTCGGCCAGGGCATCGGCGAACCGGCTGGCGAGAATGTTGCGCAGCTGTGCGGTGATTTCGTCGGTCCCAAAGTTGGGGTCGGTGCCGGCAATTTGGGTAATGAACTGCTTGGGATCGGATACCCGGATGCAGTAGGTACCAAACGCTCTCAATCGTAGCGGGCCGATTTCGGCATCCCGCATCATAATCGGATTCTTGGTGCCCCATTTCAAGTCGGTAAACTGACGCGTGGACACATAATAGATGTCGCACTTAAAGGGGGCGTTGAAAGCATATTTCCAGCTTCTCAGCGTGGTCAGCACCGGGATATTCTGGGTGGTCAGCTCATAGCGTCCCGGGCCAAAGACATCTCCGAATTCGCCTTCATGCATGAAAACCGCAATTTGGCTTTCACGGACGATCAATTGAGCACCGGCTTTGATTTCGTTATCATATCGCGGAAACTTCCAGATCAGTGTGTCGTTGGTATCGTCCACCCACTCGATAACATCGATGAATTGGCCTTTTATCTTGTCGAAAATACCCATTTCACTGCCTCCTTGGTAGGGTATCAGATCCCCCCATTATCCTTGTGAAGCTTACCCTATTCTATAACGCTTTTGCGATAGCGCCAAGATAAACATCTCCAGGCTTATTGATTGTGACGGCTCCAGCCGCGCTGGTAATATATATGCAGCACCGGCCGGTCCAGATGATTGACCTCAACCCCGCCACTGGCCCCAATGTCGCGGCCAAAACCGAACATGGCCGCCAACGCCTCCTGGTTTAAAAAGCGTGTCGGAACCGAGGGGCGCAGGCGGCGCGGCTCCACCAGCCTGCGGCTGGCCATGACAAATCCCCATTCACCGAACGATGGTACGTGCGCATGGTACGGTATGGGTTTCAGCTGCGGCAGATCCTGCCGGTCCGTTCCGGCGGCCCCCATGGTCGCGGCAATGCACCAGAAAGCTTCGGGCGCCATAAAGGGCGATGTGGCCTGGGTAACCAACACACCATCGGCGGACAGACGGCGCAGGCACAGCAGATAAAAGGAACGCGAATACAATTTTGAGAGCGTTTCGCTGCTGGGGTCGGGCAAATCGACGATGATGACATCGAAAAACGCCCGGCTCTCTTCTAAATATTTGAAAGCATCACGGTTGTGGATGCTGACCTTGGTAGACGACAGGGCACGATGATTTAAAGCCACCAGTTCCGGACGGGTCCGGCCCAATGTCGTCATTGCAGGATCGATGTCCACCAGTTGGATGCGTTCCACCCCGGGATATTTCAGTACTTCCCGGGCGGCCATACCATCGCCGCCTCCTAAAATAAGCACCTCATGGGCAAATGGACAGGCTTCCATGGCGGGTATCACCAGGGCTTCATGATATCGGGCTTCGTCGATCGACGAAAACTGGATGTTCCCATTGAGATAGAGCCTTATATCGTCGCGCCAGCGGGTCAGAACGATACGCTGATAGGGTGTGGTGCGGGTAAAAACGATCTCGTCCTGGTAGAGCATATCCTCCATATAGCCGACCAACCGTGCGGAAAACACCAGTGCCGCCAGCAACACGAGCATGGACAATGCAAGACGCAGTACGATCCACCAGCGACGGCCTTTGAGTATGGCCACGCCGGCACCGGCAATGGCCAGATTCATGACGCCGAAAACCACCGACGCCCGACTCAGCCCCAGATAGGGCAAGACCAGAAAGGGAAAAAGGACCGAGCCGGCCAGAGCGCCGATATAGTCAAGGGCCAGAACTCGGCTGAGCGTCGCTGAAACCCCTTGATATTCTTTGATGATGCGAATCAACAGCGGGATTTCAATGCCGATGAGCCCTCCGATGGCAATGCAGATACAAAAGAAGACGACTTGAAATAGGGAGCCGGCCAAGGCGCTGACGGTAAACATGACTATGCTGCTCAATCCGCCGATGAGGCCGATCCAGATTTCGATTTCAATGAATGCCTTGAGCAGCCCGCGGCGAATGAACTGGGCGATATAGGCTCCCAATCCCATGGCACAGAGAAATACACCGATGACCAGTGAAAACTGGGTGACGGCGTCTCCCAACAGGTAGCTGGAAACGGCCCCGGCCACCAGTTCATACACCAGGCCGCAGGCCGCCACGACGAACACCGAACCGAGCAGCACCACCATGGGCGGTGAATATGTCGCAGTTCCGGAATGGTGCATGAGATCAGGTGATGGCTGCGGAAATGATGACGGCCAAACCAACGATAACGGAACCAATGATGATGGCCAGTGATATGTTTTGGTCTTCTTCGATCTCTTTCCGTACGGAAAACGGCGTTATTTTGTCGAACAACAGATATCCAAGTCCAAAAAACACCAGCCCGACAATGGAATAGACGATGGTCAAACCAAATTGAACCAGATGGGTTTCCATATTCATTTGTCCTCCGTTATTGCAAAACCATGCAATGAATCCTGTAAAGTGAAATGATCACGCTATTCGGCAACATGCCGCACGGCATAACTTATTTCCCACCCGACAGTCCGCCGCCGCGGTGGGTGCGATAGCGACCGTAGTAAGGAAAGAAGCCCGCGCGAACGCTCTCCTGGCGCAAGCTGATCCCTTGGGGGTGTTCAAACTTTTGTGCACCGAAATTTCGCCAGGTGGCATATCCGGCAAACGCGGTACTCCCCAACAACATACTGAAAACGACTATCTTTATGAATTGCATGAACGATTGCCCCTCAATCGATAGGCTTTAAGATAATTAATTTGGACTGCGTTATCGGTCGTCGCGGTATGACAATACAGATTCCTCCCTCTAGCCTTGCCAGATTAATTATCTTAAAGCCTATATTTATCAACATAGAAAAACCGCTATTCGTCTTCGTCGTCCTCGTCACCCGATTTCCATTTGCTGTACGACCAAATCGAAACGACAAGGATCAGAACCGACAGTGCCGCGGCACCGATAAAAAAGTGCGGCATCCGGGCGCCATCCTCCACCCGCATGATGACGCCGTGGGAAGTTTTCGTGGACCGGTTTATATTGCCACGTGCGCTGACGGCATGCACCAGCAAACGGTAGATCCCGGGCCGGGGAACCTGAATAAAAGCGGACTGGCTCTGACTGCCTTCGGACCACTTTTCACCGCCTTCATATCCATGGTAATAGGAAATACCCGCATCATAGACGTGCAGGACTTCTTCCTGGTCGCTGACGACGGCCACATCCAGGGCCATCCACTCGTTGTTCAGCCGTGGCTGGGCATAAGAGATGATTTTGATGATGTCACTGTTCACCCTGAAGGGCTCCGACAACACCTCACCGTTCAGTTGATCGGCTGAAAACCGTTGACTGAAAACCTGTTTTCCCGCAGAAAAAGTATAGAGCAACAATACGAGATTGATCACTATCGCTATCACTGCGGCCATCATAACCGTCATATAAAACCTGCGTTTGACAGCTGCATCCACCCCGTCCTTGATGACCCCGGTTTTGCCCAGTTCCGGCTTGCCGGTGGCGCGCCGGACCAACTCGATACTCAGGGATTTGGCGAAGCT
>JASFER010000050.1:0-28188 GCA_050124755.1 Desulfobacteraceae bacterium
GCCGACCTTGCCTTTAAGGGCTTGTTGTTTGAACATATTCAGCTGATGTTCAAAATCTTTGTAGGGAATCGCTATTCCATTTATATCGGCAGCCTTGGCGGGCACTTTTTTTTCAGCGACCGCCGGGTTTAATTGGAAAAAAAGAGCTGCAGCAACGGCTGCGATAATCCATTTGGGCCCTACCTGCGTAAATTTCATATTTTTCTCTCCTTGAGATTCAATGCATTGTTGTCCAGCCATCGCTGGCCGGCATGGGCAGATTACCGGCATCAAGTGTTGATGTAAATAAAAATATCCATTTTTGTGTCAAAGAGGTCGATGGCGCCATTTGACATGGTGCCGCAAACTCATCATCCAGGAACACGCACCGCCTGGCAATTGCGTCTTTTATCCATCTCAGCGCCGCCTTGCCAAAAATATGCACTGTCTTGCCAAAAATTTCACCATTTGATAGAACTTGCGTCATGCTCAACGATTTTCAACATACCAAGCTGATCTTGGCATCCAAATCCCCGAGGCGTAAATATTTGCTTAATCAAGCCGGAATTGATTTTGATGTCGTCCCGAGCAATTTTGATGAAAGCAGCATGTCGATGAATGAACCCGGCTTATATGTACGTTCGCTATCAGCGGCCAAAGCCAAAGACATCGCCGGCCGGTACCCAGACCGCTGGGTTATCGGCGCCGACACCATTGTATTGATCGATGGCCAAATCCTGGGGAAACCGGAAGGAAAAGACGCCGCCCGAAAAATGTTGACACGGCTGAGCGGTCAGACCCATCAAGTCTATACCGGATTTACCATTTGCTGCGTTCGGCTGTCCAAATGCCTCACCGACGCCATTCGCACGGATGTCACTTTCAAACAACTCTCGCCCAATGAAATTGAGTGGTATATTCACACAGATGAGCCCTTTGATAAGGCAGGCGCTTATGCCATACAAGGCCTGGGCACTTTTCTGGTCAAGTCCATCTGCGGATCCTATACCAATGTAGTGGGACTTCCGGTGTGTGAAGTCATCGAACATTTAATTCGTGAGGGTGTGATCCGCATGCACCCTGCCGATTCTCAACCGTAGACGCCGGATTGTGCCTCATGGATAAAATAGACCACATTAAAAAAAACATCTCTGACGTGTTACGACGAATTTCTCAGGCCGCAATTGATTGTGGCCGCAATCCCGACGAGATCCGTTTAGTGGCGGTAGGAAAAACCCAGCCGGTAACAACCATTGGCCATGCCATTGCAGCCGGCGCAAGTATCATTGGTGAAAACTATATTCAGGAGGCACGGGAAAAATTCGACGCACTTTGTCAATTCGACACCCAGTGGCATTTTATCGGCCATCTTCAAAGCAACAAGGCCAAATATGCCGTGCGCATGTTTGATTTGATCCATAGCGTGGATTCACTCAAACTGGCGCGCGAAATGGATAAGCAGGCCCGCAAGATATCAAAAAAACAACATATTCTCATTCAGGTCAACATCAGCGGAGAGCGAACCAAGTCGGGTATTGCTGAAAAGCAGGCCCATGAACTGGTTGAACAAGTCCTGGCATTGGAAAACCTGCATCTGCAAGGGCTCATGACCATGCCGCCTTTTTTCGATGCGCCGGAGAAGGCCCGACCTTATTTTGCGGCCTTGCGTGATCTACGCGATCGCTTGGAGAACCGGTTAGGGGTTGAATTAAAGGATCTATCCATGGGAATGACAGGCGATTTTGAAGTGGCCATTGAAGAGGGCGCAACATTGGTGCGCATCGGAACGGCACTGTTTGGAGTCCGGCAATGAAGATCTTGCTGCACGTTTGCTGTGGACCATGCAGTATTTATCCGGTTAGAGTATTGCGTGATGCGCAGCATGATGTCATGGGGTTTTTCTACGGCAGCAATATTCATCCTTACACTGAGTGCCTGCGCCGCCGGCAAACCCTTTCCGATTATGCTGATAAAATATCATTAAAACTTATTATTTCAGATGCTTATGACATTGAATATTTTCTGAGAAATGTGGTGTACCGGGAAAAAAACCGCTGTCTCTTTTGCTATCAGGAACGCTTGCGCACCACAGCCCATATCGCCAAGCGCGGCAACTTTGACGCCTTTTCAACCACGTTGCTCTATAGCAAGTACCAAAACCACGAAACCATTCAATCCATCGGTTCATCCGTCGGTCAGGAAATTGGAATTCCTTTTTATTACCAGGACTTCAGATCTGGATGGCAAGAAGGCGTCGACACGTCAAAGCGCTTGGGAATGTACCGCCAGCAGTATTGCGGCTGTATCTACAGCGAAAAAGAGAGGTATTACCGCCGACGCTAACCATTTATTTTCTTTATAACAATATATGTTTGCACATTTTATTTATTTTATCATCGCCCTGCTCATCCTGTCGCTCTACGAAGCGCCTGATGAGCTGCCGTATTCGCTCTCTCAATCGCTGCTCTTTTTTATCGGTGCATCGGTGTTGTATGCGCTCTATACCCGCAGGCTGTTTCAAAACCTGCTGCGCAAAGTAGCATGGGATACCCAGGCAAAACTGGATCACCGCTTCGGCCAGCTGACAACACGCTGTGCCGTTTTAGCATTGATAATGCTCTGTATTGATGTCTGGTGGCTGAATTTGCCTGCATTTTTAAATACCTTGCCGCTGTTTTCCACTTTGCCCACACTGAATTCATTGATGTTTCTGCTGCTGTTTGTGGGTTATCTTGCGCTCATGTGGACGTTTTCCTATGATGCTCACAAGGCCGTTTATCAAACGGATATTTCCATTAAAAGCTATGTCTATTCCAATGTGGCCTTCAGTGTCCCTGTACTGATCCCCTGGACCCTGCTTTTCGGTATCAATGACTTGATTCGCTTGCTGCCGTTTGAGCTTCCCAAACGCCTTATCGACACACCCATGGGCCAAACGGTCTACTTTCTGCTCTTTCTGATCGTCGCGGCCATCTTGGCACCCGTATTGATTCAACGCTTCTGGAGATGCCGCCCCCTTGAACCGGGAGAGCATCGTTCGCGTATCGAGGCCCTATGCCGCAAGGCGGATGTCCAGTACGCCGACATTGTTTACTGGCCCATATTCGGCGGCCGCATGATTACGGCCGGAGTGATGGGATTGGTTGCCCGGTTTCGCTATATTCTGGTGACCGATGCTTTGCTCAAACTGTTAAAACCTGATGAAGTCGATCAAGTCATTGCCCATGAGATCGGACACGTCAAACACAAGCACCTGATGCTGTATCTCCTTTTTTTCATCGGATTTATGCTGATATCCTACATCGCCTACCCTGTAGCGGAATTATTGCTTTTCTCGAAAGGACCATTTTTAGAAGCAATTAGATTATTTCGATTCAATCCATTCAAAGCTCTCGAAGTATTTTACGGTATCTCTCTTGTGATCTGCATTATCATTTATTTCAGATTCATATTCGGATTCTTCATCCGCAACTTCGAACGCCAAGCGGATCTATATGTATTCAAGCTTTTTCCAACAGCTCGTCCTTTGATCTCTACCTTTGACAAAATCGTCGCCAGCTCCGGTCAACCTGCTGACAAGCCCAATTGGCATCACTTCAGCATTCAGCAACGCATCGACTATTTATGGCAATGCGAACAGTCCTCTCAATGGATATCCCATCATAACCGCAAAGTAGGGAAAAGCATTGCCATTTTTATCATCTCCATTCTGATTTTGGCTTTTGTCTCCTTCCAGTTGAATCAAATGGTGTTTGGCAAGGACGGCCGACATCTCAATGTCAATGTGTTAGAAGCCTATTTGAATCAAAAAGAAGAAAAAACAACCGAAGATGCAGTGCTGTATTGGATGGTGGGAAATGTCTATTACGATCGAAAAAACATTGAACGGGCCGCATCCGCTTATGAAGCATCAATTTTTCTAAGTCCAAAAAATGCAGATACGTTAAATAATCTGGCCTGGCTCTTGGCTACAGAAACGGACTCTCCCGTCTACAACCCGAAACGCGCTATGAAACTGGCCAAGCGCGCCATTGCCATAAAAAAAGCACCCCACATTTGGGATACCCTGGCGGAATGCTATTTCGCCAACGGCCTCATAGAAGAAGCCATCACTACCGAACAACACGCCCTGGAAATGAATCCTAAAGACCGCCAAATATACGAAGACCAACTGGTAAAATTCAAAAAGGCCCTTAAGAAAAAAGAGGAAACATGAAATGATATTGAGCGGAAGTATTTAAGCCTACAATATAAAAATTCACTATGTCCTAACCATAAACCATGAACCATGAACCATGAACTACTTAATGCACACCTTCCGCACCTGCAGCAAATCGGTGTGACCGGCCATAATTTTTTCTATCCCATCCTGTTTAAGAGTGGTCATTCCATCCTCAATGGCCTGATCTCTGATGACATTCATTTCCGCTCTGTTTTGAATCAGTTTCTTCATGGGATCGCTGCCGGCCAGCAGTTCATGAATACCCATTCGTCCGCGGTAGCCGGTGTTATTGCATAGTTCGCATCCCACCGGTTTAAAAAGGGTTACATCATCGGAATAAGGGGAGTTGCCGTTTTTTTCAAATTCTTTCTCTCCGTACTCTCTGATCAGTTCATCATACTCTTCTTTGGTAGGATTGTACTCTTTTTTGCAATCAGCACAGAGGGTCCGCACCAGACGCTGTGCCATGATACATAGAATGGCATCTGCAAAGTTAAATGGATCCATACCCATATCCAGCAAACGGGTGATACTTTCGGGGGCGCTGTTGGTATGCAATGTGGAGAAGACCAGATGCCCGGTCAGTGAGGCCTCGATACCAATGTGGGTGGTCTCCTTGTCACGCATTTCACCCACCATGATGACATCCGGGTCGGCGCGCAGAAAAGAGCGCATAGCAGCCGCAAAATTGAATCCGATCTTGGGTTTGACCTGTACTTGCCGCAGGCCTTTTTGGGTAATTTCGACAGGGTCTTCAGCTGTCCAGATTTTGGTTTCGGTTTTGTTGATGTACGACAGGGCTGAGTGCAAGGTGGTGGTTTTACCGGAACCTGTTGGTCCGCAGACCAGGATTAAACCATAGGGATTGGACACCGAACTGATAAAATTTTCATAATTGCGCTCGGAGAATCCCATCTTGGCAAGGGGTATGGGTTCGCCGGCCGCCAAAATACGCATGACCACATCTTCCAACCCGCCTTGGGTGGGTATGGTGGCCACACGGAGTTCGATATCTTTTCCGCCATACTTTTTAAATTTGATTTTTCCGTCCTGGGGCAGGCGTCTTTCGGCAATATCCAGATCGGACATGATTTTAATCCTGGAAACCACGGCATTTCGATAGGCAAATGGAATGGTCTGATAAACGGTACAGGAGCCGTCCACGCGGATTCGAACCATGGTGTTTTGTTTGCCGGAATAAGGTTCAATGTGAATATCCGAGGCCCCTCTGGCATAGGCGTCCAGAATGACTTTGTTGACCAGCTGAACGACGGCGCTGTCCTCCTCGCCCACGGAGGACTCGGCCTCTTCGATTTCATCGGTTTCATCTTGAAGCTGAGAGAGAATGTCATCAATCTCAGCCATCTCTTTTTCGTCTTGGGTGAATAGTTTTATAAAATCTAGGATATCCTGTTTAAGGGCCACAACGAACTTCAACTGTCGACCGGGAAAGAGGGACTTGATCTCATCAATCCGTTTCAAATCATGGGGATCGTCAATGGCAATGACCGGATGGTTTTCCTCGGTTCTGATCGGTACCCATACGTTGTTGCGCATAAAGGGTACTTTTAGTCCGGACAACAGTTCGCCGGGTATGGGATATGATGCATTAAAAGCGGTGAAGGGTATCTTGAAATATCGAGATAGGGATTCACCGATTTCAGTTTTTGGAATTTTATATTCTTTAAGTAAAATGACTTCGACAGCTTCTTTTCTCTTGCGGGAGTCGGTAATCGCCTTGGTCAGCTCTTTTTGTGTAACAAGGTGGTTTTCAAGCAGGTAATCGAACTTATTGGTCCGCGCTCCGCGTGCGGCAATGCGTTTTTGATTGTAGAGCGCGATACCGATGATCTTGGATAGATCGGCGACCGTCTTTTCATCTTCATCACTGAAGCGACCGCCATCCTTGCGGTTGATCAGTTGCAGGGCGCCCATCAAATATTTCTGGAAAATGATCGGGTAAACCAGTACTTGGTTGGTGCGATAGCCGGTTTTTTGGTCCCAGCTTTTGTCGAACTGGAGTCCATCATCAATGTCGGCCAGCTCTTTTTGATCATAGACATTTGAAATATTAAGCAATTTGTGGGTAAGGGCTGAGTATCCGGACAAGGAATTTTTGCTGACCGGCAGACGAATCTCAGCGATTTCATCGCCGGATTTGAACCGTGACACCAGCTCGCGCTTGACACCGTCGACAACATAGACCGTCAACCGCTCTGCTTGAAAAAGGGCCAAGATCTCATCCTTAAGATCGATAAGGATCTCATCAAGGTCACGGGCTGCATTGATTTTATTGCCAATTTCTTGAAGTTTGGCCCGGAACACAACTTCCGTCTTTAAATTGTCGACACCATTTTCCGGATCGACTTGGGACTCGGACGCTCTAAGCATGATCTCCTACCTACCTGATCAAACATCATCGTTATCATTTGGTACGCTGCCGTTTGAACCTTCATCTGCTCTAATGTGGCTCACAATTTTTTTCACTCCACCGCCCACTAGGAGAAATCCCAAAATATAGAAACAGATGCGGATGAACAAAATGGTACTGTCCGCTTGCCCCATTTCGATTAATTTGGGCATAACTTGGGGAATTCTGAAAAATACCGCAATACCCATGAGCGTGAGGGCCGCCCCCCAGATGAGCTGAGCATTTTTTTTAGACCGACGAGGTGAATCCATTTTCAACGTACCGTTTTAGCTGCAATATCTATAAGCCTGGTTTGGCCTTTCAGTATACTCGAGATGCAGAGCTGCTGTCAATCGAATGCCACTCATTTTTCTAACAGGTACAGCACCTTATACAAAAAGCGATATGGTCGCTCCCCAAACGGCGCTTTTATGGTATATCGGTCCTATTGGATGAAAGTTAAATCATAATATCTACATCTCATAAATCCGCGGACCTTCAATGACGGTAATGCCGCTCTTTTTCAGCACATCAATGGCTGCAGAGACATTGTCAAACCGAAAAATCATGACGGCATCTTTGCCGGTATGCCGAACGTAGGCATACATATACTCAACGTTAATGTCAGCTGCCCTTAAAGTTTCCAGAATATAGTGCAGCCCCCCCGGTTCGTCTTTCACCTTAGCGGCAACCACTTCAGTTTTTCCGACGGTGAAACCGTTTTCTTTTAGAATGGAAGTGGCCCTTTCATTATTGTCCACGATCAGACGTAAAACCCCAAAGTCGGATGTGTCCGCAAGTGCCAACGCACGTATATTGACTTTTGCTTCCGCCAATATGCCGGTCACTTCAGACAGGCGCCCTGCTTTGTTTTCCAAAAAAACAGAAATTTGTTCAACTTGCATAGGCCCTCCTTAAAGGCACTATATATTGCGATTATCAACGACCCGCACGGCCTTTCCCTGGCTGCGGGCAATGGCTTTGGGTTCCACCAGTTTGACTTTCGCTGAAACCCCCAATATCTCTTTAATATTTTTAGAGATTATTCTCTCAGTGGACTGAAGTTGCTTCACCTCATCGGAAAACATGCTTTCATCGACTTCCACCATCACCGTCAGTGTATCCAGGGAGCCCTCACGATCCACCACCAGTTGATAATGGGGGGTTACGCCGTCGCTTTGCATTAAAACGGTCTCGATCTGCGACGGAAAAACATTCACCCCCCGTATAATCAGCATATCATCGCTACGCCCGGTGACGCGATTCATGCGCAAATGGGTCCTTCCGCAAATACAAGGTTCCGGATTGAGTGAAGTGATATCGCGCGTACGATAGCGCACCACGGGAAAAGCCTCTTTCGTTATGGTGGTAAATACCAATTCACCGGTTTCACCATACGGAAGGGGCTCCAGGGTTTCCGGATCGATGATTTCAGGTATGAAATGGTCTTCGAAAACGTGGAGTCCTTTTTTTGCCTCATGACATTCGATGGATACGCCGGGCCCCATTATTTCACTGAGACCATAGATATCCACAGCCACCAGATCAAGTTTACGCTCTATCTCTTCGCGCATGTTTTCAGACCACGGTTCTGCGCCGAAAACACCAAATTTGAATTTGAAATCTTTAAAAGAGACCCCCATCTCTTCAGCCATTTCGGCCAAGTACAAGCTATAAGATGGTGTGGCGGTTATGATGGTTGGTCCAAAATCTTTCATAATCATGATTTGGCGTTTGGTATTGCCTCCGGATACCGGAATCACTGACGCGCCAAGCTTTTCAGCCCCATAATGGACGCCCAAGCCGCCGGTAAAAAGTCCATATCCATATGCGTTATGGATAATATCGTTACGTGTAGCGCCACCGGCCATCAATGAACGCGCCATGAGTTCGGCCCAGGTTTGAACGTCGCGGGCCGTATACCCGACCACCGTGGCCTGCCCCGTGGTACCGGAAGAGGAATGGATACGAACCACATGATCCATCGGCGTTGCAAACATGCCATAAGGATAGTTATCCCTCAAATCCTGCTTGGTGGTGAACGGAAGCCGGACCAAATCCGCAAGGGATTTGATATCCCCGGGTGTGACGCCGGCTTCGCGAAATTTGTCCCGGTAGAATGGTACATTAGCATATACACGCTCAACTGTCGTCTGAAGCCGTCTCAACTGAATCGCTTCCAGCGCCTCTCGCGGCATTGTTTCGTATTCCATGTTAAAGATCATGTACCGCCCCTCCTTTACATAGTAGATCTATTGTGTTAATACAGCCGCCCTTTAAATGCTGCTTGACGTTTCTCAATAAAAGCTTGTGTGCCCTCTTTCGCGTCTTCGCTGACCATGCAGAGCGCAAAGGCGTCTTGTTCAATTTTTAATCCGGTGGCCAGATCAGTGTCTAAACCATTGGCCACCGCCTCTTTGGCAGCCCTTAAGGATACCCTGCCCTTGGCGCACAAAATCCGTGCCGTGGCAATGACCTCATCCATCAGTGCATCGGGTGCAAACACCTGGTTCACCAGCCCCAGGGATAGGGCCTGTGCTGCCGAAATGATCTTCCCCGTGTAGATCAGCTCTTTGGCCAGGTTAGGTCCAATAAGCCGCGATAGTCTCTGGGTTCCGCCAAATCCGGGGATGAGTCCGAGATTCGTCTCAGGCAATCCCACCGATGCATTTTCTGAAGCATAAATAAAATCGCATGCCAGCGCCATCTCCAAACCGCCGCCTAAAGCGTATCCGTTTACCGCTGCAATGACCGGTATGGGCAATGCGGCAATCTTGTTGATCACATCATGTCCTTTCTTCGCAAACACCTTGCCTTGCAGCGCATTGAGACCCGACAGCTCTTTTATATCGGCACCGGCCACAAAAGCCTTGTCACCGGTACCGGTTAACACCAGAACACGGACGTCATGATTTCCGGCTATCTCATCAATCGCCGTGGACAGCTCACCCAGCAAAGCCGAATTGAGGGCGTTCAGCGCTTTGGGCCGGTTAAAGCTGATGGTGGCGATCCCCTCATCGACTGATGCCAGAATGTTCTCATAGGTCATGATCTTCCTCCTGTTGGTCAAATTCACAAATCTATCCTTATAAATATGTCACCTCGTTATGGAACACAACACTAGCTCCTTCCGTTTCCCGCAGCTGAAGGCTTGAGCGCCGTAGGGTTGGTCTCCTGAATGTAACGTTTGATACCGTCCACGATGCCTTGGCACATGTGCTTCTGATAGTTCTTGGAGGTTAGCCGCTTGCACTCCCGAGGATTGCTGATAAACGAGGTCTCAATGAGTATGGAGGGCATGTCTGCACCCAACAACACATAAAAAGGTGCTTGTTTGATACCCTTGCTGCGGATATGCTTGTATTTTGCCCTGAGTCGGGAATGCATGGACCGTTGAACATAACTGCCAAGCCGGGTGGATTCGTTTACCTTGGCATTGTTCATCAAATCCTGCAAGATGGAATCAAGATCACTGATGTTTCTGGCCGAAGTGGCATTTTCCATGGCCGCCACACGGATGGCTTCATCGTCCGTTGCCAAGTTCAGAATATAGGTTTCCATACCGTACACGCGCCGGTCCCTATTGGCGTTGGTATGGATTGAGATGAAAAGATCCGCATTCTGTGTATTTGCAATGGCGGTGCGTTCTTCCAGACTCAGGTATTTATCGGTGCTTCGCGTCAAGACGACGTCACATTTGATCTGATCACGGATCATCTGTTTCAGCCGTTTGGCGATTTGAAGGACCACATTCTTTTCATGGACACCTTTCAGATAACCCGGGGCGCCATAATCTTTGCCGCCGTGCCCGGGATCGATCACCACACGCCGAACCCCCAATGCCAATTGCTTAACGATGGCGCTGGGCGGAATCTTTTTCCCGGTGCTGTCCTTGGTTGGCGAGGCCTTGGCGATACCCTCCTTGTCCATACCCCAGACATCCAGAACGACCCTGAATGGATTCTTTAATGAAAAGATTTTAAATGTTTTAAATGACTTGATATCCACAACGACACGAACCGTATCTTTGGTATATTGTCCGGCACGTGCATCGCTCAGAAGATTGTCATTAATGGGTACCACTTTTTGAAGATTCTTCCCAAGCCGACTGTTGTGCACATCGATATAAATTCTCTGGGGTTTTCCAATGGAAGGATCTTCTCTTAATTCCCGGTACGTAAAAATAGTATCTTTATCCGCATCGATGACGACGCGCGTATAGCGCGGATTTGACCAGAATCGCAGACCATGCACGACGGCCGGCTCACTAAGCGATGCCACCGGCTGCTGTTCATTGTCATTGGGTCGATTGATGTTTGCGTCTTTTATGACATTGGCAATATGGTCGGTTTCGCCAATGTTTTCTCCGGCGTAACTTTCATCAGAGGGCAGTGCCGTTTTGGCCTTATCGGCATATGCGCTGTCCGGAAAATCATGAATCAGTTGGCGGTAAAATCTATGGGCGTTCTCCTGGTCCGCATTTCGGCGGGAATAATCATAAAGCTCATCATTACAACGGGCCATTCCATAGAGAGATGCCGCCGCAAGCGGTCCTTTGGGATCCGACGCAAAGGCTTTTCCATAGTACCCAATGCTTTTTTGCCATTGATCCCGATATCTTTTCAGTTTCGGATTTTTCTGAAGTCTTTGGTAATTGGCCTGGGCGCGCTTATAGGAAGCACGCGCTGAATCTTTTTTGGCAACACGCGCTGAATCTTTTTTGGCAATAGGTGTTCGGACGGGTCGGCCCTTGAGCACCGATTGCTTGGCTTTTATGGCCTTGCTTCGGTAGCGGCTTTTAGGATAGCCGCGGATAACGCGGTCAAAGATGTCCAACGCCTCCTTTTGGTCCCCTTTGAAATATGAGCGTTGGTATAATTCCGCATATAATACGCCGGCATGGTACAATCCGGCGGCGGCCCATTTTCCGCGGGGTGCATGCTTGTGCACGGCCAAATAGCGATTAATGCACCGAAGCCAGCGATCCCGATACTTTTGATGGACCTCATTCCGGCGCAATGATCGATAGCATTTTTCAGCTGCCCAATACTTTGACTCGGCCGTGGCTGCAAAAGCCGACAAGGGCATGGTCACAAGCATTACCACCGCAATGAATGCGATTGAACAGGACCGAACATCTATTTTAAAATGCAACTTAAACATATGATTCAATGCATCGCTTGCTTGGCTTGTTCCTGTAATTTCAGCAGCAGTTCCAGCGCCTGCATGGGTGTGGTGTCATGAACATCAATCCCCAACACGCGCTCGACGACCTCTTTTTCGGCCGATCTGAACAAATCCATTTGCACCGGGACGGCTTCGTCTTTTCCCACCGCTGGCGAAAATGCTTCCGCAACGTGGGCACCGTCCGGGGCATGATTTTCAATCCGTTCCAATATGGTTTTGGAACGTTTGATAACCCTGTCGGGTATACCGGCCAGCCTGGCCACCTGGATGCCGTAACTGCGATTGGTTCCACCGGGCACCAGTTTTCTTAAGAAAATGATTTTATCATTCCACTCCTTCACGGCAATGTTGAAATTCTGAACCCTGGGTTTGGATTGTGCCAACTCGATCAACTCATGGTAGTGGGTGGCAAAGAGGGTTTTAACACCGCGCCCTTTTAGATCATGCAGGTACTCGACCACCGCCCATGCAATGCTCAAACCATCGTAAGTGCTCGTTCCGCGTCCTATTTCATCCATGACGATCAAACTTTGGGCCGAGGCATTGTTTAATATATTGGCCGTTTCTTCCATCTCCACCATAAAGGTGCTCTGGCCGGAGGAGAGGTTGTCCAGCGCCCCGACACGCGTGAATATCCGATCGGTGACGGCCATATTGGCCCTTGCAGCGGGAACGAACGACCCCATCTGGGCCATGACGGTCAGCAGGGCCACTTGCCGCAACACGGTGGATTTTCCAGCCATATTGGGCCCGGTGATGATGAGGATCTGGTTGGCATCATTATCCATTTTGATGGTATTGGGCACAAAACGCTCGCCCCTGATCATTTTTTCCACTACAGGATGGCGCCCCTCTTCAATCTCGATGATCCCTGATGTGTTGATTTGCGGACGGCTGTAGTCGTTTTGATCCGCTGTTTCGGCAAGGGCGACCAGACAGTCCAATCCGGCAATAAAATCAGCAGCCATCTGAATTTGAGCGCTGGTTTCCCGAACCATCTGACGAATTTGATTGAACAACTCAAGTTCAAGGACGCAGCGACGATCCTCTGCACCTAATACCTTGGTTTCATATTGTTTCAACTCGTCGGTAACATAACGTTCGGCATTGACCAGGGTTTGTTTGCGGACGTAATGATCAGGCACCATTTTGGTCTGCGTTTTAGGAACTTCGATGTAGTACCCGAAAACCTTATTAAAACGAACTTTGAGGCTATTGATGCCCGTGGTTTCCTTTTCCCGTATTTCCAGATTGGCCAAATAACCTTTACCGTCGCGGGAGAGTTGGATCAGTTCATCCAATTCGGCATGGTACCCGTTTTTGATCATACCACCTTCTTGGATGGTGGGCGGTGCGTCTTCGCGAATGGCGGCCTCCATGGTTTTGGCCAAATCGACCAGCGATTCCAGAGGCGGACGCCGGCAGAAAAGATCACTCTGGAAGGCCTTGATCCGCTGCCAAATCCCGGGCAAAGCTAAGAGCGACTTTTTCAAAGCGACCAGGTCACGGGCGTTTGCATGTCCCATCCCAATTTTGCTGTTTAATCGTTCGAGATCATAGACTTGATCTAACTCCCCTGCCAACCTCCGTCGAACCTCGCCATGATCGAGCGCCTCTTCAACGGCATCCAGCCGTTGACCGATTTGCTCGGCCTTCAGGAGTGGATATCGCATCCATTGGCGCAGGCGTCTTCCGCCCATGGCTGTTGCGGTTCTGTCAAGGATATGCATCAAGGTGCCCAGCTTTGAACCCGTACGGATATTTTTCTCCAGTTCAAGGTTTTGTCGGCTCATATGATCTACCACCAGATGATCATCCAAGTGATAAGTCTCAATGCTGTGAAGGTGCTTGACCGACTGTTTTTGGGTCTCTCCGACGTAATGCAGCAGGGCGCCGGCTGCGCCGATTCCGGCCTTCATCTCATGACAGCCGAACCCTTCCAATGTTAATGTTTGGAATTGTTCGATAAGCCGGCGCTTACCGCGGGTAATATCGAAAATCCCGTCTCCCAACCAGTTGATCGCCTTTGAATCAATCCTTTTTTCGATCACGGCAGTCAATGGGTCGTTTTTCAAGTTCGCCGGCAGCAAAACCTCCCGGGGATCGATGCGCTGCATCTCTTCCAATATTTTGGCGTTGTTGGTGGTTTCCGCTACGCGAAAGGCCCCCGTCGAAATATCCAAATAGGAGATTCCCACAGTTGCCCGGTGGATGGACAAGGCCAACAAAAAATTATTGGATTTGGCGTCCAGTAATTCATTTTCAATGATCATGCCGGGGGTAACCATGCGTACGACTTCTCTTTTTACCAGTCCTTTAGCCTGGGCTGGATCTTCGACCTGATCACAAATGGCGACTTTATGGCCGTTTTCAATCAACCTGGCGATGTAAGTTTGGGCTGCTTTATGCGGCACACCGCACATGGGAACCGGCACGGCATCATTTTTATTTCTTGAGGTCAATGCAATTTCCAAAACCCGGGATGCAAGTTGGGCATCTTCAAAAAACATTTCGTAAAAATCGCCCATGCGATAAAAAAGAATGGCGTCCTTGTACTTCTCTTTGATGGACAAGTACTGCTGGAGCATTGGGGTGGTTTTGGGTTTACTCATTTTCTAAGAATGATCTTTCCGGAGGTAAAAAAAAAGCCCCAATCAGGGGTAGGGGTGGACCTGCAAATATATGAAAGATCGATTCGCAATGAAACATCTTCGGTTTGCAATAGTGCGGCACTATGCTTGTGTTGTTTGGTTGATTCCAGGCTCTGTTTCTTCTGCTTCACTGCTTTGAACTTCGGCTTCAACTTCCTGCGCTTCGATCACCGGTGGTGCGCCACCGCTTTTGAGTTGCTCCACCTCTTGCTTAAGATAAGAGATGGTGTTGGTGCTATCTTCAATACCGCTGCGAAGCTCTTTGATGGCCTTTTTGGCCCGGTAGCTTTCATAGCGACTGGCAAAGTAGAAAACCATCATAATCAACACGCTGATGCCGACAAAAATCGCGATTATGGCACCATTGGCAAGATCAGGAGTGTTTTTTTGGTAAATGCCAAGATTGATTTGCAAACTGTGTTTGGCGGTAAAATAGGGCAAATTCTGGTAAACCAACAGTCCGAAGAAAACGACAAGCAAGAACCAGAAGGCGTATTTAAGCTTCTTCATTAAAATTCTCCCTGAATATCAGTAGATTGGAGATTTGATTGCACTCATTCTTACAATTTTCACACCTAAAACTCAAGGCCTTTTTTACCCCGACAGCCAAGTACTGGATCTTATAAATGATGGGGATGAAAGGATTTTTCAATCATAAGGGGTATTAGGGCCCTGTCAATTGGAATTTAACGGGGTCAGCTCAATTTGCCCCCACATCCCCATCCTATCCCCCATAATGGCGAGAATCCCCGTTACTTGTGGAATGGATCGTCCCCATTGAATGGCCGGTTCAATATCGTTTGGGCTTTTGACACAATTTCCAATGGCGGTCGCTGCGGCATCAGCCAATGCGCAGGAGGCGCTCAAAACGCAAACCGCATCCGCTCTGCCGTAGCTCAAGGAGTGCCCCACCGTGCCGGATGAGGTGCAAGCCGCCATTGGTTTTATAGAGGACTTCAGTTTAATGCCGACTTTGAGGCTCAAAGGCGATCGACCGGCGTATATGCCGAGGGTGACATCGCGGTGGACAGATAAGAAAACATCACCACCGTTTTCAATGATCACTTCATCCGTGAAGGTTAAAAGGTTTTTGCCCACCGACGCTGCGACTGCTCCGGCCACCGCGGCCATGGGCCCTACCTTGGCCGCACTGCCTGCTGCGAGCATCTCTTGAATGATGGGAGGCGCCAATGGGTCTTCAGGTAATGGCGCAAGGGATTGTCCGAATCCAGGATGGCGGTGAAGATAGCCCTCGATCAATCCACGCTGCTCAATGACAATTTCCTTAACCGCGGCGGGTTCAATGTTATTGGCATAAACGCCCAGATCAGTTTCCTGCACCGTTACCCGCATGGGGGTCAGGTGCCCGTGCACCAACTGACGGTATTTTCGATCATGACCTTCTTCATTCATATCGTTTCGATGCGGGGGCGCAAATGGTCCGGGCATTGGTGCAGGAAATAACGATCCGTCATGCCGGCAATGAAATCGCGAACCACTTCCGCCCGATGATGGGATTGAACATAGTCGTCTGACATATCTTTTAAAAACCCGATAAAAATTTGGCTGCTGCGATTTTCTTGCTCTAAGTCCTCATAATATTGATTGAACAGCAGCTCAAACAGCCGGCGAATACTTTGCGAATACTGTTTGATAAGGGGATTCAGATAGATCCGATCCAAATTAAAATCTTTTAGATGCTTCAATGCCTGGGAAACTTCGTCGCTGAAAGCAATGTATGCCTTTCCACAGCTTTGCCTGATGATATCGGTCACCAAGTTATAAACGATGGTGCCGTTGGTATCTCCAAGAACCCTTGCAATCTCTTTGGGAACATCCGAACGGTTGACGACTTGAAGCCTGATGGCATCTTCCAGATCCCGGCCGATATAAGCGACCGTGTCGGCCATACGCACCACGCACCCCTCCAACGTCATGGGCATCAAGGCATATGCCGGGTCCTGCTTCTTCTTTTCGATCTCCTCTTCAAGGGTCTTGAAGTTTTTTTCTCTAAGCGGCGCCAACACCTGATTGTGAATTTCGCCGTCGTGACATAAAATACCGTCCAGTGTCTGGAGGCATAAATTCCACCCTTTTCCCTTTCGTTCGACGCAATCGAGGAACTGGATGCTCTGGACATTGTGCATAAAATAACCGATACCGGCCTGATGGCACAACTCGCTCAAGAAGCGCTCACCATCATGCCCAAAAGGCGTGTGCCCAATGTCGTGCCCCAAGGCAATGGCTTCGATCAAATCTTCGTTGAGTCTCAAAAAACGGCCGATGGTACGGGCAATTTTGGAAACCAGTTGAACATGCAATACACGATGGGTGATGTGATCATTACGGATCAGGTAGAACACCTGGGTTTTATCGATGTAGCGCGTGTATGCCCGCGAATGCATTATTCTGTCGGTATCCAGGGCATAGTCCTGACGGTATCCGTCCTGGAGCCGTTTTTCAGTCGTTTTACGCAGGGCGTGGGAACTGAATGCCGCCTGATCGGATAGGATTTGTTTTTCTCTTTGATCCAAATCGCGTTTGAGTCTGTCCAATACACCGGCCACCTATATCTCTCCTTGCTCAATCAAATCCGACATCAGTTTTTGATAGTCGATCCCGGCCTTTTGAAATCCCTCACGGCCGTATTTCATATTACCCTCCAAAACGTAATACGTGCCATTGTGCAGGCAAATATCGATGCCGACATCATCCCACCGGCATAACCGGGCTGTATGTATCGCCAATTTCAATGCATCTTCCGGTACCGGTGATAAATCAACCTGCCCTCCGGCGGCTACATTGGTTCGGTATTCATCCTTCGGGGCCAAGCGCCAATAAGCATGGGCAACTTTGTTCCCGATGACCACCACCCGGATGTCACGATCAATGGGCAGATATTCCTGGATATATGCCGGACCTTTGTTTCCCAGATATCGAACCAGTTCCTCAAATGACCGGATCAGGAAAACACCTCTCCCCAGTGCTGATCCCCTGGCAATTTTTGCGATAAATGGAAAGTCAAAATGATCCATAATTTTGCGCTTTTGACGTTTCCCATAGAAAACTCTTGTACGCGGATGACTGATTCCGGATAAATTAAACAGAGCTGTCTGCTTTATTTTGTCTTGTGAGAATTTATACGTATGGTAACTTGGGAATGTGGTCTTTCCCATGGTATCGAAAAGATCTGCATAGAAGGACGAAGGGTAGTAAATCTTGTGGGCGCGTTCAATCAACAGTCGATCCTCTTCACTGTAGTCGCTAAAGTTGGGGCGCACCCCCAAGGTTTTCACCAAAGGGCACTCGCGGAGCCTGGCTTCCAAGGCAACGGGAGTCGCCATAGCAAAATTCGCGGTCATTTCACTTCTATGGTTTTAGATATCTTTTCAGCTATTTGCGCCATAACCGCCATGAACTCAGGAGCAACGGTTTGCAAGTCCGCGGCTTTTCCGGCATCACAGGCTTTCACCACCTTTGGATCAAAGGGCAATGTTCCCAAAAAGGGCAAATCCATTTTTTTTGCCGTAGCTTCACCGCCGCCGCTTTTAAAGAGAGCCAACGTTTTGCCGCAACAAGGACACTCAAACGGCCCCATATTCTCGACCAGTCCCAAGGTCTCCACATTGATTGTGCGACAAAAGTTAATGGATTTGCGCACATCCGACAAGGCCACATCTTGTGGGGTTGTCACAATTACCGCTTTGGCGTCAGGGATGGTTTGGGCTACACTCAACGGTTCATCTCCGGTGCCCGGAGGGGCATCAATAATTAAATAATCCAGGTCACCCCATAGAACGTCTCCGATGAATTGCCGAATAACACCGGTCTTGGCCGGCCCTCGCCAAATGACGGCCTGGTCTGCATCGACCATCAGGGACTGCATGGATACCACTTTGAGGTTATCGTGCACCTGTTTGGCCAACACTTTTTTCTCTTCAGTAATGTCCAGTAGCCCCTGAAGCCCCATAATTCCGGCCACGGATGGCCCGTGAATATCCACGTCCAGCAATCCCACCCGGTGTCCCACATGTCCCAATTGGACAGCCAGTCCGGCCGATACGCTTGATTTTCCAACCCCGCCCTTTCCACTCATCACAATAATTTTTTGCCTGATTTTGGTTAGTGTATCGGCGATATGGGCATCCTGTTGTTGTGGGGCAGCGCCGGCCGCACCTTGACCGCATCCCCTTCCGCTGCAACTGCTATTAGACTGGTTATTTTTGGTCATGCTTGAGGCTCCTTTTTCATTAATCCGGTATCCATAAAGCCCAAAAAGCGCTTTTGTTGTGTAGAACTGGGGTTTATCCCCAATGCTGTTGAATTAAGGGGGCAATTGAACATCGAACGTCCAACGTCGAACGCCGAATTTGGTTCGCCTTCGTCGGTCAATTTGTATTTTTACCTGACAAAAATCATGTCATTTTTCGATGAATCGGATAATTTACGAACTCATCGAAAGATCTGGATTCCAGCTGTCGTTTACCCGGATTCGAAGCAAGGTCGCAATGACATGGTTTTCAATCCATAATTTGGAGGAGCGAAGCGACATCCTTATTCGACGTTCAATGTTGGACGTTCGACGTTGAGCGTTCATCTTTGGATCAATTCTTGATTGCTGTCAGCCCTTAATTCAACAGTATTAGGATTTATCCCCGCCCGCTTAAGCTTTTAAGACAACCGCGTTCATTAAATTGGGCTGGAATTAACATTATCACGCGCTAACTTCAAGGCAAGTATGTGGCTTTTAGCTTAAATTGCCCTTAAAGCTGTCTGAACGATGGGGTCCACCGCCGAATGTGTTCACTTGTTTTTTGCTTAAATCGATTCCCATCCTCAACTTTAAACTTTAAACTCCTTTTTCATATGACATCTACAATTAAAAAAAGCGCTGAACCTTATTTTGGCTATGAGTCCGCTAACATTACAAAAACCACTGATCAATCAGATACCTGGTACGGTGGGCGTGTGTTCCCGGCCAATAAATGCGCCGACATCGAGAGCATCTCAAGAAAAGCTCATGTTGTTGCCACACATAGTCCGGCACAAGCCCCAGGACGGCATCTTTTGGTTGCACCGACAGCACGACGTTGCATTCGGCGCACCTTGACAATGGTTTTAATGCATGGCGTTGAATCTTAAAGTGCCGCATAACCTGACGCGCCTGTTCCATGGGCGCATTGAAACCAATTAAAACACTTCTGTCAGGCCCGTTTTTTTGAAAGACATCTTTACTGCGGGTTAAAATGGTGCGGTGGTCTAAATCGGAAATTTGTCGAAGCCGCAATGCATCGGGCGGCCTCTGGTCCAAAGCGCTATCGATGCCGGCCAGTCGCAGCCAGCGGGCCAGTTTTCCCATAGTACAGTCGACCAATAAAAGGGGCAAGCTTTCCATTTTTCAATGTGGCAAGAGGCCCTCCACCCTATGGCTATTTTTTGGGTATATCCAATAAGAATGTGGAGGGCGCCACCTCGGCATTGGGCCAGAAACGGCCCATATTTACAATCAGTCTTTGATGGGAAGGTGTATTGATCACCAATTTGGAAGGAACCTGATACGCCCCAACGCGTTTCCACTGCAGCCATTGGATTTGATATTGCAGTTCACCTTCACCATCGAATTTTTTCAGGCTTTTTATTTGGCTGTCTACACGATCCACCTCCAAGTTTGCCACCGTACCGCGCCACCGGTTCTTCAAAACAAGGATGTCGTCAGGATTGCTCCCATTCATCAACTTTGCAAAATAAAAGGATGGCAGAGGCACCTTGCCGGCCAACAGGCTTTGCAGATCTTCAATACCAATGGGTATGTTTATGATGGCCTTCAAGGCTGTGCGGGCCTGTCTGAACCGGTATCTCTTTTGGTCGACGTATGAAACCACTGAAATGCGCTCGCCATCTGCAGACAAGCTTGTTAACGGGGCTCCCATGGCATTTAACAATTCAATGCGCATTTTATCCGGTGCTACAGCGGCAAAAGCAATACGCGCTGATTGGGACCGCCTTTCAGATTCCATCCGAATGTTGGCCAGCCCTTTGAATTGATCCAAGCCTTTATTGACGGCCATCATACGGTCGAGCACAAGTCGGGCATCATCGTCCGATTGAGGCTTGAGCATGGCTGCACACCCGTTGATCAATACTAACGCAAGGATCGTGCATATGGCAAAGTGAATTTTGTGCAATAGGATTTACCTCATCGCCCATGCAACAACACCATGAAAGGGTTATGGATGGGTTAGGTTGCGGATTTTTTCTTCAAGGGGACCACGGTTAGCGGGCTTTTTCTCAAGCGATTGTTGGTAGTAATTAAGCGCCTTTTCTTTAATATTCATTTTATAATAGACATCCCCAAGATGCTCCAAAATGACAGGATCATCCGGGACGAGTGTCACCGCTTTGTTCAGCCACTCAAGGGCCTGTGGGTAGTTACCGCGCTTATAGTACACCCATCCAAGGCTGTCGGTAATGTAACCATCGTTAGGCTTAATTTTGAGGGCCGACTGAATCAGCATCTCAGCCTCATCCAGATTGATGCCCATATCCGCATAGGTGTATCCCAAATAGTTTAGCGCTTCGGCATCGTTTGGCGTCAATCGAAGGACATTTTTCATCGCTGCAATGGATTGTTTTCTTTGGCCCATTTTGTCATATACGACCCCCATGCGAAAATGGAGACGCCCGTTCCGTGAGTCGATTTTAAGACCGGCCTGCAATATGTCCACAGCTTCGTCGAAACGCTCGAGTTCTTCATAAAACGACCCCAGGTACAGGTAATAGTCCGTGTTGTCCTGATCCATGGATAGGGCTTTTTGAACAACTTCTATGGCACGGTCGATCTTTCCCATATCGTGATAGATCATCGCGCTATGAACCACAGCATTGGCATAAAAACGAGAATCTTTATTGACTTTAAGCATATGCTCCAAAGCTGCTTCATCTTGCTCCAATCCGTGGTGAGCCACACCCGCCAGATAATGCAGATCCGAATTTTGCGGCACGGACTGCAGCATCCCTTCAAGCACCCAAGTTGCCTCTTTGTATTGCTTGGTTTCAATGTAACGTTCGAATATGGCGGAAATAACGGCCGTGTCCCCACGCCCCCGGCGACCAAGGTCGGATAATACCTGCTGGGATAGCGAGCCCTGCTTCTGCTGATGGTAATGTTCGGCCAGACCTAGCGCCGCTGTATGGTTAGACGGATTATATTTCAAGATGGATCGATACGTATCGGTTATTTTTTTTGGGCGGTTCTGAGCCCGATAAATTTTCAGCAGCTCCAATCGGGGCTCTTGCAATGATGGCCCTAATTGCAGAGATTTAAGCAACGCCTCCTCCGCCATTTCCAGCTTGCCCTGACCGGCCAAAACCTTGCCATAAAGATAGTGGGATGCATCCAGATCCGGAAGATTCAGCGTCATCTGTTTAAAAACGCGTTCGGCATCATTGAGTTGATTTCGGTTCCAGTAGATGCTTCCCAATACCATGTAAGTACCCTGGTCGTAAGGCCGGCCTTCAAGCACTTTTTCGTAATATTCCAATGCATCGTCCAGTTTGCCTTGTTGTTGATAGATGCGGCCGGCCATGCCCAATGCCTGTGCGTTATGAGGCTCAATGGCCAAAACCCGCTGAATCAGCTCCAAAGCACGCTGATCTTCCTTTTTAATCAATAGCAGGTTCGCCATTTCAAGCTTTAGATAGACGGATGATGGGTCATGTTGAATGGCATGTTTCAGGTGCCAGATAGCTTCGTTGACATCTCCTTGTTTGAGTTTCAATTGGGCGGCGGCGAAATAGTAATAGGCACGTGCGCTGGATTCCGAATCAATGGCTGTTTCAACTCGTTGCTCGGAATCGACCTCTGGATTTTGAGCTACTCCCCGGCATCCGACAAGCATTGCAAAAATGACTATGATAGCAATTATGATGTGTTTTGTTTTAAGCATACAGTTAATCAAAATTAAGGCGGGTCTGCATTAGCTACGCCAGTTTAAAGAAGCTCTGAACCTTATTTTTGGGTCGTAGGTTCGCAAATATTTTTATTTTTCCTTTTCATTTCCAGTGTAAGCATCAAAATCCGGAATTTCACTCTTAAAATAATCCCGCATCTTTTTAATGACATTTTTCTCTATTTGCCTTACACGCTCCCTGGAGATGCTATATCGATCTCCGATTTCCTGAAGTGTAACCGGTGTATCGGAAAAGATGCGCTGATCAAAAATTTCCAGCTCCCGATCAGTCATCTGCTTGCGAAATTCAGCCACTTTGCTGTGCAGCAACGCCTCTATCTCCTTTTTAGCCACATGATCTTCAGCCGAAGCCGAACCTTCGCTGATAAACTCTATGCGGCCGGTGTCCGATCCTTCTTTAACCGGAGAATCCAATGATACATCCCAACCATCCAAACGTTGGTCCATATCGACTATCTCGCGTTCGGAAACACCGAGTCTTTGAGAGAGCAATTTGGGTTTGGGATCAAATCCCTGTTCAATAAGTCGCTGCTTTTCTTTTTTAAGTTTAAAGAAGAGCTTACGCTGTCCCTGGGTGGTTCCGATCTTCACCAGCCGCCAGTTGTCCATAATAAACTTCAGTATATAGGCCTTAATCCAGAATGATGCATAATAAGAGAATTTCACATTTTTATAAGGATCGAATTTTTTTACGGCCTGCATCAAGCCAATGTTGCCTTCTTGAATCAAATCCAATAGGTTTTGCATCCAAACCCTTTGAAATTCCAGCGCGATTTTAACAACCAAGCGAAGGTTGGAGGTAACCAGCTGGTAGGCCGCATCCGGATCACCTTCCTCCTGAACCCGTTTTCCCAGTTCCACCTCCTCTTCCCTTGTCAATAATCGATATTGGCTGATTTCGGATAAATACCGCTGCAGCGGATCAAATTTCACTACAGTTTTATCGGATTGCGTCTTGTTCCGATCATATGATGCGTCTTTAGGTTTACGATTACTCGCCTTTGATGTTGACTTAGTGATGCGGGTTTTTGCTTTAGTAGCCATATATGTATTAGCTTTCATTTTTCATTCTGCGGTTAAACGCTCTCGTTTTATGGAACCGCAATTTTTGTGGACATTTCCCGTTATGCTGTGATAATTGCCTTGCCTACATTTGTTGCGCGCCTGTAGCTCAGTTGGATAGAGCAACGGACTTCTAATCCGTAGGCCGGGGGTTCGAATCCCTCCAGGCGTGCCAATAAAATCAATTGGTTAGATAACCTTCCAATAATCCAAAAAATTCTTGATCTGCTATAGGTAAACAAGTTTCACTCAATTTTCAGCATTTTCCCTTCCCGGTTATCCATAAAGCTCAAGTTGCAGGTATCGGATTTTATGCCAGGCCGGCGCAGAGGCCGGCCCTACGCTAATCACTCCGATCCCTGGCGTTTTGAGGGTTCCCGCGTAGGGTCGGGCTCTGTCCCGACCGGTGGGGATAAACCCCGCCCGCTTAATCTTTTAAGATAACCGCGTTTCCCTTTTTTATCGATCAAAGAATCAACTTACAAACATATCTGAAATCAGGATTTCTTTCAAGATACTTAGCGGAGCATAGGGAAGTTCACAGCGACTCTTGAAACATATTATATAGGACGCAGGAAAGCTACATACGTTACATTATATAATAGATGGTACTATGATAGGTGAAACCTACCCATTGGTCAAATCGAAATGCGTTCACCCGGCAATTCTCAGCGAACATGATAATGCCTGCTACGGGCGGATTTTAGACTACCATACCCGCTGGCCGTCTTCATCTATCTGGCCGGCGCGTTCTCTGAGTTTATCTTCCACCTTAATGGGTCGGCGCTGCTCCTTGATGTGCGCATAGGAAAAATCCGGGTCGGTTTGTACAACCTCGATGGTGGCCATCACAGCCGGTTCCGGCTGAAAAAGTTTGCCTTTAAAATTGACCGGTGGCTTCACCTCAACAACGTCAAACAAAGCTCCGGGCACAACGCCTTGATCAGCCCCCAGATTGAGCAATATCTGGTTGCCGGTCACTTCCACCACAAAGGCCTTCAGCGGATATTGGGTCATCACGGTGGTCAGGATTTCCCGGTTAAGCCAGTGCAAATCTTTACGCAGCGTTACCGATGATGCGAATTGCCGCTGCACGGTATGGGAGACATCCGGCCCGTCCACCTCCATCAACTTTAAATTAAGCAGTGTTCCGTCGGACAAGTGATAAAGGGTTCCTTTGCCGATCAACCGTGTGTTAAAGGCATTGGCCAAACGCAGGGCCACATCCGCTTTGGCCAGATCTTTGCGCTTGAGCCCCAATTTTTTTATGACGCGGTCCATGATGGCCGGCTCGATCACCTTCACCCTTCCCGACGCGTTGAGATGGGAAGCCAAATATATGCCCAGAACGCGTCCGAACCCGTCTCGTTTGGACAGTCCACCGGATTCATGCGGTTCAACCAGGGTCAGGGCCATGGGACCGGTGGTCCAGGGATCTTCAGGATTCACAAACTGGCCGGCCGCCCCTTCCTTGTACCGGCGTACATAGGTGTCAATTTGTTGTTCCATCTTTTTGCGCTGATCCGGGTCTTTGTTTAATAACAGCATTTTCTTGGCATTCTCAGCCAAGGCCGCGGCAAACGGATCATTGCGGTCGATGGCCTGGGCGCGGCGGTAAGATTCCAATGCTCTATCCCATTGGCCTTGGCGTTCATAGACCATTCCCTTATTGGAAGTGGCTTCAATGTAGTATGGATCCAAGGCAACGGCCTTGTCATACATGTCGCGAGATTTGGTGTAATCCCCTTTCATCGCGTAAATCCGGCCCAACTGGTTATAGGCAACAGCGCGGTGGGTCGAAGGCCCCCCGGACTTGCCGATGGCTTTGCGGTACTCGGCTTCAGCGGCCTTGGTCTTGTTCTGGCTGTAAAGCAGGTCTCCCTTAACCACATGGGATTGAGGCCTCTGCCCCGCTTTGGCCTCCACCTCCTCAGTCAATTTGAGGGCTTTTTCGGGCTGGCCTTTCTGGGCGTACACTTGGGACAACCCCTCTTTGCCGAGAATCTCACCGCGGCCTTTATCCCTGGAAATTTCGTAAAACGTTTTCTCGGCGGCTTTCAGATCCCCTTCCTTGAGTTCGGCGTATCCGGTGACCGTTTTGGCCTGAACATTTTTGGGATTCTTTTTGGTCACCTGGGTGCTGATGGCTTTTGCCAATTCGGCCTGACGGTTCTGCAACTTGCGCTCAGCCAGTGCGACCAGCATTTTCTCGGTGTTTTTCCCGCCGCCTTGAAAGTAATCCAGCAGTCTCAGGTCAGGCCCGATGATACAAACGGTGGGTAATATCATGCGTGCAGCGTAAATATCTGATACTTTTCCGCCGTCTATCAGAACTGGAAAACTTAATTTGCTGCGGGAAGCAAAGCCCTTGACCTTACTCCTGCTCGAACGCGTAATGCCCCAAACGACAAGATCAGCATCTTTATACTGCTTGGCCAATGAATCCAGGTGCAGCAACCCCTCTATGCTTGAACTGGAGTCCACATCGAAAAAATAGATGATCACCATGGGCTGATCCTTCATGGTGGCCAATTCATAGCTTTGCCCGTTGGGATTTTTTAATAAAAACAACGGAGCAGGTTGTCCGACCTTCGGTTGAGCATGACCGGCAGCCACTCCCCCCGAGAAAACCAACATCCACGCAACCAAACCGCAAAACACGGATTTCTTCACGATACTCATCCCAAAACCTCCTGACCGAGATGTTCCACCATGTTGTATTTTTGGATTACATTGCCATCCCATTAATAATTCTTTAATATTTCATAATGTTATATGCCGGCGGACCGGATGATAAACGTCAAACCTTATGGCTTTGCAGCCCTCAAGGTGATGTTCAACGGTATCTCTCCCGGAGTATCCAAATCGAGCTGTGCTTCCCAGGCCAAATAACCTTCCAGACTGTAACGCACTTCATACTTGCCGGTGGGCATCTGGACATCAAGAGGTGTTTTTCCTCTGAACACACCATCGATGTAGACATTGGCACCTTGAGGATCGCTGCTCATTTTCAGGGAGACGGCCTTGGTCAAACGGTTCCGGCCATCCCTCTGGACATCCGCAGCATCTTTTTGGACGCCTCCGGGTGAGGGGGCCGGCTTGCTGAGGTAATAGTACCCTCCTGCGGCAATACCGATGAGCGCAATGAATGCCGCAGCCATGATGCCGATGGCTTTGCCATGGGATTTTTTCTGTTTTTTTTCAATGTCATGGGAAACCTCCGGCATGGCATCGGTCCCCGCCAGTGCATCCGCCAACGCTTTCCCGTTCTGGAAACGGTCATCCGGTGATTTGTTCAAACTCTTCATGATGACATCGGATAGCGATCTGGAGATAAACGGATCGATGGAATAGGGTTGTTCCGGTACATCATGGGTAATGGAGCGAAATATGGCGGCCAGATTATTTCCGGTAAAGGGTCGTTTACCGGCGACCACTTCGTAGAGAATAACGCCGACTGAATAAAGATCTGAGCGTCCATCCGCCTTTTTGCCCATCACCTGCTCAGGCGACATATAGATAGGTGTACCTAAAATTTCACCGGCTTGGGTTTGGTAGCCGGCCGAGGTGTCTTCAATGCGGGCAATCCCGAAATCGGTCAGTTTCACTTTTTGATTCCGCGTCAGGATGATGTTGGATGGTTTAATGTCACGGTGCACGATGCCTTGCTGATGGGCATAGTCCAGCGCTTCAGCCACTTGGCAAGCCACATCGATGCTCTGGGCGACTGTCAATCGGCCTTTTTGCATGAGCTGGTCCAATGGCTCGCCCTGCAGATATTCCATGGCAATATAGACGGTGTCATGGTCCTCTCCAACGTCGTAAACGGTCACGATCCCGGGATGGCACAACCGGCCGATGGCTCTGGCTTCTTTCAGAAACCGGGCCATAAAAGCATCGCTCGTCACCCGGTCGGGGCGCAATACCTTCAGGGCCACCATGCGGTCTATCTTTGGATCATGGGCTTGATACACGACCCCCATATTGCCTTTACCCAACTCCTTTACGATGCGATATCGGCCGTACTCCATATTCAATACTTTTCCAAAAAGTGAAGCAGGGTTTCAAAGGGAATCAAGAAACCGATGGAATCGGTACCCCTATAACGTCCTTTGACAATGGCGACCAAACGACCCTGTCTATCAAAAACAGGGCTGCCGCTGCTCCCCGGATCAATGTGCATCTGAACCTGCCACAACGGCAAACCGGCAACCCGTCGAGGTGGTCCATCCAAAAAACCCGGTTCGATATTGGCCATACCGCCGAATGGGCAAGTAATGGCAAAAAGCCTATCGCCATTGCTTAGCATGAACCGTCCGTTTCGCAAGGGGATTACAGCATCCAACGCTGTTGAGGCCTGCAAAAGGGCCAAATCGCGAACCGGATCGATCTTGACAACAACGCCCTCGATTTCCCTTCCGTCACTGAGCAGCAAGCTGACCATCTGGGCGCTTCTAAGGTCATGACCGGTGCAGACAATGAAACCGCGGGAATCCACAGCAAAACCCGTCAGCTGTATTTCTTGATTTTTTCCGATGGCATATACGCAAACCACCGCCCGATGAAGACTGCGCACCGGCTTAGGTATGGCAGACATCGGCGGTTGCGGCGCACTATTCGGAGGTTGAATATACCCTTCCAGGTGCTGCCATAGGTGATTGACGGTTTTCCGGGTCTCGTCCTTTTGGGGAGAAATGGTGACCCGTG
>JASFER010000051.1:0-28123 GCA_050124755.1 Desulfobacteraceae bacterium
CAACCATCAAAAGTGTACCCAAAAAATTCGCTGGTTCACCGGCAGCATCCTTATTGCATTAGGGCTTCGTTTAGCATTTATGCAGCGAAGATAGGCAGCAGTGGTTTCAAAACGCTACCGCCCCAGGCGCCTTTGTTTTCACAGCGCCTGAGGCGGTATTGCATTCCTTACCATACTTTTTTATGCAACATTGGGGTGAACTTATCAGCCCAATAAGGTAAAGTTGTTGGTGAAGGCTCCTCCTTCAACACCGTTTTTGTCGCCATCCAGACGAGTGCCGCCGGTGTCTTTGACAGAGTCGAGAATCATCAGTTTAAAGAATCCGTCCGGGTCAAAGGTCAGAAGATCGCTTACGGCTTTGGTGGATGTCCAAATCAAGGTGCGACTGTCTACCCAGGTAATGGTGCCGGCCGCATTGGGATCTTTTTCCGTTTGCACGCGAAAGTTCACCTTCGGTAAAATGCTGGCTTTTTTTACGGATTTGTTAAAAATGACCTTTATCCTGATTTTATTGCCAACGATCTGAAAATCCTGGGACATGCTTGGAGAGATGACTTGAAAGGGTCTTGCCTGAGGTTTGGCTGCGATCTTTACCCTTTTACAGGTGGTGTTGTTTCTTTCATTGGATTCTTTGATTTTCTTTGCGGAATCGACAAAACCGCCGATGCAGTAAGAACCGCCAGCCGTATTTGCAGGTATCGGCATAACGCCGGACAGATTGAATGTCCTGGACTGGCCGGGCCTTAGGTCAGGCGTGTTGCTGATGCGGCCGCCCTGAAGCAGCACATCTTCATGGAAACTGGGCGAGTAATTGGCCAGGGACATGGGAATATGGTTGTCGGATGAAAGGGTGATGTCGACCATATACCCGCTGCCGCCGGCAGACTGGGTTCCTCTGGCCAGGTGTTTACCGATATTTTTTACGGTAACTTTGCAGGAAGGAATCTTGTCTCCGGCCGTCAAAGCTGCTGTGGCATTTATAGAGACCACCAGATCGGGCAGTCCTTTTTTAACAAGCCGTTTCTTGGCTGGGGAAACCTTTTTCATTTCAGTGAAAGTTGTGCTGCCTGCATAAGACGTGAAAGCAGAGCAAAGCAGGAAGCAGAGGGCGAATAATACGGTTGCCGGTTTCGTGTAGGTCTTCATGATGTTCCTCCTTAAGCAGAGTTTAATTTCTGATTGATTTTGATTTTAGGTAAGCGGGAGGAACAAAAAGGTTCAAAAGAATATGATCAAAATAAAAAATGGGTATGCCGAGGAAAGATTGTGGATACCAGGGGCATCCATAAAATTACGGACCTATAACCCCAAATAAGGTTCAGCGCTTCTTTTTTGAGGCATATTCATATGAAATTATAGTGTAAAGTATAAAGTTGAGGATTGGAATCGATTTTAGGAAAAAAACAAGTGAACACATCCTAATGGGTGCCATTACGGCCTATGCTCTGGTTTAAGCTCTTATAAATAGACAGAATACATTAGCTTTAACCTTTACACTTTAAACTTTAAACTGGTGTAGCTATCGCAGATCCGCCTTAATTTGGGTTATAGGTTCGTAAAATTATTCTTCTTCATACCTGTTAATATCGAGATTGTCTTGCCTTATTCTGGATATCCTGAAGGTTACGGCACCATGAGGACACACCAGGTCAAAATGGTCCTGTTTTTCCCAGTGCATTTTGTCCGTCATTCTCATGGCCAATGACATGGGGTGTATGGCCGTCAGCGCATTGGTGCAGATGGAATTTAACTCGGGTGTTCTGGGGCCAAGCACGTATACTTCACCGTTTCGGGTTTTGGCTTCGCCCGGGCAGATACCGGATGCGGTCTTTACATCTACAACTTCACATTTCATTTTAAAATTTTTCACTGATATCCTCCCGGCATTTATGGACAGGCTGATTGATCATTTTATCGGAATCCATATCTCCATTTCAGAATCCTCTTTTCCGACCCAGGCTGCATCATATTTTTCAAAACCGGGTGCATCAGCCAGCTCATAGCTTGTGTTTGAAAGCCAGTTTTTATATATGGACGCGACACCCTCCTGGATTTGAGAGAAGCCGCCTTTTATCGTAAATACAGCATACCTTCCTTTTGGAATCGTTCTGAAAGCAAAGCCCTCCGGAACATCATCCAAATTCTCCACCTCTGAGCAGATCAGATAGCCAAAATCTATATCACCGGCCTTTGAGTCAAGTGCAAATCCCGGATCTGAACATCGTCCGTTACAGGAGCCATAGCAGATACCGAAAATTTCTTCCGGATTTTTCAAATGCTTCAATTTATTTAATGATTCTTTTTTGCTGAAGGTAGTCCAGAATTTCGGAACATCCTGCCGGCAGGAACCATGCCGGGTCATTAATTCAATACCAACGACAATGAATTCGTCTTTCTCTTTAATTAAAGGTTTCATTTTTATTCCCCTTTTTTGTTCCTCTAAATTGATTTTTATTAAATCGGCTTTGTCATGCAGGGGTATGAACACGCCCCATTTCCTGTACTGCAAAGGTGATAATCCATACATTTTTTTGAATGCCCTGGTAAATGCTTCCGGTGCCCCATACTGGTAATCAAAGGCAATATCAATGACGGATTTCTGCGTTTCCACCAACTGTTTTGCGGCAAGGGTGAAGCGCCTTTTCCGGATATATTCCTTGACTGAGTTGCCGACCAGTATCTTGAAGAGCCGATGAAAATGGTACAAAGAGCAGTTCGCTTCTTTTGCGACTTGTGCTAAAGTAATATCCTCCGAAAGGTTATCTTCACTAAAATCAATAGCTCTTTGTAATCTTTGAAAATAGTTCATAGCTTCTTCCTTATTTTGATCGATTTTATTGGAATAAAAATAAAATTTCCTGATAGTTTGTGCTATTTTATTTGTTTTTAATATGTTGCATCCATATAAAGCCTTCATTAATTGACCAGTTTCAATGCACGTTTTAGGCGTCTTAGCTAAAAGCTGATCTCAGGCAATTAATTACTGTTGGTATAGCTCCAGCAATTCTAACTGAATGTCATTCATTATAGTAGACGCAGGTTCAAGGATTTTCTCAAAATTATTTTCCGCATACTGTTTCTCTCTATCTTTTCGATCCCGATCCCGATAGAGATCCCGATTTGCCGTGGCCTCGTTATTGGTGTCGGGATCGGGATCGCTATCGGGATCGATTTCTTGTTCCTGAATACCGTTCAGTTAGAATTGCTGGTATAGCTCAGTGGTAATTGACATTTTCCCCGATACTGGTATGCTATCGCCATTCCCGCAACGCACCAACTGACCACTGATCAGACTACAATGGGTTTCATTTCATACAGCTGCAACGAAATGTATTGAGTCTGGTAAACTGCTTCGTTATGCGGAATTCGATACTTCCTCAGAATAAATGAATTGAAGAGAGTACAAAATGCTATGGTTGAAAGTAACAGTCCCCTCTATCGTATTAATCGGTGCGGTTATCCAATATCTTATCGACTATATATGGCATGATAAGAGAACCAAAAGGCATCGACGTGCAAGACTTGCATTATTTGTTTTTATTGTAATCGCTGGAACTGCAACAGTTGGTCTGGTTGTCCTAGACCATATTAGTTCAGAGGATCAACAAAATACACTTAATCAGTTAAGAGAGGAACAAAGAAATGCAAATAATGCCGCAAACCAGAGAGAGCAAGGAGCTAAAAGAGAAAGAGCAGCTTTAGAAGCGCAGATCGAGTCTTTGGAGATAAAATTAGAGCCTTTTACGAAGATCGCTCAATCCAAATATCCTGATCAAAGTGCTGATGATGCTTTGGCTAAGTTAGCCGATGAAATGAAATCGATAAAAGATGCTACTAATAAAATTAGGAGGACTATCAGAGATTTTTTAGTCTCGGTCCAAATGATTCTGACAGGAGACTGGTCTAATGGTCTTTCTTTTGGCCGCGAGGTGCCAGTTATTCTTCCAACAAATCCATATGTCGTTTTCACACACACAAGTCATATCAGCGAAAAAACGATTAAATGTTTACCCACCCGAATTGAACGTGAGCGAATGGAGAATGATACCGTGAAAGTCTACATTGAGGCCACGGTAAAGCCTGGAGGATGGCCACTTGGCACAACCCTCGATAACCTTGAGGGTTACGATCGGTGTGAAATAGCAATTGCAATGATCGACAAAAGAAAGGTTATTGGTCAAAAAATAACGCTTCAACGAAACGAGCTCCAAGTTTTTATTAACGGTGAACCAAAGATGCGTCGGGTTGATGAGCCTCATGCATCAATTTCTTTACCTGCTTCCGGTCTCCGAATATTGAGAATGGATGGTTATGATCTATTAGCATCTGCAAGAGACTGAAAAGTAAATTTCTAACTTTTGCACCATATTAAGGCAAAAGAGCGGCCCCCTCGTGAGAGCTGGAGTTATGATAAAAAGTTGTGATAAGGTTAGTGATAATCATATACTCGAATAGCTGCATAAGGAGAAACCTCTATGGAAGGCTTTAGCAAGGCTATTATTACATTTATTGCTGTTGCTCTTTGCGTCTTTGCTTTTATGCTAACCATTATGACAATGCCTGCCCACTCGACAACTATCGTTGGCATACATACTCCTAATCTTGTTGTAATAGCGGGAGATAGCGTGGGAACATTTCGTGGAACTGGCTGCCAAGAAAATACTCGATTGGTTTGCAAAGTGTTCTGCATTCAGGGAGCTGGTTTCGCTATAAGCGGACTTAACAAGGATCCAGCCAGAGGATTCGACGCGGAGGCAATTGTTGCAAAGGTACTATGGGGTAGAGATTCAATCCAAGGAGCGATGATCACAATCAAAGAATTATTATCAAAGGCATTAATCATAGAACTCGAACAGATCAAGATAGAGGAACCCGCCCTTTATGAAAGGTCGCTTCAAAGAACGGGGGGAATTATATCAGTATTGATTGCAGCCTTTGAGGGAGATCAGCCAGTTGCAAGTGCGATAAGGTTCAAAGGTCAAGAAGATTTGTCCGGACGGATTGTTTTAACGACAAACCAGCTAAACTGTCCTGGCAACTGTCAGGGAGGGGTCTATGTGTTTTATCTCGGCGAGTATAGGGCGATTCAGCGTTACATAGTAGAACATGGCAAAGACTTTAGCATGTCTCCAGAAAAAGCCGCTCCATTTCTAGTAGGAATCGAAATTAGCGCCGGGACAACTGGCGTGGGGCCACCCATCGATGTACTCAAAATCACCGCGGAGGGGTCTTTCTGGATAAAACGAAAGCTAAACTGTGCTGATTCAACGGTGAACAGAGGTGAACAAGTGAAATAAAAGCTTATGGTATGGTTCGATGTATCTGTAATTAAAACGACAGATTAAATTGCCAATTCCGTTTTGTTACGTATAGTGGTATGTTGTGTTGCGAGTTTAATTATGTTGTGAATTTAATTACCTGTATAATTCAATCTCATTCCAAAAAGATTATAAAATAATCCTTTTCATTCCTTTTATTCGCCCCGCATTTCGATTCACACCGATTATGGCACATTCCCGGTAATCTTTAAGATGAACAGTGTTCTTGTATCTTGGTCAGCGATCTGTGATTCTTACAAGAAAATAAATGGAAAAGCCCGAAGAGCCACCTTCGGGCTTTATGCAAGAGCTACCGCAAACATCCGGAAGCCCCAAACAACGAATCCATCCTACTGTACCTTCCTGCTGTTTGCAAGGCTGGAGGTATGCCAGGCGTTGCTATTGATTCTGATTCAATGTCGATGGTGTGATTTTCAATTTTGCATATGCAGATTTTGCTGGAGGGGGCAAGCATACTGTTGTGATCAATGCCGATACGCAGCAAAACTTAAAAACCATCGTGAGGCGCAAAGAAAATATCGCCAGAGCGAAAAGGGCAAAAAGGCCCATCGTGAAGCTGAAAACCGCCGCAGGCACGGAAAAAATAAAAACAAACCAAAAAACATGGATGATACCACTTCAACACCCCAGTGTGGATGGGCTATGGCATTATTAACCCACATAAGAAACTACAACCTGCATATAAATATAGAAGCAAAGTGCCATTTTTGCGGTGTTCGTGGTCAAATTGTGAATACTTTCCCTCGCCGCGGTTATGGTTAACGCTGATCAGTAAGGAGGCCATGATGATAAAGAAGAAAATCCTCAATCCTGATCGTATCAGACGTATCGATGGTGGGTTCAGCTTTATCCCGCATCGTTTTATTCGCGATGGGTTTTTATCCGCCTTGCAGCAAAAGGAATTGCTTCTCTACCTGTTTTTAGTGATCGTCTCAGATCGGCATGGACTCTCCTTTTACAGCTACGATACTATCTGTACACTTTTAAAGATAGAACTTGAGCAGTACATCAACGCCAGAGATGGTCTGATCGACAAAGATCTGATTGCTTTTGACGGAACCGTTTTTCAAGTACTGGAACTGCCCGCAACACCCGTTTTATCGGCGATGAATAAACACGCTGATCGGAAGCGGCGGTCAGAAAATCCGGTAGCAATCGGCCGACTTGTGGGCCAGTCACTAAAGCCAATGGTTCCATGATGGATGCCAATGACCAGATAACCGATGCGGCGGTTGTAATCGCTCTGGAGAAGGCAATTAAAGACCATCAGCACTGGATGGCCTCACAAGGATATAGCCAAGGCACTAAGAGAATTTATCGATGGCGATTGACGCAATTTTTAGCTCTCATCAAATCTGGAAACTATGGTTGGCACGACATTTTTACCCCAACGACACTCAAGCGCTTCAAAGGGCCTGCCCACGCCGTTACCAATCTATCAAGATACCTTTGTGAACAAGGCAAAATAGATGAGCCCTTGGGTCATCAAAAACCATCTGCGCCCCTGCCCGGTGAGTTTGAGGACTATTTGCGCTACCGGCGAAAAGTTCACCAGACCCCTGCGCGATCCATCAAGACAAGCCGGCGAGTGCTTAGCGCTTTTGCCCGCCATCTTGAGAGACACGGCATCCAATTGCAAGCACTGGGCATCGAGCATATCGATGCCTTCGTTAAAGATTATCTGCAAGGCTTATCAATGGGTTCATGTCGTCATTATCGCTGGCATTTGCGTGGGTTTTTACGGTACCTGTTCGGTGAACGACGATTATTATCCAAAGACCTGGCGCCGCTGGTCACCGGTCCGCCAATGTTTGCGCGAAGCAAGCCGCCTAAGTTCTTACGACAAGATGAAATCAAGAAGTTGTTTGCCGCATTACAGTATACAACGGCCAGTGAACTCAGAACCGCTGCAGTGATCCATTTGGCTTTCATGCTGGGACTGCGTCCGTGCGAGATCCGTTTGCTCAAATTAGATGATGTCAGCTTTGGCAAAGCAGAAGTTTACCTGAGGCGCCGCAAAAACAACCGGCCCAACAAATTGCCTTTGCCCGATGCGGCCATCAAAGCCATCGCCGCATACCTGGTCGGCGGCCGTGCCGAAAGCAAACACCGGGCCCTGTTTTTAACCCTGCGTCCGCCATATCGACCGCTTAGCGCCAATGCCGTCAACCTGTGCATCCGCAATTGCATGCGCTCCGTCGGCCTGGATGCCAGTGCCTATTGGCTGCGGCACACTTACGCGCAAAACCTTTTAGAGGCCGGCGCATCCATATACGAGGTCAAGGAGATGTTGGGTCATGACAGTATAGAGTCCACAAGAAAATATCTTAACATTCATATCGAGCTGATGCGAAAGGTGCTTTTCGATGAAACCCTTTAATAGCTTTTTGGCAGCACAGCTGACCGACTATGTCGCCTACCGCAAATCACTGGGATATGCTGCCAAACCGTTAGAATCACATCTAAAAGCCTTTGATCAATATCTTGCCCGGCGCAAAAAAGAACCGGTTGAGCTGCCGCCCTCGTTCTTTCTTGAGATGAGGGCCGATCTGAATATGGAATCGCGTTCTGTCAATCGCGTTTTATCTTCCGTTCGCATGTTTTTTGGCTTTTTAGTGCGTTGCGGCCACTATGCGCTCAATCCTGTAAAGGATATCCCGCTTTTGCCGGAAAATGAGATCATCCCCTTTATCTTCTCGGAAAAGCAAGTGGATCAGCTGCTTTTGTCTGTAGGCAAGACGATCCGTAAAAACTCAAAATGCTTTATCACAGATATGTCGGTGTATCTGGCGGTTTTGCTGCTGGCGCGCTGCGGAATGAGGATATCAGAACCTTTGCGACTGTTAAGACATCACTATCGTCCATCGGAACGAACCCTTTATATCGAAAAGACCAAATTTAAAAAGGACCGCCTGATCCCGATACCCAAAGCGGTGAACACACAAGTCCAAAACTATCTTAATGCTCGCAGCAACGTACTGGGGGACCATCACAATCCATACCTTTTGGCCGGCTCCAGATATGGTGGACTAAATCCCGAACGGGTTCGGCGCGTCGTGCATCAGGCGGTCAAAACAATCGGCATTGATCAACCCAGACGAGTCATCGGCCGTACCAACTTCAGTGCGCCCATCGTCCACAGCCTGCGACACTCGTTTGCGGTTAACACGTTGCTGCAAGTAAAGGCACGGCAAGGCTCGCCGCACAATGCCCTGCCGGTTCTGGCCGCCTACATGGGCCATCGTTTGTACAAGCATACCGTCAAATATCTGAAGATGATCGATGCCGGCCAGCGTCAAGGACTACTCGAATTTGTTGGCACCCAAAAACAATGAATCTGACAAGTTGCATCAATCAATTTTTTAATCAGTACCTGCCCCGAATAAGGGGCTGCAGCGTGCAAACGACAAAGTCCTACCGGGACACCTATAAGCTGTTTTTGCCCTTTGCCGCCAACTACCATGGCGTTAAAATAAAATCGTTGACGCTCGATCACTTGTCCGGCGATCTAATCGTCGACTTTCTCGACCACCTGCAATCAAAGCGAGGCAACCAAACATCAACCCGTAACCAACGCCTGGCCGCCATCAAATCACTGGCCAAAATGATCCGCTTTATGTGTTCGGATAAAAGGCATCTGGCCGATAAGATCCTTGCCATCCCGCAAAAACGCTCGCAAAGAAAGCTCATCGGATTTTTGTATCCGGATGAAATCCTGAAGGTCTATCAAGCCGTGGATCTTTCAAATATCGAGGGACTGCGAGATTACACCATTTTGCATCTGCTTTATGACTCAGGGGCCAGGGCCAGTGAGGTCGCCAACTTGAATCTTGATTACTATGACGGGCAACATCAAACGATGGCTATTTTAGGAAAAGGCGACCGCTTCCGGCAGTTGCAGCTGTGGCCTAAAACTGCTCAGTTGATCAAAACATACATTGCCAGTTACCGCAGAAAACCCAATTGCCTGTATCGGCAGCGGCTATTTATCAATCAACGCGGCGATGGCCTTACCCGTCACGGAATTAATCGGATCTGCAAAAAGTACCTTCAGCGTGCTTTAGATCCAAAGCGCCTCAAAGACATCAATCCGGCCCATAGCTTTCGTCATGCATGCGCTGTGAGAATGCTTTGTGCCGGCGAGTCGATTACCGACATAAAAAATCGTTTGGGCCACCAAAATATCCAATCCACAATGACCTATCTGCAGATGGATTTAACGCATAAACGAAGCATACAGGAAAAATTCATCCAATACAGCCAGTCGCTGCTCAATCAAGATCCCAAATTAGAGGCGTTAATCGACTGGGAAAACAAACAGGATATGCTGGCCTGGTTAGACACGCTGTGATTGGGATCCGTCAAAGCGGCCGATCATCCACAGGTATGCCAAGGGGGAATTTATTATGTCGACTGTTTTTTAAATAATTTGTGAAATGCTCTGTAACTTATTGTTTTGGCGTGAGAAATAAATCTGGCAGGGCGACGCTAAACTCGATAGCAAATTCAATGGGTTGAGGCGGGTCACAACATAAGGTATGGTATCGCATGAACTGAACAGTCTGGTTTTCGTGAGATACACACAATATATCTGTAATCCGATTTTTTCTGTAATAGAGTGAGCCCAAAAATAAAAGGCAGGTTGAAATTGGCTATTTTTGGTCCATATAAAGGGGGTAACTGTACGGCAAAATGAATTATTTTTAATAACCATCATTTCCAGCGGATTGGGCAGGACCATGCGCCCAGTGAAAGCCTTCCTTTAGTCTAAGAATCGATGGGGAGATCTAAAATGGTTGATTGTTCACCGGTTTTTTTACTTGGAGCCGGGTTTAGTGTAGATGCTTCTTCAGAAGCAGGATTCCCCATTGTATCATCTTCAGGACTGAAGGCCCACTATCCCATGATCGGGGATCTATTGGAGTCGTGTTTCGGCATTGCTGCTTTGCCACCAGAAAAGTCTATTGAAGACATGTTTCAAGACAGTATTGATAGGCATGATCCCAAGCCATTTAAAGCCCTTTGTGATATCCTTATGGAGGCGGATTACTATATTACACGTCGACTCAAACAGGATGGTAGCCATAGTAATAATGTGTACACGAAATTCCTTGAGGATTTTCCAGAATCGCCCTTGCTAACATACAATTACGACTCACTTTTAGAGGTGCTTTTATTGGCAAACCGCACATGGTGCCCTATCGACGGATATGGAGTGCCAGTGGAAGCTTTCCAAGGAACCATCAGGCATGGAAAACCGCCAGTAAACAAGAGTCTCCGTCCCGTTTTGCATTTACATGGAAGCCTCTGCGTGTATGCAGTGACGTTCTATATTGAGAAATCACACGATTCTGGTCCTAATATGATGCGGTTCGATCGTGATCCTCGATTCCTATTTAGTCCAGAGGAGATTGGTAACTGCTTTTTTCCTTTCGAGAAAGTTCCACCGGGGCCGGGCTACGAACTCACCCCAGAACGTGTAATCGCGCCAATTCCAGACAAGGCCAAAGGACTTAAAGGTGCATTTATCACGGCAGTATACGATCGTGCGGTTTCCGAACTAAAGAAGGCGAATCAAATCATCGCTATCGGATACAGCTTCAACACTCATGATCGATCGTCTTACGAGGAATTACTTGGTTCATTTCATGGCAAGGAAGTGCTCCTCGTTGGACCTGACGCCATAGAGTTGGATAAACGTTTGGCCAGTGAGTATCCAAAAATAGAATGGCAAGCCGAACCAAAGTCTTTTAAAGATTGGGTGATTAATGACTATCCAGGAGTTTGCAAACATACAAATGGCTAACCATTCTCTTTAACAGATCGCAAAAAGCCGCGCCCGCTGAAGAGCCTAATTATAGGGGGTAAAATGAAAAATTTTATATTAATTATGCTTAGTTTTTTAATAGCCGGGTGTGTTCATAAAATTGAGATAACACATTTTCAAACTGGTCAGGTATTGCAAGGCAATTACAATGAACTAAATCGTATGGTAACAGTAGTAATGCCTGACGGTGAAATTTTGAAAGGAAAATATAGTGCTGTAAGTAATGCTTCTTTTTCGTTTGGCACAGCTACGGCTTATTCCGGCGCTGCAACTGCGACAGGTTTTGGTTATGGTGTATCGTCTGGAGGCATAAGCCAAGCTTATGCATTGCTTAAAAGTGAAACATCAAGTTTGATGATGGAAATGATCGTTTCATACAGTGAATGGACGGGGCATGGCTTTGGTGAAGCCAGAACTAATGATGGAAGATCATATAAGGTTCAATTCTGAAACCATCGAACTTTTCGGTATAGTAATGACAGGAGGCTTTCAAGATTGCTGATATTTCCTGCGTATTTTTATTTTAGACTCTGTTGTAATACGGCGTTCGATTTATATGGAATAAATTCGGTTAATTAAAATTGCAGACACACGTTACATATATTAAATTTGACATGGGCTTTGACAGTGGTATCTCAGGAATTGATCAGTATCACCACGGCCCATCTAAATCAGAGTCGAGGCTAATAATGCCTTATTCAATTGAAGAACACAGACACCGTTTCGCCGCATGGGCTGCAAGTAGAGCAGCTAATGTGATCAACTGTCGCTTTAAAGTTGAACAAGGAAAAAAGATTATTGAATTGTCAGGACTTATGGAAATTGGTGCACACATTAACAACCTTCCATACCCAAATAATTTTGATGAGAAACATCGGGAATGGCGCTATTCTGTAATAGAGCATGCTCAGAAATATCAACCTGCTTTTACACATGGCGTTGCTGCAAAGCTGATAAATATTTACCTAAAATCCATTTATGTATGCGGTGGAAAGCACGATGATCCAAGGGTTATGGCAATTCATCCACCAATAGATAGTATTTTGCTCGATTCGCTATGTGCAAGCAATACTGGTGGCCTTCTCGATAATTGGCAATTTGCTCGGCAAATTGGATGGTCAAAATTATCAAGTAAACAATACGAGGATCTTATTGGCTGCATTAAAAAAGTAATTCCTGAAGGTGTTGGGCTTTGGTTTATTGAAAAGCATTGGCAAGGATTTCAATCACAGAATATTAATATTGTGAAAGTCGACAATAGCAGGCTATGCAAAAAGACAGACCGTAGGCCAAATGCTGATAAATTATGGGACGTGGTGAAAGATTTATGGCCTGTAAATTCTCAATGGCAAACAATTGATGAAATTAAAGAGTTGGCACCAATTGGGACAGCCGGGATTGGTAACAGATCATCATATGATTTTGCAATGCTAACAATGTTATCAACGGTTCGTCGCAATTATATCGTTCACGAACAAATTAATGCAGAAAAAGAAATAAACGATGAGGTCGTAAAAACGAATCGTAATAATGGAATTTGGAGGTACCATTTAAACTCAAGAGTCCGAAAGGCAATTTAACTACGTAGATATCTCCAACAAATCACAAACGCGTCAAAATTGCAGATACGGTTCGATATATCACAGCTTTCAATTTATCGACTGTTGGGCTTGCTGTTTTTAAATCAACCAGAATGCCAAAAATCATATCATATAAGCTGCACACTTGGATGCGTTATGGCGAGTGTTCAAGCACCGGCGGGGGTCTGAGGCTAGTAGGGACTATAGACCGCCATATTATTACGGACCTACAACCCATAATAAGGCTATTAAATCCGGTGAGTATTTATCCAGCTATCAATCCAGGGTTTTAGGTTTTAGGCAAAGGATGGGAACCTGTTCTATAGGGTCGTATGACGCGATCATAGACTATATCCGTGGGCATATCACGAACAAAGGCAGGTGCCTCATTAATTATAATAGATAGCATTCATTAAACTAAAACCTAAAACTTAAAACGCGCCGGGCGAATAATATGCAGGCCGATTCTCCTTAATTTTATAGGTCCGTATTATTATAGGTCAACCATAAATGCCTGACAGACCGCGGTTTAGCAAGATTATTCTTTAACCACCGTTTTGTTATTAATGGGGCCTGCCTTTAACTCTTGACATATTAAAAGAGTCAAGGGCATGTTTGCCCTTGACTCAAAGAGGTGAAAATTATTTCGTATCCTCGCTTTGGATGGCCTTTCGAAGGTCCTTTATGGCCCTAATCATATCATAATTTTGAGATAGGGGGTGTTTTTGAAAAAACAGGAACAACTCTTCATTAAGCCCCTTGGCCTTATTTTTGTACAATCTTTCTGTAAACATCAATGTGTTCTGCATCGAGGTTATGGACACATCGTTAATCACTGCTAAAAAGGCCTCAGCAACCTCCTTGCGCGATGCCAGTCGTTGTTGTTCCCGGGTATTTAATTTTTTTTTACAAAAGTTTATAAACATACCAAAATACTTTTGATAGCTGCCGTACAGCATCGCTTCTGTGTAGATGACAGTTCTCAATTCATGATCGTAAACGTGATAGTCACTGGTACTAATTGCCTGAAAATTTGTGAGAATTGCGTCTCTGTGGTCTTTTAAAAAGCCTTTTCCAAACCGGCTAGTCAGATCGTCAACCCAAGACGCTGAATAGGCTTTACGCAATTGTTTTGATCTTCTGATGCCTTCTTCAAGATCTGCGATGGATTTGAAATAATCGACCTGCTGGCTTTTAAGAACCTGGATATGTTCGGCATTGGAGCATTCATTGATACTGATAAGATAATCATCCCATTTTTTTAAGGCGGAGTAGACCTCTTTATCCTCTGATTCCAGCGATGCAGCAAAGGCTTGCAGTGTATTAGCAATATTTTGTTTTGTATCCGCCTTTTGGTTCGGTTGGGGCAGGTTGCCCAAGGCTTTCAACAAGCGGTCCATATTTTTTTCCCGCCGGAGGTTTTCTTCCGATTGCGGTAAACTGGCCATAGCCTCGAACAATTGAGCCATGCTTTTGTTTCTTTGTTCTCCTGCAATGGCTAATCCGGCAATAAAAAGTGCAAGTGTTGTCCATATTCCAACGCGAATAAAATCGATAGCGTTTGTTTTATGCAAAGGCATCCGCAACTCCTTCCCAATATCTCTTCTTACACCCTCAGCACTAGCAGGTCGATGAGTTCCTGGTCTCTGGGCTTGGGGCAATTTGCTGGAGGGCGGCAGGTGGCCGGTTTAAGCCATAATGAGATCAAGTATGCCTTTAACTGTTGACATAACAAAAGAGTCAAGGGCAGACTTGACGTGTTAATTTAACGGATGGCCTATTAATGACCCGTTAATCTCTTTACTCAATTAATGATTATTTCGAATCTTCACTTTGGATTGCCTTTTCAAGATCCTTGGCAGCCTTAGAGTTATGATAGCGAGATATTGGATGATTTTTGAAAAACAAAAACAACTCTTCGTTTTGCGCCTTGACCTTATTTTCGTACAATCGTTCTCTAAACAGTAATGTATTGTGCATCGAAGTTAATGACACATCGTTTATCACCGCCAAAAAAGCTTCGGCAAGCTCCACTCTTGATGCCAGCCGATTTTGGTCCTGTCTATTTAATTTTTCCTTATAAAAAGCTATAAACATAGCGAAATACTTACGATAACTACCGTACAACATAGCTTCTGTGTAAATCAAATTTTTTAGTTCCTGTTCATAAATATGGTAATTCCTACAAATAATTACTTGAAAATTGGAGAGAATTATGTCTCGGTTCTTTTTAAGAAAACCTTTTCCAAAACGGTTTCTAATATCTTCAATCCATGTCGGTGAATAAGCTTTGCGATATTGCTTTGCTCTTTGGATTCCAGCTTCAACATTGGATATAGCGTTGTAATAGTCGACCTGCTGGCTTTTAAGAACCTGGATATGTTCGGCATTGGAGCATTCATTGATACTGATAAGATAATCATCCCATTTTTTTAGGGCGGAGCGGACCTCTTTATCCTCTGTTTCCAAAGATGCGGCAAAAGCTTGCAGTGTATTTGCAATATCTAGTTTTGTATCCGCCTTTTGATCAGATTTGGGCAGGTTGTTCAAGGCTTTCATCAAGCGGTCCATATTTTTTTCCAGCCGGAGGCTTTCTTCCGATTGCGGCAAACTGGCCATAGCCTCGAACAATTGGGCCATACTTTTGTTCTTTTGTTCATCGGCAATGGCGCATCTGACGGCAAAGCTCGCAAGTATGGACAACAGGACAACATATCTAATGTGAATGGCGCTAATTTTATGCATAAGCATCCTTTACTCCTTCCCAATATAGTTGAAGATTCCGCTTTTTATCTTTCAGATGATTATAAGCTTCAAGATCAGCGATGTCATAGACACTTTTACGAGTAACATCGGGAACGGATGCAATAGCCCTAGCCAGCAATTCCCAATCGGTGGTCGTAAAGTTGACTGCTGTTGAAAGTAAGCTGGCTATGGGGGGTGCGCCGGGCGGATAGAACAAAATTAAGACCAACTTCGACGCAAGCAGAGCTTTATCCAATATTTTTTCACCTTTAAGAAGGTGGTTAATATCCATAATGGCTTGCTTGCAACAATCTTGAAACCATATGGGTGTATCAGGTTTATAAATAAACAACCGCAAGTCCCCCTCATACACCCTCAACACTAGCAGGTTGATAAGCTCCTGGTCGCTGGGCTTGGGGCAATTTGCCGGAGGGCGGCAGGTGGTCGGTTTAAGCCATTTGGCGACGTCCAATATTTCTTTGCGGGTCAACGGATCAAGCATGGCATAGGCAAAAAAAGATTGGGCCTCTTTAATACTTTGGAGTTTTATCGGCTTTTCATCCTGCGACGGCTTATCAAGTTCTGTTCGGATATTGTATACATTGCCCTGATGTATGAATTCTCCCAGCATAATTATCGCTCCTTGTCCCGATCACACTCTACGGTTTGTTTCAAGGTCCCAGCCACCGGCCACATTTCCGACCGGACCACCACCGCGGCGTGCTTGCATGGTGTAGCTTAGCTGGATTCTGCCGAAATTCACTTTGATGGTTTCAGCGGGAAATCGGTTTGGAAGATCAAGGCCGCTGGTGGTCCTGACATAGCTGATAAGGCAGTTTCTCATCGTATAGGTCATAAAAGGCACCTTATCGGATCCGGCCCGGCACAGTTGGACAACCATTTCATTGATGTGGGTTCCCGCAGCACAAGCCAAAGCGAGTTTGGGAGAGGCCTTATCTATCAGCTTTCTGAAAATGAACTCTGAAAAATCGGCCCGACCGACACAGACGCCTCCGACGCTGGAGGCAGCGGTGAAAACAGTCTGTTTTATACCGATGCCATAACGGATTATTTCGATCCATCCAACATGCTTGTCGTCCGTACTTTCACCTTCAATCCCATCAATCTTGACAAATCCATCAAGTGCCATGGCAAACCCCTTCACCTGAATCTACTGCTTTAGATCAGCTTAAATTCTAAAAATCAGCTCACTGCGCTGGAGGCGCAAGAATGGATAATAGCAACTTGCTATCGGTAGAACTTATAACGGAAGTGCATTTTTACTGGTAGGCAGTTATATTAGTGCTGGATATTTGTCAACAAAAAAAGCAGCCTAATCAGCAGGATAGCTTTTGAGCGCGACGCTCCACCAGGGACCTAAGCCCGAGCACGCAGACGCACCGCTTTTTGCTACTGCACGCTTTGAGCAAACTCTGGGAAGATGGGGACTTTAAATCATTCAATAACCTTTTTAATTATCTAATAACATTGGGTATTGATTGATTGTCAACGAAAGAAAACGGATGCGTTACAGCCTGATCAACTCATATTCCCGGCTCCCCAAACCCAGCTTCTCACCATATTCTAATTGGATGGACCAGTCGACATTGGGATAGAGGCCTTTGAATTTGTCGCCGCCCGGTTCGGTGTTCACCGTAAGTTGGGTGCCGGCCAGGGCCGGTTCGGCGTTGACCAGATCCACCGAGGCCTGGTCCACGGCCACCGGGTCGGTGGATGCCGCCACGCCGATGTTCTTTACGATGGGGGCGTCGTTGGTGGGGTAGCAGTCGCAGGCCGGTGAGACATCGGTGATGAAGTTGATGAACAGGGATTTGCCCTGCTTGTTTTTGAGCACGCCGGCGGTGTATTCCACGATGGTTTCCAAAAATGTGGGGATCTCCTGATCCCACTTGATCTCGATGGCGCTGTTGGGGCAGATGAGGATGCACTCGCCGCAACCGATGCACTTGGCTTCGTCCACCACGGCGAGCTCATCGCTGACCGACAGGGCCTGCTGGCTGCAGTGGTCCACGCACTCCCCGCAGCCGATGCAGTTTTCCGCTTTGACCTGGGGGGACACAGTCGAGTGCATGGCCAGTTTGCCTCTGCGCGATGCCGCGCCCATGCCGGTGTTTTTGATGGCCCCGCCAAAACCGGTGAGCTCGTGGCCCTTGAAATGGGCCACGGAAATGAAAACGTCCGCCTCCACGATCTCACGGCCGATGTAGACGCTTTCACAATGCTTGCCGTTCACATCCACCGGAACTTCGCTTCTGCCCCGCAGGCCGTCGGCGATGACCAGGGGCGCCTCCACCACGGCATAGGCAAAACCGTTTTGAACGGCTGTGGTCAGGTGATGGGGCGCGTCGCTGCGGGTACCGGCATAGAGCGTATTGGCATCGGTCAGAAAAGGGATGCCGCCGGCCTGCTTGACCGCGGCAACCACCTGGCGCAGATAGGTGGGTCGTATGTATGCGGCGTTGCCCATTTCACCGAAGTGCATTTTTACGGCCGTCAGGTCACGCTCCTGAACCACCTGCCCAAGTCCTGCACGATCGAGAAGCTTGTGCAGCTTGGACATGAGGCTGTTTTGCACGTCGGCCCGAAAATCTATGAAGTAAACTTTGCCGGCCATATCTACCTCCCATAAAAGAGCGAACGCGGGGACGGGGATAACACCACCCCTTCAAAAATACACGGGTGGGGATAACTCCCGCCTGGGGCCTGAACCGCCTATTTATGACCTAGGGGCGGAGTTTATCCCCATAAGCGCTCATATAAGGATATTTAGCATATTTTTCAGGTTTCGCGAATACCACCTTCTGGGCCGGTCGGGGCTGAGCCCGATCCTACGAAACCCTCACCGGAGTGATTCGCGTAGGGCCGGCCTCCGTGCCGGCCGGTTCTTGATCCTGACAATGGTATTGCATACACGGCAGGGACGGAGCCCTGCCCTACGAAGACCATTGCCCTGGCGAGCAATCGTCCTATGGATACCGAACCTTGCGTGCGGTTCTCCCGCACACGGCTCTCCAGTCGGTGGTTTCAACATCGTGATTGGCACGCCGGAGCACGGGCTTCGGTCAGGGTGAAAAGTCCGTCTTCGCGTGCTGATGGGGTTTTTACCCGCCCGCTGGACGTCTCTAATCCGACTGACTTTTCAATGCCGCATGGGCCGCGGCCAAACGCGCAATGGGCACCCGGAACGGCGAGCAGGAGACATAATTCAACCCCATCTCGTGGCAGAGCACAATGGATTGGGGATCGCCGCCATGTTCGCCGCAGATGCCGCACTCCAAATCCGGATTGACCTGGCGCCCCTTGATGATGCCCATGAGCATCAGCTGGGCCACGCCGTCCCGGTCCAGGGTGGCAAACGGATTGTCTTCCAGAATGCCCCTTTCCATATATTCAATCAGAAAACCGGCCTCGGCGTCATCCCTCGAGATGCCATAGGTGGTTTGGGTTAAATCGTTGGTGCCATAGGAAAAGAACTCGGCATAGGCCGCAATCTGATCGGCCACCAATGCGGCCCGGGGCAGTTCGATCATGGTGCCGAATTTATAATCGATTTCGGTACGCTGCTCCTTCATGACCTGTTTGGCTTCCGCTTCAAGGCTATCGCGTTGAATTTTAAGCTCATTGGCATGGCCGGTGAGCGGAATCATGATCTTGGGCAGGACGGTGATGCCTTCCCTGGTGACCTGGCAGGCGGCTTCAAAAATGGCCCGCACCTGCATTTGGGTCAGTTCCGGAATGTGGATGCCCAGCCGCACGCCGCGCAGGCCCAGCATGGGGTTTTGCTCTTTCAACTTTTCGGCCCGCTGGCGCAGGCGGTCTTTGATCCTGATCTGTTTCAGCAGGTCATCGGTCTCTTTCAAGGAACCGGTCTGGCGGATGCGCAATTTGAGATCGGCTAATTCCTGCACCAGCTCCATCAGATCCGGCAGGAATTCATGCAGCGGCGGATCGATGAGCCGGATGATCACCGGCAATCCGTCCATCTCCCGGAAAAGGCCGGCAAAGTCCTCGCGCTGAAAGGGCAACAGTCCGGCGAGGGCCTCGCGGCGGTCAACCGGCAGATCCGCCATGATCATTTTCTGAAACAGCGGCAGCCGCTCGGTTTCAAAAAACATATGCTCGGATCGGCACAACCCGATGCCCTGGGCGCCATAGTCCCTGGCCCGGCGTGCGTCTTCGGGATAGTCGGCGTTGGCCCATACGCCCAGCCGGCGAAAATCGTCCGCCCAGGAGAGCAGTTCGATGAGCCAGGGATCCTTGATATCCGGTACCATGGTGTCCAGGTGGCCTAAAAACACCTCTCCGGAATTGCCGTCGATGGAGATCTCGTCGCCTTCCCGGATCACTTCGTCGCCCACGGTCATCTCCCGCTTGGCCATCTCGATCTGAAGCGCCGCAACCCCCACCACGGCCGGTTTGCCGAATTGGCGGGCCACCAAGGCCGCATGGCTGGTACGCCCTCCCCGGCTGGTGAGAATGCCCTGGGCCGCCAGCATGCCGTGAACATCATCGGGTTTGGTTTCCGGCCGCACCATGATCACTTTCTTGTCCTCCTCCTTGGCCCAGGCTTCGGCCAGGTCGGCATCAAAAGCCGCCACGCCGAAGGCGGCCCCCGGAGAGACATTGAGACCTTTGGCCACCATGCGGCCCTGGCTGCGGGCTTCGGAAAGGGCGGCCGGATCGAATTGGGGATGGAGGAAAAAATCCACCTGTTCCGGGGTCACCCGCAGAACGGCCTCCTCCTTGGAGATAAGCCCCTCTTTGGCCATGTCCACGGCGATGCGCACGGCAGCCTGAGCGGTGCGCTTGCCGTCGCGGGTCTGCAGCATCCAGAGCTTGCCTTTTTCGATGGTGAACTCCACATCCTGCATCTCCCGGTAGTGCTGTTCCAGCTTGGCGGAAATCTGCTGCAGCTCTTCATAGGCCGCAGGTATTTCATGGGCCATGTGCTCCAGGTCCTGGGTCAGTCGAATGCCGGCCACCACATCCTCCCCCTGGGCATTGACCAGATAGTCGCCTTCGATTTTAGGCTCGCCGGTGGAGCCGTGGCGGGTCATGGCCACGCCGGTGGCGCTGTCTTCGCCCATGTTGCCGAACACCATGGTGACAATATTGACGGCCGTTCCCAGATCGTGGGCAATGCCGGCGGCATTGCGATAATCGATGGCGCGCTTGCCGTTCCAGCTTTTAAACACCGCCTCGGTGGCCATTTTAAGCTGCTTCATCGGATCCTGGGGAAAATCAACATGGGTGTGGCTGTGGAAAATGGTCTTAAACTGATCCACCACCGATTTCCAGTCATCCGCCGAAAGCTGGGTGTCCAGCTTGACCTGGACTTTATGTTTGGTTTGTTCGATCACCTCCTCAAAGGCGTCGTCTTCGATCCCCATGACCACGGCGCCGAACATTTGAATCAGGCGGCGGTAAGAATCGTAGACAAAGCGGGGGTCATCGGTGAGTTGAACCATTCCCTGGGCGGTCACATCATTCAAGCCGATGTTGAGCACCGTATCCATCATGCCGGGCATGGAGTACTTGGCGCCGGACCGGCAGGATATCAGCAACGGTTGGGTTTGATTTCCAAACTGTTTGCCGGTGGCCTCCTGCAGCGCCTCCATGGCCGCCAAAACCTGTTCCCACATCCCGTCGGCGAATACGCCTCCGGCTTCCAGGTAGGCATTGCAAGCCTCGGTGGTCACGGTGAAACCCGGCGGAACAGGCACACCGATGCGGATCATTTCCGCCAGATTGGCCCCTTTACCGCCAAACAAACCGCGAACGGCCTCCCACTCTCCGCCCACATACTGCTCCGCTGCGTCCAGTTCCGTAAATTGATAAACCCACTTCTTCTGCGTCATGGCAGGCCTCCATATTCAAAAGTTATGCAACAATTCGCCGATCAAATCGACGGCAACCGATCGTATAAGGGTAGAACTACGGTGGTATGGAATGATTGAGCGGTGCAAACCTGCGGTGCAGTATCGGAATACAGTTTAAAAAAGCCTCACCGCTTCTCTTGACAAGCCTAATTGGATGAGGCTGCTGCGCCAGGTTGGGCACCGTTTATGACTATAGCGTATCTGCCGTTCGAAAACAAACAGCTTATGCAATCGGTTTAAGCACCCCTGGTCGAATGGCATAGGTATCCATTTGTTTTTATTAAAAAAGTGAACAGATTGCCTACTGCAGCTCAAAACGCACCGGCACCTGGACCCACATCTCAAACGGGCGATCACCCCGCCGGGCCGGTGAAAAACGCCAGCGCTTTACCGCGTTCAGGGCGCAACGGTCCAGTATGGCATAACCGCTGGATTGGGCGATGCGGACCTCCGCCGCCGAACCATCCACCGTCACGCGGACATCGAGCATGACCGTGCCCTGGTAGTTGCGCCGATACGCCGCACGGGGATATTTGGGCGGCGGATTGAGATCATAGAGCGGTTTGGAGGCTTGCACAACGGCCCGATCATCGGCTTCATCGGCCGGGTGCTCCTCCGAAGCGGAAGGCTCCGGTTCATCAACAGGGATCGCAGCATCCAAATCCGGCTCAAGCACCTCTTGATCAAAAGTCGGCTCAGGCACGGGTTCGGGTGGAACTGGTCGGTGCAGCGGTTCGGGGGGTGGGACAGGTCTTGGCACCGGCTTGGGCGCTGGTTCAGGTTTGATTTTGGGCTTGGGCCGAGGCTTAACGGCTTTCGGCTTAGGCGGCAATGGCTTTTCCACCGGCTTTTGTACGGCCACCAGATCTATGGCCACCGCCCGGCTTTGGGAAATGGTCAACGCGGCCCTGGACCAGGGCATCTCCACCAGGAATAACGAGAGGTGGATGCAAACGGCCGACAATGCCGCCAAAACCAGACGCATTACGGTCCTTTCTCGGTCTCGGCCTGCAGACTGATACGGTGCAGGCCGGCTTGACGAACGCGATCCAACACCTCGAACAGCCGCTGGTACGAGACTTGACGGTCGGCAAAGAGCAACACTGCGGTTTGGGAATCGACGGCGGGATGGTGTTTCAGAACGGAGCGCAGATCTTCCAGCGGCACCGGCTTTTGATTGACGAAAATGGCGCCTGTTTGGGTCACGGTGATCGATATGGGCGCCTCTTTTTCCGGCTGCACCTGCCGGCTCGTGGGCAGGGTAACCGGCATGCCCTTATGAACCGCCATGGAGAGCATGGTATAGATAAAAACCACCAGAAGCAGAAACACGATGTCGATCAGAGGCAGCATTTCCACCCTTGGCGGGCGTGTATTGAGGTGACGAATCTTCATAAGTGTCCATCCATAAATGGCATCTTACGGCCCAGCTCGGTGTTCTCACTCCATTGAAATCCTCGACGTAGCGCCGCTACGCTCGCTTCGCTTTCGAGGCTACGCCGTCTGGTTTCAATGTCGCTGCGGCCTTGATCTGGACCGCAATCTACCATTTCTGGATGGACACTGATCAATTGGCTTCACCTGCGCGGCCGCTTTCATGTTCCAGTTTTTCGTAGACGATCTCCAGGCTGGTGGCATACTTTTCGATATCCAGGGCTGCCCGCTCCACCTTGGCGTTGAAATAGTTATAGGGAAAAACCGACAAAATGGCGATGCCGAGGCCGGTGGCCGTGGTGATCAAGGCCTGGGCTACGCCGGCCGTTACCGCTTTGGGATTTTCAATGCCGCCGCTTCCCAGCATTTCAAACGAGGTGATGATCCCCAGCACGGTGCCAAATATTCCCAGCAGCGGCGCCACGGTGATCATGGTGTCCAGGACCCCCATGAAGCGCCGCATGCGCTGGACCTCATCCGCCGCCGCCGCCTCCATGGCTTTGAGCAGGGAGAAGTCGCGGTGCAGGATACCGCTGATCATGATCCGCACCACAAAGTCTTTGCATCCCACGGTCTTTTTTCTGACCGCATCCCAGTCGCCGCAGCGGCAGAGCTCCAGCACTTCATCAACCAGGGAGCGGTTGCGCTCCAGCTCTATTTTGGTCCAGAAGATGGATCGTTCGATAATCACCGTCATCACAATTAACGAACAGGCCAGCAAGGGGTACATCACCGGTCCGCCGTTGTAGAAAAATTGATACATCGTATACTGTGAATCCTTATAAAAACACCGGAAGTTTGAAAGCACCGGTTAACTTATGAACGTTTACATTAAGGCCAATGTCAAATATCCAAATCCAAATGTCAAATATGAACGCCCAACATTGAACGTCGAATAAGGATGTCGCTGCGCTCCTCCAAGTTATCGATTGAAAAGCATGTCATTGCGACCTTGCTTCTAATCCGGGATAAACGACATCTGGAATCCAAATCTTTCGATGAGTTCGTAAATTATCCGATACATCGAAAAATGACATGATTTTTGTCAGGTAAAAATACAATTTGACCGCCGAAGGCGAACCCAATTCGATGTTGGACGTTCGATGTTCGACGTTCAATTATCCCCTTAATTCAACAGCTTGGGGGATAAACCCCGCCCCTTCTACATCCTAAAAAGCGCTTTTGTTGTGTAGAGGCGGGGTTTACCGCCCCTGCAATCGTTCTTGTCGATGCTTCACACCATTGGCCAATGCATTGAGGGCTTCATGCAGCACCGGGGTCAAACCGTCCGCTGCAATCAGTTCGTCAAACGTTTCAATGGGAGCGCCGGCGACCTGTTGGGCCGTGGTGCGGGCCCATTGCCTGAATGCGGAGAGGTCGCTGACCAGTCCCTGTTCGTAATGGTCGCTGACTGCAAAGGCCGCCTCGATAAAAGAGGCGTAGCCGGGGTCCAGCAGCAAGGTCTCCATGGCCGCGGCGAATTCATGGGGTTTCAATCCGCAAGGGCAGTCGTCCTGATGGAGCAATTGCCGGATGGAGATGTTGCGCTCTTTCAGGCGCTGCAGCACATTCCGGCCGGAAGCAAACCCGTTTTGCGCATAGAGCGCCTGCCTGACCCCCTGGTAAACCGCCCGGCTGATCAACTCACCCATTTTGGAGTGGCCGCCGCTGTTGTCAATGGCCGCCCCGGCACCCTGGACGACGATGATGTTGTCGGTCCCCGTACCCGTGGCGCCGTTGACGCCGGGGGTATAGGTGCTGCGGATGTCCAGGTCCTGAAGGGCGGCGGTTTTGGCCTCCGTAGCTGCGATGACGGCACGGTTCATGGCCCGGGGGGTCAACGCCATATTGGTCATCACCACCATGTTGATGGTGCCGGGCTCGTAATAGCGTCCCGTATCCTTGGCCGCACGCTGGGCATTGGACCCGGCTCCGGCGGTCACCAAGGCATAGACCGTCATATCCCGGAAGGATTTGCGCTGCACCGAAAGATGATCCATGTCGGCTCCCGTGAACAACAGGGCCGTTTCCTCCGGTTTGCGCGCCAGCACATGGCAGACCGTCGTCTTCAGGCCGGCCAATCCGCTCGCATGTCCGATGTACCAACAGGGCGGCGGGAAAAAATGATTTCCGGCGGCAACCACGCCTTCGCGCATCCCTTCCAGGGTGGAGACCACTTTCATGGGTGCTGCGAAATCGACCAGCAAGGATTTGTGGGTGAAGTCATAAATCCGGGAATGGACGACGGCTGCACTTTTCACATAGGCCAGATCAAGGGGCAGGGCGCGTTGCGTCAAGACTTGATTATGGGAAACAAGCCCATCAGCCTTGGAAAAATGGTCATTGTAGAGACGCGCTGAAAGCCAGGCTACAAAGTCACCGGTATGGGCCCCGGCCCGGCAGGTCAGTTCACACGGAAAGTCGTAAATGCGGCCGTTTCGAACCGCATCCACCTCTTTCCAGCCGGGTTGATTGAACGGCCCCAGGGCGGCTGCTTTGTCTCCGCCGCAATCTCCGCCGCAACAATAAAGGACCTGTGGATTGAAGGCCTTCCACTCTTCCAGCGTGACGTCAACCACCGGCCCGGTTTTTCCCAGCACCGGCGGGATTCCCCCGGCCGCGGCGATCATTTGATTTTGAAAACTGTCGTCGCCGGGGGTCATGATCCGTTCCCGTCCCATGAGCCGCATGGTCCGCACGCGTTGGTTTTCGGGAATCGTTTCGACTTTTCGGGCAATATGGTCGAGCTGCGCCCGGATGCTTTTTTGCAGCGCCCTGGCGGCCGGTTCGCGACCCGTCAACCGCCCCAAAGTCACCATGGTTAGGAAGCTTTGGGGCAGGGTGCCGATATCCATTTGAAGGGTGGGGATGCCTGCAGCGCCGCATTGGTCGACAATCTTTTTGTTCAACGAAGAGACCATGACCACATCCGGTTTCAGTCCCCGTATCTGTTTAAAAGACGGTGAAAAAAAGCCGCCCACCACCGTCTTGTGGGCCGCCGCAGGCAGGGTGTCGTGGTAGGTCACCCCCACAATGCGGTCACCGGCGCCGATTTCAAAGAACATCTCGGTGACGGCCGGCACCAGAGAGACGATGCGCTTAGGCGGTCTTTCAAACCGGACAACCTTCCCACTGGCATCGTTGATATCGATTGCTACGCAAATTGATGGGAAAACCATCAGAAGCGCAATTAGCAGCAAAGCGGAAAAGTACTTAAACCCGGTCCCTTTTAGATATGCCATCGCTGGCTCCTTTTTACCGGTTTTCATAATTTGCATATGCCACAATCGGAGATATGCTACGCTGATTGCGGCATGACCGGCTTTCAGCCGCACCCGAGTTTTTGAGTCTTGCATCCCGAAAATTGGGGTGCAGCCAGCCGATGGTTATCTCCAGTTAATATTCATAAGTGATAGAAACAAACCACGATTGTCCGGCACCGGGATAAGCGCCATAGATTCTGGTCCCGCCGCTATCCTTGAAGTAGCTGATATAGGTATCATATTTTTGGTCAAAGAGATTATATACGTTGGCCGAAACCAACCAGTTCTCCTTAAAGCGCTGTTCCAGTTTTAAATCAACGGTGATGTAGGAATCGAGTATGTCGTCCGGTTCTGTCGAGGCGTTGGAGCGATAATAAAATCGATCGTCCGTATACCGTAAAGTGGTACTGGCCAGTGTCCCCATGGCACTGCGATATACTGCCGAGATTTTATATTGGTTGTCCGGTACATATTGGGCAACCCGTGTAATGGTACCGACATCCTCCTTGGCATCGGTTCTGGTATAATCAGCAGAGAGTGTCAGTTGGGGTGTGGGGCGAAATTTCAGACCGGCCTCCCAGCCATGGGCGCGGCTGCTGTTCAGGTTGGTGGGCGTCCATTTACCGCCGAACGCAGGATTTGGCGCCCACGCAATTTTGCCGTTGATGTCCCAGTCAAAATATGAGGCCGAAATAAACAGTCGGTCATCGGCGATCTCCTGCTCCGCGGTCACATCCGTATGCCATCCGGTCTGGGGCTTTAAATTGGGATTTCCCCGCGTAAAGGGCCCATCAGGCCAATAGAGGTCATTGGGCGTGGGCGCTTTGAAATGCTTGCCCCGGTTCAATTTGACCGCCGTGGTTTTCCATGGGTTTAAAATAAGGCCGTATCGCGGAAGATATTCAGCACCGTAGCTGGAATGGTACTCCTGCCGATAGCCGTACTGCAATTTTAAAATGCGAAAGGGCCGGTATTGTGCCTCGCCAAATGTGCCCACATTGTAGATGTCCGCGCTATTGGTGGTTTCAGATCCTTTGGCGGTGCCGTCGATGTTCAGGTCAGTGCTCTTGGTATCCCAATCATGGTCATGAAAATCGGCGCCGACAAGGATGGTGGTGGACTTTGCCGGCTCGATTTCGACATTGGCTTCCGCGCCAAGAACTTTGTTTGTGACCTGGCTTCGTGAAGCTTCTCCGGCCAACAATCCGGTACCCCATGGATCGTCGGCATTCAGCCAGGTCTCATGAATGCTGTCGGTGTGCGTGTATTTACCGGCAATGCGATAGCGCAGCCAATCGGCCGGCTGACTGGTGATCTCAAGAACGGAGTGAATATCCTGGGATTCAGTATTGCTTTTCAGCGACGCCGACTCACTACTGTAGAGCTTTTCCCCCGTAGCCGGCAAATAAAAGTCGTTGGTACCATCCGGCGGCTTGATGCCCGGCGTGCCATAGTCTCGATCAACGACTTGACCATAAAAGCTGATTTTCAATAGATTGCCTTTGTCATAGATCAGCTTTAATGAGGCATCATTTTGAACCAAATCCCCATTGTCACGATGACCATCGGTTTCAAGCCGATTGGCGGTGGCATAGTAGCCAATATCATCGGCGATGAACATGCCGTTTTCTGCTGAAAGCTGATAGGTGTTTTGGCTGCCATAGCCCCCTTTGAGAGATAAGTCCATCCGGTCTCGGCTGGGTTCCTTGGTGATGATGTTCACCGTTCCGGCCATGGCACCCGATCCATACAATAGCGATCCCGAGCCTTTGACAACTTCCACCTGTTCGATATTGTTTAAGAGAATACTGCTGACATCCGCCTCGCCCAATGATGGTGAGTTGAGCTGCAATCCATTGATTAACACGAGGGATTCCTCGGATTGCATCCCGCGGATCATAAATGCTTGCGAGGCGCCCCCATAATCACCATAGGAGCGCCAATCGATACCGGCATCGTTGGCCAGGAGTTGCCCCAAATTATTAGCCGGTGATTCCTGAATGTCCAGGCTGTCCTTGACCACCAGGCTATTGGG
>JASFER010000052.1:0-28005 GCA_050124755.1 Desulfobacteraceae bacterium
TCATGCGTCCGACCTTTAAAACGCCCGGCCGAACGGCCGGGCGTTTTTTTCATCTGCCGCCTAAACCTTAATGGTGCATGAATCAACGGTAGAGTCCCCGACTGCGCATGATCTGAATCCCCTCAATGATGGATTTGGCTCTTTTGGCGCCGATTCCCTCGACTTGCATGAGGGACGCTTCATCGGCCCGCATGAGCCGGGCAAGATCCTTAAACCGATCCACCACATTATCAGTAGCAGCCTCAGGGATTTTGGCCGCCTGCCTCAGCAACCGATATCCCCGGGGCGTCACGGTCAGGTCATGCAGGTCGGCTTCAGCCGCCGAGGTCCATCCCAGCAGGTGGGCGACTTTCAAATGGTCGGCCGGTTCAATGCGCATAAGCTCCTCGATGATCCGGGAAACCTCCTGATTCGAGCACTTGAGGGCGCTATAGTCTTTTATGAACAGACGCACCATGGCATCCACGTCTTCGCCAACATTGTTGAGCCGCATGGCCAGAAGCCGGCCTTCATTTCCGATTTCCACAACATAAGGCGCGATCTCTTCCAGCAGATTCATAATCCCGGCGCTATACAGAAGAAACTCGGTGGCCTGGACAAGCTGCACCTGGCCTAAAAACTCGTCCCCTTCGATGCGGACGGCCTTTTTGTCGAGATTTTCCTTGTAGCGCTCAACCGTGCTGATGGTTTGGTTGATGCGGGCGATGAGGTAGTTGATATCGTTGATCTGGTGTTTGTGGTTTTTGTAATACAAGGTGATGACGCCCCTGCGCCGCGAGATGGTGAGCACAAATTTGGAGGTCTGGCGTGCCATGCGCTCGGCGGCCCGATGCCGCATGCCGGTCTCATTGGTGGGCAGAGAAGGATCGGGGGCCAGCTGAACATTGGCCGCCAATATTCTGGAGACACTCTCATCCAAAATGATGGCACCGTCCATTTTGGCCAGCTCGTACACTTTTTCAGGTGAAAAGCCGGCCCCGATATAAAATCCGCCTTCCAGGATATTCTCCTGGGCTTTGACATCATCCAAAAAGACAATCAAGGCCCCGAATTTGGCCATCAGAATATCATCCAGAGCCCGGCGCAGCATCGTACCGGGAGCGACCATTTTAATTTTGGGAATCAATTCGCTGTGAATCATCGTTGCCATCCCTTGAATGAAGTTTTCATCGGGGTACCGAAGTCCATCGTCCGGTCACTTGAAATCTTCCTTGCGCAATCCATACCGCTTCATTTTATTATAGAGGCCGCGGGGATGAATGCCGGCCATTTGAGCGGTCCGATTGATTCTTCCCCGCGTTTTTTTCAGCATCGAGGTCAGATAGCGACGCTCCACCATCTCCATGACCGCCTGTTGAACCTCGGGCAGCGTTTTCGTGAACAACGCCTCCCAATCGAGATGTGATCCGGAAAAAAGGTTGGCGCCGTTGCCGGCATCTCCATGGAAGACATGGGGCAACTCGGCCATGCTGATTTCATCGGTCTTGCATAGCAAGATGGCGCGTTCGACGACATTCATCAGCTCACGGACATTTCCCGGCCAGTCGTATTCACACAGCGCTTTAAGCACTCCATCCTGGATGGTGTTGATTTCCCGGCCGATTTTGTGGCGGAAGTAGGCCATAAAACGCCTCACCATGGCCGGAATATCTTCCCGGCGATGGCGCAACGGGGGGATGGTGAGCATCAGCACGCTGAGACGGTAATACAAATCCTGCCGGAAGCGACCATCGGCGATCCGATCTTCCAGATTCTGATTGGTGGCGGCAATGACGCGTACATCCAGATCGATGGTGGTCTCCCCCCCTACAGGTTTGACCTCGTAGTTCTGTAAAACGCCCAGCAGCTTGGTCTGCAGATGCAGGGGCAGCTCTCCAATCTCATCCAAAAAGATGGTGCCGCCATGGGCCAATTCAAACGCGCCGCGGCGGTAGCGAATAGCCCCGGTAAACGCACCCTGCTCATGGCCGAACAGTTCGCTTTCCAGCAGTTGCTCGGGCATGGCCGCCATATTGACGGAGATAAAAGGGCCCGCGGATCGAGGACTTTGGGCATGGATCGCTTTGGCCAAATGCTCTTTGCCCACACCGGTTTCGCCCAGCAGCAAAATGGGCGTGTCGTTGGCGATCACCTGCATCACATCTTCCATGAACAGCTGCATCGCCCGGCTTTCCGATACAAAATCGGCCATCTTGGGCTCCGCCGATCCGCGGCGGTCAAATCGCCGGCCCTGGATGAATTGACGCCTGGAGTCCAACGCGGTTTCGATGGCTTCAGACATGCTCTTTTTGGATATACCGCCGTAGAGCACCATATCGGCGCCGGCGGCCGTTAATTGAGCGTGCGCTTCAGCCGCGTCGCTGTCCAGAATCACGATGGTGGTGGGATTTTCCGGCAAATCATTGAGCATCCCGATGCCGTCTTCGGCCGATCCCGGGATCAGGGCTTCGCTGATGACAATCACATCACAAGCGCTGCGCATCAACTTTTCCCAAACCGTTTGGTGCCCTCCCATGGCTTTGATGCGGACGTCCGAAGCCGACAACCTGCGCTCCAGATGGCTGAGCAGCCTGTTATCCTTCACCGCCAATGCAACCCGTATGATCACCGCCGCCTCCTATTATCGGTAATTAATTACCGCTTTACGAATGCCATTTGTAGATATGCGGATCAGTAAAATAATGCCGTCCAATATTCCGCAGCGATCATCCGTTCCGTCCAATCAACGATATATCCTTTTATTATTGTTAACAAACGGCCGCATCTCCGTGAGATCCGCTGCAACAGAAGGAGAAAACAAGAATAGATCTATTTTACAGCACGCCATTACCGTTTTCAACGATTTTAAGTATTATAATACCTTTATTATGCCGCAAAACAAGCGCCGCTCCCATCCTACAAAAATATATTATAGTATAAAAACAATTGATTAGAAGTATTATGCATAGATGGCACACAACCTGCTAAAGCCCCATCGAAGATGGACGGTTTTCCTACCGCTATAAAAATCAAAAGGGAGCTCGGGCCATGATCCCCAAGGTTCACACGTACAGCGATCTTGATACAGCCGAATCATTTTGGCGGCAACATTGGCCCCGGCGATGCCTGTTTGACCTTTGGCCGGTCCGGGCGTGTTTTCAGCAGCACTACCACCACCGGCCCCACTTTCTGGTCGCCTCCCGGGGGCATCAGGTTTGCGGTCTGCTGGCCTTGAGTTGGATCGACGACGAACACTGTTTCGGCCACTTTCCCGGCGAGGTGTGGCAGGGAAAAACATGGCTTGAGCAAAACAAAATCGTTGCCGCCGATGCTGCGGCCGCACGAGCGCTTCTGGATCAAATGCCCCCCGGCACCCGGATCCGCTATCTGTGTCCGGACCACCGATTGGATAAGGTACACCGGGCAACCGAGGATGAGACCGGATACCTCTTTTTCCCCGGTCAATACCAATACGCATTTCAGGGGTACTGGGGAACTTTTCCCGGAAAATCGCGGAAAAAACTGCGCAGCGAGATCAACCGTCTTAAAAACAGCCACATCACCTTTCGCCACAACCATCCATCCGACCTGGAATGGATGTTTCGCCTGAACCTGGAACGCTACCAGGGCCGCTCCTACTTTTACGACATCCGTTTTCTAAGCGCTTTTGAAAGCCTGGCCGCCTGGCTGCAAGCCAACGACTTGTTGCGGGTCACCACCGTTTTGATCGGCGGCCGCGTGGCGGCGGTGGACATGGGCGCGGTCTGGAACGGCACTTACACCGTGCTGGCCGGAGGCACCCATGCCGATTTCCCGGGGGTGGCCAAAATCATCAACCTGCACCACCTGGAGTGGGCCTGCGCCCGGCGCATCACCGTGGTTGATTTTTTGTGCGGCGATTTTAACTGGAAGCGGCGCTTTCACCTCACCCCCCGGCCGCTTTACCAGATTAAGCGGCCGCATGTTGTGGAGACCCGGCATGAAACCCGTCTATTGCACCAGTTGGGGCACCAGTTGGGGCACCAGTCGGAGCACCCGTCGGCTGCCTGTGCCGTCTAACACGCGCGTCCTGGTGGTGGGCACCACGGCGGACTATATCGCGTGGATCCAAAGCACATGCCCCCGGCAGGCCCTCTTCTTCACCGATCCCGAGGTGCGCCGCACGGCTGCCGAGCCATGCCCCGCCGCCGACGACGAACTGTGCGGCAACCTGTCCGATTTCCACCGGGCAAGCCGGCTGATAGAGAGCCACCTCCATAAATACGGACTGGTATTGGAAGGCATTGCCTGCTTTGACTGCGAATCCATGGAACTGGCGGCTGTGCTGGCCAATCATTTTGCATTGCCCTATCCATCGGTGCAAACCGTGCGCAACTGCCGCGACAAATTGCAGGCCAAGCGCCTGTGGCGGGCGCATCAGTTGACCACGCCGCCGGCAGCAGCCATCGGGTCGGCCGACGAGGCCATGGATTTTTTCAGGGCGGTCGGCGCCCCTGTGGTGCTCAAACCGACCAGCGGCAGCGGCAGTGAATTGGTCTTCAAATGTTTGGATGCCCCTTCGTGCGCCCACAGCTACCGGCTGATTCGGCGGGGCCTGCAACAGCGTAGCACCAACCGTCTCTACCGCCCCCGGACACCCACGACCGGCCCTTTGATCATGGCCGAAGCGTTTTCGGACGGCCCGGAGTACAGCTGCGACTTCATTGTGGAAGAGGGCCGGGCCCATGTCATCCGTCTGGCGCGAAAAATCAAAACCCGGGGCGAACCTTTCGGCACCATCCTGGGGTATCTGCTGCCGGCGCAACTACCGGCCACGGTGAGTAAAAATCGTTTCAACCGAATCCTCTATCAAAGCGCAGCGGCCCTGGGTATCGAACGCGCCGTGTGCATGCTGGATTTCATCGTCACCCGGGACGACATGGTTCTGCTGGAACTGGCCCCCCGGCCGGGGGGCGACTGTTTGCCGTCTCTGCTGCGCCGCGGCTACCGCCTGGACATGCTCAAACTTCAGCTCGATTTTTCCCGGCGGAAACCGCCGGCACCTTCGCCGCTTGTCGCTGATAAACCCCTGGTGGGATTAAGGCTGCTGGCCCGGCGCACTGGCACGCTCAAAGGTGTCGACTTGAACGCCCTGAAAGGCGATCCCAGAGTACTGGAGATCCGGCTGATCCGGCAGCCCGGCCACCGCATCACCCTGCCGCCGGCGGATTACGACTCATGGCTGCTGGGACACATGATCTTTGCGCCGGACGACAAAGCGGACCTTAATACCCAATGCAGCGACCTTTTGGACCGCATCCCGGTGGAGGTGGCTTGAAGTGGCCTCACCCAAAGCCGATGTGCACAACGCCCTGAACCGCATCTTGTCCGAGCCGGTGCCGGAATTATCCCCGGATGCGCTCCAGGCCTTTGTGGCACCCTATTTTGAACACCGCCGGCACTACCTGGATGCCGTTCAAACCCACGGCTCCCCCCTCTATTTTCTGGATACCGCTGCGCTGAAAACCAAAGCCGTCCGACTCAAGGCCGCCTTTGACCAGGTGTTTTCCTCTGTGGGATATTACTATGCCGTAAAGAGCAACAACCATCCCGATGTGGCCCGAACCCTGCTGGCATGCGGCTTCGGCCTGGATGTCTCCAGCGGCCTCGAACTCGAAACAGCCCTTGAACTAGGTGCCCGGCAGATCGTCTTCAGCGGTCCCGGAAAAGCAGGCCATGAATTGTTGCTGGCGGTAATGCATGCCGATAAAGTGGTGGTTTTGATGGACAGCCCGGGTGAGTTGGAGCGTTTGGCAGCCGTGGCCGCCCGGCTCAAACAGACAGTGCGTTGCGGTGTGCGCCTGACGGTGAATCCCAACGGACTGTGGCGCAAATTCGGCATCCCTTTGGACACGCTGGCGGACTTCTGCCGGGCGGCGGACCAACACCCCTACATCCGTTTGACCGGTCTGCAATTTCACGCCAGCTGGAACCTCTCCCCCCAAACCCAGATCGCCTTTATCGAAAAGCTCGGCAAAACCATGGGCAAACTGCCGCCCCCATACCAAAAAGCCGTTGAATTCGTCGACATCGGCGGCGGCTACTGGCCCGAACAGGGCGAATGGCTGCACCCCGATGCCACCCCGGCCGGGCGCGTAGACGCGGCCCTGGGGCACCCCCCTGAGCATCCAAGGCCCCACCACTGCCTTCCGGCCGCTGCCATAGAGACCTTTGCCGAACAGCTGGGCGCAGCCGTCCGCAAACACCTTTTCTCCGTAATACCGTGCCGCATCTGCATTGAACCGGGACGCTGGCTCAGCCACGAAGCCATGCACCTGCTGGTCACCGTGGTGGATAAAAAGGCGCCGGACCTGGTCATCACCGATGCCGGCACCAACGCCGTTGGCTGGGAACGCTTTGAAAACGACTACTTCCCGGTGTTGAACCTGACACGCCCCGCGTTGACGGAAACGCCCTGCCACATCCTGGGATCGTTGTGCACACCCCATGATGTGTGGGGATACTTCTACTTAGGCGCCGCCATCGAGGCCGGTGATATTCTGATGATCCCCACCCAGGGAGCCTACACCTACAGCCTGAGGCAGAACTTCATCAAACCGCTGCCCAAGGTCGTAACCGCTGGTTAGCGCTCATTGTCACAGGCCTTAAGCCGACGATTGCGAGTCACACCTGCGGACGCCGGGATTTGCTCTTTAACAGGCCGTATCGCTGCAGATTGGGTTTGATATAGCGCCAATGGAGAATTAAATGGACGACAATGGCAACCATAAACATCAGCGCAACCCACTCGTGAACATTTCTGAGAAGGTGTCTTAATGAAATGAGAACTCCGCCGCCCGCTCCGGGGCCCCTGGGCAAAACCAGCCAGTTGATCAGACCGGTGATGCCGAGGATTGAAAACAGTAAAAACGATGTGACGTTGACCAACCAGAGCAGATTAGATCGGCTGCTGCTCATAATAAAATACTCCTCGACGGTTAAGGATAATCGTTGGGCGTGAAATTTGCATAATCGAGTAGATATTCGCCTGCAAGCTTGCATTCAACAAATGCGGATCAATTATAACATCAAGCAAAGTTTTGAAACCGCTTCTTGTCAACATTCGACATTGGATGGAGGGAGAAGATTTGGAAAACGAGGTACCGGATAAGCCCTATATGATGATGGACGGTGCCGTGGGCGATGTCGATGCCACCATCCGCGATGTGGATGGACAACGCAGGATTGCCGCAGACAAAACCCAACCGCTGCCGTTGCGCCTTGAAGCGTATGAAGACATCATCGATTCCCAGGTGGGCGACACCTCCATGGTGCGGGCGCGAAATATCGAAAGGGAAATGGGGCTGCGCCAGATATTCCTCAAATTCGAAGGCGGCAACCCTTCAGGCACCCAGAAAGACCGCATCGCTTTTGCCCAGGCCATGGATGCCCTGCGTCGCGGTTTTGATACCGTAGCCGTTGCCACCTGCGGCAATTACGGTGTCGCGGTGGCCATGGCCTGCTCCCTGTCCGGATTGCGCAGCTTGATTTTTATTCCGGAAACCTATCACACCAGACGCATCAGCGAAATGGCCTCCCTGGGAGCTGAAATACAAAAGGTGCCCGGCGATTACGAAGCAGCCGTGGAAGCCGCGCGTCATTTTGCGCGGGAATATGAGTGTTATGACGCCAATCCCGGCGGCGACAACACCACGCTGCAATTGCAGGCTTATGGCGAAATTGCCTACGAAATCTACGACGAACTGCGCGACGCACCGGCCGCCGTTGCCGCACCGGTTTCCAACGGGACGACACTGGCCGGGCTTTACCGGGGTTTTCTCAGTCTCTACCGCCGGGGCAAAACATCACACATGCCGCGCATCGTCGCCGGATCTTCATTCGGCAAAAACCCCATTGTCCGATCCTTTTTACATGGGCACCAAACCTGTCTCGATCTGCCGCCGGCAAAAATTCGTGAAACCACGGTCAATGAGCCGCTGATCAACTGGCACGCCATTGACGGCAATTACGCCCTGCAGGCCATTCGCGCAACCAACGGCTGGGCCGCCAATGCATCGGACAAGGCCATGCGGCGATTCACCCGCATGATCGGCGAAAAAGAAGGCCTGCAGGTCCTGCCGGCCTCAACCGCCGGTTTGATTGCCTTGATGGAGCGGCACCGCAAGGAGGGCCTGCCCGGAGACCGCTACGTGGTGTTGCTCACAGGAAGGAAATCTTAGATGAACGCAAGGCAACTGCCCGAAGGAAACGCCATCGTCTACTGCCAGGGATGCTTTAATACCACCTACGGCAAAACAGCGCATGGTTTGGTGCGTTTTACCCAACGCTACGAAGTCCTCGGCGTTATCGATGACCGCTATGCGGGCCGGGACGCCGGTGATGTTCTGGATGGACGCACCAACGGCATACCCATCTTCGGCTCTTTGGCGCTCGGGCTGCAGGCCGTTGCCGAAAAAGGTCGGCGGTTGACGCACTTTATCATCGGCCTGGCGCCGGACGGCGGACGACTGGATGCAACCGGCCGCATGGCCGTCCAAGCGGCTCTGGAGAACGGCCTGAACGTGGATGCCGGTCTGCATGATTTTCTGTCCGAGGATTCGGCCCTGGCAAACCTCGCCATGATAAAAGCCGTACACATCCGTGATATTCGCAAACCGCCGCCGCGCAGCGCACTTCACTTTTTCAACGGCAAGATCGAGTCGGTCGGGGCCCTTAAAATCGCCATCCTTGGAACCGACTCGGCGGTGGGCAAGCGTACCACCGCATGGCTTCTGGTGAACGCCCTCAATGCCGGCGGGCGCAAAGCGGAACTGGTGGGCACCGGCCAGACGGCCTGGCTGCAGGGCGCCCGTTACAGTATTGTCCTGGATGCGCTGGTCAACGATTTTGTTTCCGGGGAAATCGAACATGCGGTCTGGTCGGCCTGGAACGATCGGCGGCCGGAGGTGATCGTTATCGAGGGACAGGGCAGCTTGATGAACCCCGCCTACCCCGGCGGCTTTGAAATTCTCGCCGCCGGGCGGCCGGACATCGTTATTTTGCAACACGCGCCGGCCCGCAGGGAGTACGACGGTTTCCCAGGCTATGCCCTCCATCCGCTGGACAAGCAGATTCAGGCCATTGAGCTGCTGAGTGCAAAGCCGGTGGTTGCCATAACGGTCAACCATGAAGATCTTACCCCGGACGGCGTCGGCAGAGCCTGTGCGGCCATTGCGTCAGAGACCGGACGGCCGTCTTTCGATGTTCTCAGCGACGGTGCACAAGGCCTGGTCTCCGTCATTACCCCTTATCTTGATAACCGGTAGGTGACACCATGGCTTCCAAACCCGACAAGCCGGATATTGGGCCGGATCGGAAAAGGGCGATACCGTGCCATAACCCCCTTAAAGATCTGGTGGTGTTTGATCGACTCGAAGTGGGCCCTGTCAAGCTGGAACCCGAGCGGCTGGTGGCGCCCTATCGCACCTTCAAAGGGAGCCGGAGCAGTACTTTCGAGTTCATCTACCGGTTCGAAGAGGCGGTTTTCGATCCGAAAGAGGCGGAATCGCAAAACCTGGCGGCCATGATGGCGGTCCAGCCGGCCCTCAATTACGGCCTGTTTTGCAAGGAGATCGTTTTTAACGGCCTGTTGGACAACCAGGACCGCCGTTTTCTGTCGGCCATGGCCGAAAACACCGCCAGGGAAATTTATGTTAAGAAATTTCTCGAGCCCAATCCCTTCCTGGCGGGCGGCGCCCGCACCATGCCGGTGATCAAAAAAGTCAACTACCTGGCCGCCCGATTGTCGTTCAATGTGCCCGGCAAACGGACCTTTACGCGGCCGGCCTGGCGGTTGTGGCCAACCCGCCGCAACCGGTACTGTATTTTGTCCAGCGGGGGCAAAGACAGCTTGCTCAGTTACGCACTGATCCATGAGCTTCTCCATGGCGGCGACCAAAGCGTTTCCACGACGGCCGGTGAGGTGCATCCCATTTTCGTCAATGAATCCGGCCGCCACTGGTTCACCGCCCTCAATGCCTATCGCCATTTCAAACACAATGTGCCCCATACTGCCCGTGTCTGGGTCAACAGCGACCGGCTCTTTGCCTGGATGCTGCGCCAACTTCCCTTTATTCGAAAAGATTTCGCGGATGTGCGCTCGGATGAATATCCCATACGGCTGTGGACCGTGGCCGTTTTCTTATTCGGCGTGCTGCCCCTGGTGCGCAAAAGAGGGCTGGCGCGATTGCTGGTGGGCGATGAATTCGACACCAGCGTCAAAGCCGACCACCAGGGCGTTCGTCACTATGACGGCCTGTACGATCAAAGCATCTATTTCGACCGGGCCATCTCTTCCTACTTTCTGCAAAAAGGGTGGGCCGTCAATGTATTTTCCATCCTGCGACCGCTTTCCGAGCTATTGATCCAGAGCATTTTAGCGCAACGCTACCCCGAACTTCAAACCCATCAAGTCTCCTGCCATGCGACCAGCAAGAGCGGCGACCGGGTAACGCCCTGCGGCCGATGCGAAAAATGCCGGCGTATTGTGGGGATGCTCACGGCCATCGGCGCCGATCCCCGCCGCTGCGGCTACAGCCAGGAGCGGGTTGACGCCTGTTTACAACGCCTGGCCACCCACGGCGTTCTTCAGGAGGCGCCGGGCGCCCAACAATTGATGTACATGCTCAGCCAAATCAATGCCGTGGCCCTCAAACCGGACAGCCCTGTCCCGGCCAAGGAACATCCTGAAATTTTACAAATGCGGTTTGCCCCTGAAAGTTCCCCCTTGCACGGCATACCCATTGACCTGCGGGTTCCCCTTTTGCAGATATTTTCCCGGTATGCCCAAGGCGCGGTGCAGCGCCACAGACGCTCCTGGAAACCCATCGATGTGTTTACCCATCCGGATCTGAAGGCGCCCTATGCCTATGAGATCGACGCCCACCAGGTCGGCCCGGCCGGTGACGCCCCGGCCGCAGAGCGCATGGATTTCATGTGGGGCCACCTGACCTGGCCGCAGATCGACCGATACCTGAAGACAGTGGACATCGCCCTTTTGCCGGTGGGCTCCACAGAGCAGCACGGCCCCCACCTGCCGCTGGACACCGACACCTTCGATGCCGACTATCTGGCCCGCAAAGTAGCCGAAGCGTGCACCCATCCCCAGCCGCTGGTTTTGCCGGCCATCGCCTATGGCGTCAGCTATCATCACAGCGATTTCAGGGGAACGCTGAGCATCCGCAACGAATCGCTGTCACGCCTGATTTACGACATCGGCATGAGCGCCGCCGCCAACGGCGTGCGCAAGCTTGTAATCATCAACGGACACGGCGGCAATGCGCCGGCCCTCAACCATGCCGCCCAGATGATCAACCGCGATGCCCGGATTTTTGTATGCGTGGATACCGGCGAGACCAGCGACGTGGATATCGAGGCGCTGGTGGAAACACCCAATGATGTGCATGCCGGTGAAATCGAAACCAGCGCCGCTTTGGCCGTGCGACCCCATATGGTCCGGCTCGGGGAAGCGTTGCAGGAGATTCCACGGTTTTCCAGCCATTATCTGGATTTCTCCTCAAAAAGGGGCGTATCCTGGTATGCCTACACGGAAAAAATATCGGATTCGGGGATTATGGGCAATCCCTTGCTGGCCAGCGCCGAGAAGGGAAAGAAGATCTGGGAAATCATGATCGCCCATCTGGCGGCCCTTGTGGAGGACCTCAAACAGATGAGTCTGGAAGAGATTCATCAACGGAGGCTATAGCAGCTATGCGTATTGTCGCTGCAGAGGCGTGGCCGGTAACCATGGGCCTTGATCAGCCGTATGCCATCGCCTATGAACGTATCAGCGAAGCCGTGAATGTATTCCTGCGCCTGGAAACAGATAACGGGCTGTATGGTTTCGGCTGTGCGGCGCCGGATCCGGCGGTCACCGGGGAAACGGCGGAGGATGTGCTGGCCGTCGCCGCAGACAAGATCATCCCCATGCTCAAGGGACGCCATCCGCTGAACCGGGCCAAGCACCTGGCAGACCTGCGCAAGCTGATCGGCACCATGCCGGCGGCCCGGGCCATGGTGGACATGGCGCTCTTTGATCTTCTCGGCAAAGCCGCCGGTTTGCCCCTTTACCGGATCCTGGGCGGCTTCAGAAGCCGCATAATGACCAGTGTGACCATCGGTATTCTGCCTTTGCAGGAGACGCTGGATATGGCGCGGCATTACATGGGCCAAGGTTTCAAAGCTTTAAAACTAAAAGGCGGACTGGACGTCGAAGCGGACATCCAAAAAATCTGCAAACTGCGCGAAACCTGCGGCAGTTCCATCAAACTGCGCTTTGACGCCAACCAGGGCTATAGCCACAGCCAGGCCATGCGGTTTGTGGAAGGGACGCGCAAAGCCGATCCGGAGCTGTTCGAGCAACCCACGCCGCGCAGCGAAATCCAGCTTTTGGGCCGGATTACCAAACACTCCCAAATCCCCATCATGGCCGATGAGAGCCTGATGAGCCTGAAAGATGTCTTCCGTCTGGCCAAAAAGGGCCTGGTAGACATGGTCAATGTCAAGCTGATGAAAACCGGCGGACTGGCCGAAGCCATGCAGATTGATGCGGTGGCCCGGGCAGCGGGCATCAACGTCATGGTGGGCTGCATGGACGAATCGGCGTTGAGCATCGCCGCCGGACTCCATTTTGCCCTGGCCCGGCCCAACGTCACCCATGCCGACCTGGACGGTCATCTTGATTTGAAAGACGACCCGGCAATGGGGGCTGTTCGTCTAAAAAACGGCCATTTATATCCCACCGGACGGCCGGGCCTGGGATGCACCATTTAAGGAACAACAAAAAACTATTGTTGACCTCTATCGCCAGTTGCTGGAAGGTGTTTATATGGACCGCCTCTTGCGGTATAAGAACGAAAAGGTAAAAGAACAACGCAGTGCTGCCAAATAAGAAATGCTATGATTAAAAAGTCAAACAACATACCTGCCGGCCCGCGATTCAGCCATGAGCAGTGGCAAGGCATTTTCAACACCATCCCCGACGCCATCGTGATAACCGACCAACAGTTCAATATCCTCTCTGTCAATCGCGCCTTTTCTGCATTGTCAGGCCTTGCCGCATCGGAACTCGTCGGCCGGAAATGCCATGAGCTTTTTCCCTGCGCCCTGTGCCACACCCCCGGCTGCCCCCTGGCCAAAGTCCGGTCGGCACGCAAACAAATCGTCTTCGAAGACGAAGCCCATTGCAAAAACGGTCAACAGGCGCCCTTGATCATCACCGCAACCGCTTTTGAGGATGACGACGGCAACGTGGGTGGATATGTCGAGCGCATCACCGATGCCGGCGCTTTTCGGCAGGTCAAGCAGGCCTTGTCCCGCAGCCACGAAAGGCTGCGCAAAAACATGGGGGCCATCATCCAGGCCATGTCCACCACCATTGAAAAGCGGGACCCCTATACCGCCGGCCATCAAAGACGGGTGGCCAAACTGTGCCGCGCCATCGCCACGCAAATGGACTTCTCCTGGGACCATATTCAAGGTCTGCGCATGACCGCCGCCATTCACGACCTGGGCAAGATCCAGGTCCCCTCCGGTATTCTGAATAAACCCGGCGCCATCTCAAAACACGAGATGGCCATCATCAAGATGCACCCGCGCACCGCCTATGATATCCTCAAAGGCATCCAATTTCCCTGGCCGGTTGCCGAGACCATCTACCAGCACCACGAACGGCTCGACGGCAGCGGTTACCCCCGCAAACTCAAAGGCGACCAAATTCTTCTGGAAGCACGCATACTGGCCGTTGCCGACGTAGTGGAATCCATGGCCTCCTTTCGCCCCTACCGGCCCGAACTCGGCATCGAGGCCGCCCTCGAAGAGATTCAAAAATACAAGGGCATTTTATACGATGCGTCCGTGGTCGATGTCTGCACCGCCCTGATTACCAGACAAGGGTTTGATTTTAAAAGCAAATTATGGCAGCGCCACAGCCGTAAAAAAGCACCTGATCAGACTGATAATCGTTTGTCGGGATCAGAAGAGGCGCACGGGGCGCAAAAGTCTGATTCGTCGTAGAATACACTCGGGCTAATGTTGCCCTTGTTCTTCATTTCTTCACCGGTTCTTTTCCCGGCGGCATATCCATCCCACCGCGCTGACATAAGTATAGGTGATTCTCTTTTAATAATGCTTGTACTGATGAGAAAGCGCAAAGTGTCTCGTACCGAAAAATTTAAGTATGTCATTATAATAGCAAACCCTATAATACAATTTACCACCCAAAATATTTCGTGGACTGAAGTACTAAAGTCATAACCCAACAATTTGAAGCAAATTGGTCCAACTATAACGATGGCGATTGGGATTATTACTATAAAAAGGAATTCCAACAATGATATCTTAATATTAACACTTAGTCTTGAACCATTTTCCTTTTTTTCAAATTTACCAAATATTTTAGGACGGACAAAACCTCTACTATCTACAGATCTGTACCTGATTACATTAAAACCGGAATGATTAATTTCCCCTATGAAATCTTTATGTTCTTTTGCCTTCTCACTATTATAAGCTTCTGGTGATTCAATAATCTTTTTGCTTATTTTCCTCAACTCATAAATCGATAATTTTGTATCGAATGAAAAAGTAAATCTGAGGATTAGATATTTTAGGTATTTAATCATGAACCTATAACTACAGCTCATATGAATTGGGTAGTTATCTTTTCTGATAATATTTAAGTTGCAGCTACCGTTTATTGCTAAAGCGTCTAATATGATTAATTCATTATTGTCTAAGACTGACTCACCAGTCCTTTTCGGGAGATTTTTCATATCGCGGTTATCTTAAAAGATTAAGCGGGGGGGTTATCCCCACCGGTCGGGACAGAGCCCGACCCTACCCGGGAACCCTCAAAACGCCAGGGATCGAAGTGATTCGCGTAGGGCCGGCCTCTGCGCCGGCCTGGCATAAAATCCGATACCTGCAACTTGAGCTTTATGGATAACCGGGTTGGCTAATTACGGGCAGTGTTGCGACGCTCGTGTTCGTAGTTGGCGACATAGAAATCGTCAATCAAACCTTTGGTTTTCAGTCCCTGGCCATATTTCTGAGCCTCTTGCCTGGATGCAAAATGGGACACTTTGACCTGGTACCATGTTCGATTGGCGCTGGCGGCTTCGGTCCAAAAGGCGTCCAACCCTTTCTGGATCAATTGATCCACAACGCGCCGGGCATCCTCGGATTTGACGTAGGCCGCCACCTGAATGGTAAAAGGATCCGTAATCACCACCTTCTCTTGCTCGGGGACCTTTTGGACCGCCGGCTGTTCAGCTGGACGACTCAAGAAACGCCAGCCGCCGACCGCGGCCAATACAAGGGTCAGCGCAATGGCGATTGCGGGCCAGGCGCGTCGCATTGATTCAGATGAGAGCAATTTCCATGACTGCTCAAGCCCCTTCCGTATTGATTTGGAAAAATGGGTGAGTAAACCATCCAGCGATCGTCTGGCAGCGGATATGGAAGATGTTGAATAGGGTTCTATCTCATCGGCAACCGGCCTGAGCTGGTCGGATTTGAAGCGGGTATCCAGCAAGGCCGATTGCTGCGGATCCAGCTGGGTCAGAATCTTTTCCGCAGCTTTCAGATGGGGCCGGCTCTCCTCCGTGACCGGCAACCAACGCACGGCAGCGGCCAATCCTTCAAGGGCGCCTGTGTCACCGCATGCATGCGCTTTAAGATAAACCTTCAGGGCCCAGTGGTTGAGGATATGCTCACTGCGCAGCAGGCGGGCCAGGTTCAGCAGGGTCTCCTCGGGCAAGGGCTGTTGCTGCTGCCACACCATGCGATAAGTCTGCATGGCATCAAAATCCGTTCGTCCATTGGCCATATAGAATTGCATCAGCAGGCGCTGGATGCGCTGGTTCCCGGCCAAACGTCGGCCGATCCGGTCCACGGCCTCGTGTTCGTCCGGGTGATGACGTTCATAGGCGAGCAGATACTCCAACCACGCTTCGGCCACCACTTCATCGTGGGGGAACTGTTTTAAATGGCTCGAAATCAGGGATCGGGCAAACCCATCATCCTTATGCTGTCCCAAATAGAACCGGACCAGAAGCCCGGAAAACCATTGAAGCCTGCTCCGCCGCAGCAGCGGCGATAACCAGAAACTGTCAAAGGTGGCCATGGCTTTGCCAAAGGACATTTCCGCCTCTGTCATCATGCCGGCCCGCTCCCACGCTGCCGCTTCATTGACCTGACGTCTTAAAAATCCCATTCCGACGCGGTTCATCACCCAACCGACGGCGCCAAAACAAGCCGCTAAAATGGCCGACGCCGGAACCACCAGCCAGCTGATTCCCAAAACCCGCTGCCACCACGGCAATAATGAAATGCAGATCATGCCGCCGGCAAACGCCGTCAGCCAGAAGCGAACACTGAGATGTCTGAGGACCGCATTCATTGTTCGCTCCTGTAAGGATGGGGCGCGGCCGCACCCAAGGTTTGCCGCAATGCCACCCGCACGGCGGAGGGAGCCCCGGCGTAAATCGGTTCACCCGTGGTATCATCACAATACTCGAATAGAATCCCCATGGGCTGGGTAAATGGCCGCGGCGGCTCGCCTTCCGTGGCCTTTGTCATAAACCGCGCCCATATGGGAGCTGCGCCGCGGCCGCCGGTGATACCGGTGCGATAGGCATCTTTGAGACCCTCTTCACGATCGAAGCCCACCCACACCGAGGTACTCAGCGTGGGGGTAAATCCGGTGAACCAGGCGTCTTTATATCCGTTGGTGGTTCCGGTTTTACCGGCCGCCGGTTTGTCGAATCCCAGCTTGCGGATGGTGATACCGGTACCATGATCCACCACGCCCTGCATCATATCCACCACCTGATAGGCCACCGCAGGATCCAGCGCTTTGGTTCCGCGGACGATATGCTCTTCCAACACCTGCCCATAGGCATCCTCCACACGCCAAATCACAAACGGCTGGTAGCGAATGCCGCCGGATGCAAAGGTGGCGTAGGCGGCCGCCAATTCCATGGGGCTGACACCCGATGTCCCCAACGCTACTGAAAAAACCGGCGATAGAGAACTTTGAATGCCGGCTTTCCTGGCCGTTTCGATCACGGCTTGCGGCCCGGTGCGATCCACCAGTTGGGCGGCGACCGTGTTGATGGATTGGGTAAAGGCCTTTTTCAGAATCACCGGCCCCTGATATTCACGATCAAAGTTTTTCGGCCGCCAATCCGGGGCGCCGGCCACCGGGATGCGCACAGGTTGATCCACCATGCGCGAGGCCGGAGAGAGTCCCAGTTGTTCAAAAGCGGTGTAGTAAAGAAACGGTTTGAATCCCGATCCGGGCAGGCGGTTGCTTTGAACCGCCCGGTTGAACTCGGTATCCGTATAATTGCGTCCACCCACCAACGCCTTGACGGCACCTGAATTGACCTGGACGGCCACAAGGGCGCCCTGGGGACGCACGCCGGCGTCGGGACCTTCAACCGCATTGGGCTTTAAACCCATGATAACATCCAAATCCGACAGCCCCTGCTGCAGGCTTGCTTCGGCAATCTCCTGCAGTTCGGGATCGATGGTGGTAGTGACCTTCAGACCGCCGTGATAGGCCACCTGCGCACCGTAGCGCTCTTCCAGGGTTTTGAGCACCATGTCCACGAAATACCCCCCGACGGGCCCTTTTCCCATGCTCTTTTTAAAAGTCAGCGCCTGCTCCGATGCTTCCGAGGCCTCTTCGGGGGTGATGAAACCGGCAATGCGCATCCTTGAAAGCACCACCTGCTGCCTTTCCTTGGCCCGCTCTAAATGACGCAACGGATTGTAACGGGTGGGAGATTTGGGCAGACCGGCCAGCAAAGCCGATTCATGCAGACTCAATTGGGCGGCGCTCTTGCCGAAAAAAAGGCGTGCAGCCGATCCCACGCCCTGGGCTCCCGGTCCGAAATAGATCTGGTTGATATAGGCCTCTAAAATCTCCTGCTTGCTGAATTGGGCTTCAATCTGCAACGCCACCAGCAGTTCCCGGAATTTGCGGGTGTAGGTCTGTTCAAAACTGAAAAACAGATTTTTAGCCAATTGCTGGGTGATGGTGGAGGCGCCCTGCACCCTGCCGCGTGCGAACAGCGTGATCCACAACGCCTTCATGGTACGAAGTTTATTCACGCCCCGGTGATCCCAAAAGCGATGGTCTTCCGTGGCCAGGATGGCTTGAACAAAGTGCCGGGAGACTTGGTTGAGGGGGACGTATTCACGGCCGCCGATTTGCAGCACGCGCTCTCCGTTGGCGGCGAAAATTTCGGTTGGCGGCGTATCAATGATACGGCGCAAAGGTTCGGGAACCTGGGGCAGGTCCTTCACCACAATAAAGAGCAGGAGCGTCCCGCATACCGCCAAAATACCGGAAAAAGCCAGCACCATAGCCGATAAAGCGCCCATCCAGCGCACCATCAGTATCTTGGTTTTCATGGCAGCTCCTCTTCCTCGTCCATCAAGAAGGATGAAGATTGCTCCTCCAGAAGCCACAAAAGCCGCGCTACATCCGATGCCCGCCCCTGGGTCAGAATCACCTTGGCGCCCTGGACCTCCTCCACCTCGAAACCAATATCCACGGCCCCGGACAAGGTTTGGCTGGAGATGCCCACACGGGTGATCCGGCCGGAGAGGTGCAGCAAGTCTGCGGGACTTCCCAGGATGCCCTTTTTGACCTCTTCCGGCAGGGTGTTCAAAGCGGTAAAAAACTGCTCCGCCGGAAAAATCCGATGGGCAAAATCACCCAATTGATCCAACCGGGATTGGATAGCCACCTCACCACGCTGGATATGCTCCATGAGAACAGACCCCACGACCAACCGGTGCAGCACCTGGTTGTGAGCATCGAGCAGATAAATATTGAGCTGTTCGCCCTGGCGCTCAAAAAAGGTCCGCCGCCATCGATTTCCGCTCATATGGATCAGCAGAGTATATGGCGATATGATCTCATGGGAAAGCACCGGCGGCAGCTTTTGATAGAGCTCCACAAAGTGCTCCGAAGATATCATGGCCCCCTGCTCCGCATCGATACCGGCCACTACCTGCCCCATGGAGGTGGCGCGCCGCACCTCGCGTTGGGTGCCGGTACGTTGGTTCATGTATTGGGTAAGGGTTTGACGGGCCTTGTCGGTCTGATGCCCCTGATCCCAAACCGTGCCCGATTGGGGTCTCTGTGCGTTGGTGGAGACCAGATAGGCTCCCACCGCACTTTCGATCCAATCAAAGCGGAATTCGGTCACCGCCAGGGCCAGGATGGCGGTCAACACCATCGCCGACCGCAGGGCCATCAGGCGCCGTAGATTGTCTTTGATGGTGCTTGGAGCATACCAGGGGATCATAATATAGGGTTCCTGGTTTGTAGTTTATGGTTTATGGTTTTTATTCAGCCATTAAATAGGCGGGTTTTGAGATAAAATCAACATTTTGACAAGCGGCACTAGGGAAATTGTTGTTCATCACCGGTTCACTCAACGTTTGTCTTCACCAGCGCCGTCTTCGAGGACGACTGACAGGGTTGGTGCACCCTTTTCAGGTTTTATATCCTCATATTCATCGGGATATAGTTTTTCTGCGCACGCGGGACAGATGCCGTGGCTGAATTCCGCCTCTGAATGCTCAGAGATGAAACTTTCGATCTGATTCCAGTAGCCTCTGTCATCCCGAATCTTCTTGCAGGACGCACAGATCGGTAGAAGACCCTGAAGGACCTTCATCTCCCTTCGAGCCTTTTCGAGATTTTTGGTGATTATCTTCTGATGTTCAGCTAACTTTGGCAACCATTCCCAAATAGGGAATAGAAATCATCCCATGGTCAAACAATTCCTTCCTTTTGCCTTGCTCTCGTATAAGAATGCATCCGCCCTTTTGGTGAGGCTTTCGATGGTATCGTTCTCCTTTACCAAGGTGGCGCCGATTGAAATGGTAACGTTCAGCTTTTCGTCTTTATGAAGAATGTATGAATTCTCGATCAATAAACGCAGCCGGTTACCCAGACGATTGAGGTCTTCTGCGCGGATGTTGCGAATGATGCCGATGAACTCCTCGCCCCCCCAGCGACCAAACAGATCAAATGGCCGGGCATTGGCGACAAAAGTACCGGCCACAAACTTGAGCACTTCATCGCCCACATGGTGGCCGTAGGTGTCATTGAAGCTTTTAAAATGATCGATGTCCATGAACAGAATACCGAAAGGAACCTGATACCGTTTTATCTCATCAAACCTGGCCTGAAGCTCTTTCTCAATATAGTTTCGATTGGCCAACTGGGTAAGGTTGTCCAAAAGGGCCATTTTCTCCAATTCTTTGACCCGCAATTCATTGGCTGTCTGATGGCTGATATCGGTGAACAGTTCGATGGCTCCGAGTATTTTGCCTTCCTTATCGGAGAGCGCACTGGCACGAACCGAAACAGGAATTCTATGTCCATCCTTGTGATGCATGTAAACGTCCGCCTCGCGAAATTGACCGTCTTCTATTGTGGCTTCGAGGGGGCACGTGCCGGTGCAGAGGCTGTTGCCCTCACTGTCCACATGGGCCAATACATTGTCGGCGCAAGATTTTCCCACCACCTCGTCGGCCCGGAATCCGGAAATCTTCTCAGCGGCTTTGTTCCAATAGGTAATGATCCGGTTGCGGTCCACAAAGTATAAGCCGTCATGGAGGTTTTCAATAATCTCTTGGTACGAATATGCTTCAATGTTCATTACAGCTGCCTCTTCATCTTTTTTGATCTAAGTTTCAACGGCCTAATATCCTTCATCCCCACCCTCCCCATAAGCGCTCAAATAAGGATATTTAGCAAGTTTTTTAGGTTTCGCGAACCCCACCTTCTGAACCGGTCGGGACAGAGCCCGACCCTACCCGGGAACCCTCAAAGCGCCCGGGACCGGAGTGATTCGCGTAGGGCCGGCCTCCGTGCCGGCCTGGTATAATATCCGATATCCTGCATATCGATTGTCTTATTATTCTTAATTAAGCGCTTATGCCTACCCTCCTCCGTCAAGGGGGAGGGCGTTCAGCGGTTACGTTCAATGATAAGTATCGGGCTGCAGCCCAAATTTCTTAAATAGTGTCCATCCAGAAATGGTAGATTGTGGTTCAGATCAAGGCCGCAGCGAGGTTGAAACCGCAGGCGTAGCGCGCTACGTTGAGGATTTCAACCGAGTGAGAACGCCGAGCTGGGCCGCAAGATGCCATTTATGGATGGGCACTAAATAATGATTGAGGTTCTGCAAGGAGGTCGAGGATAAATCCGGAACGGGGTTCGGGCAACGGCCCGGCATGTTTTAAACCCGATTTGCCCGGCATTTCATGGGTTGCCGTGCCAATCGAATTCCATTTGTCTGGCCGTCTTCTCCGCCAATTGCAGGCTATGCAGGCGGCTGATCAAATGCAGGCTCATATCGATACCGGCTGAAATGCCGCCTGAAGTGACAACCGTGCCTTGATCAACCCAGCGCCTGGTTCCGAGCACCGTCAAATCCGGATATTGGTTGCGCAGGTCGGGGATATCCTCCCAATGGGTGGTCACCTTTTGATCGGTCACGACCCCGGCCCGGGCCAGCAGGAAAACCCCGGTGCACACCGAGGCCACCAGTTCCGCTTTCTCGGCCTGTGCGGCAATCCAATCCGTCACCTGCTTTTTTTTGATCTCTTCGGTATGAACGCCCCCGGCAACGAGAAGCACCTGAAGGGGAGGATGATGGCCGAATCCAAAAGCCGGCTTGACCTGAAAACCGCCTCTGGCCGTCACCGTCTTTCCGGTTTCACCGATGAGAAAGACATTGAAAAGCGGATCTGCGTCACAGATTCTGGATGCCGTCGAAAAAACTTCAAAGGGGCCGGAAAAATCAAGCACCTCGGCCTGATCGTAGATGTAAATGCCGACATTCATCGGTTGCTCCTTTAGGTCAAAATGCATATTAGGATGACTTCAGCGGATTGAAGCGTTTGGCCAGAGGAAAGCGCCGCCCTTCTCCGAAGGCCTTTGGCGTCACCTTCAGCCCCGGCGCGGCCTGGTGACGTTTGTACTCGTTTTGATCCACCCGGCGAATGACTTCCGACACCGCCCGGGCGTCAAAGCCGGCGGCGACCAATTCCGATTGGCTTTTGGCCTGCTCCACATAGCCCTCCAGAATGGGATCCATCACCTCATAAGGCGGCAGGTCATCCTGATCGGTTTGGTCGGGAGCCAGTTCAGCCGAGGGCGGTTTGTCAATAATCCGCCGGGGGATGATCTCCTGATCTCTATTGATGTGGCGGCAGATGTCGTAGACCATCGTTTTGGGCACATCGGAGATCACTGCCAGCCCCCCGTTCATATCGCCGTACAGGGTGCAGTAGCCCACTGCAAGCTCGGATTTGTTGCCGGTGGTCAGTACGATGCTGCCGTCGCGGTTGGAAATGCCCATGAGCAGGGTACCCCGAATGCGGGCTTGAATGTTTTGCTCGGTGATGCCGGGATTCTCCGGATCGGGTGTGGGAACCAATTGGACCAGAAATTGCTGGAAGATGTCGTTTATGGGAATAATGCCGTAGCTCAGCCCCAGGTTCCGGGCCAATGCCCGGGTATCTTCAAAATTATGTGCCGCAGTGTAGGTCGAAGGCATAAAAACCGTCTTGACATTTTCACTGCCCAGGGCCTGCTGGGCGATATAGGCCGTCAAGGCGGAGTCGATGCCGCCGGAGAGCCCGATGACGGCTTTTTTAAAGCCGCACTTGGTGACATAGTCGTGGGTCCCCATCACCAGTGCATTGAGTACCGATGCAATGGGTCCTTCCGACACGTGATGGATCTCCCCACGATTGGCGGAGGTGTCGTAAATCACCATGTCTTCTTTAAAATCGGCGCCCCTTGCTGCGATGCGCCCCTGGGCGTCAAACACTGCGCTGGTGCCGTCAAACAAGATGTGATCATTGCCGCCCACCTGGTTGACAAATATTACCGTGACCTCGTGTTTGGCGGCAATGGAGGAGAGCATGTGATCCCGAAATTCGATTTTGCCTTTGTGAAAAGGCGATGCGGCAATATTGATCAGCAGGTCCATGCCACCCTGGGCCAGCCGGTCCACCGGATCGAAGGCGTAGAGCCGGTTATCAAAAACGTCTTTATCGTTCCAGACATCCTCGCATATGGTCAATCCCAGCCTGTGGCCCTTATACAAAAAAGGCAGGCTCGGATGGCCGGGTTCAAAGTGACGATGCTCGTCAAAAACATCATAGGTCGGCAGCAATTGCTTGTTGATCTGGTAGAGCACCCGCCCGTCTTCAAACAGCACGGCGGTGTTGAACAGGGCTTTGCCCATTCCATTGGGGTTGGGCGCCACAAAACCGGCCACCACGCCGATGCCCTCGATGGTGTTGACCAGGTGCTCCATGGCCTTTTGGTTGGCATGGATAAAGGCCTTTTGCTCCAGCAAATCACGGGGCGGGTAGCCGCATACCACCATTTCCGGAAAGACCACCAGGTCGCACCCGCGGTTTTTGGCCTCTCGGGCATAAGACAAAATGCTTCGGCACTGATGCTTAAAGTCGCCGATCACCGGATTGATCTGCACGAGTGCAATTTTCATCGGTTATCCCCTTCTGATTAAGTAGCGCGGAAACGTAGCCCAGCTCGCCGGGTTATGTCAACAGGCCATCTAATGGGCAAGTATCTAATTTAATTATAACCGATTGAGTGACTTTTACCCAACAATAACTTTTAGGATCTACGAGGACCCTTTGCTTAACCGCATCTCAACCAGCCCGGCTGCAAAAATGACGACCAAAAGCGCCATCCCGATTCCGGTTACCCCCCACCAACCCATCTTTTGGTATCCAAAACCGCATACCGTAATACCCGCCGAACCGCCCAGGTAGTAAAACAGCACGTACAGCGAGTTGGCGCGCCCGCGGCTGGATTTCAATTTTTGGTTCAAACTGCCGGCGGCAGCCGAATGAATGGCAAAAAAGCCGACGCAGATTCCCGACAGTCCCGCCACAACCGCCCAAAGACTGGCAATATGGGTGGCCGCCAGGGCCAGCGCCCAGATGGCGGCACCCAATACCATGGTGGCGCCGTTGCCCATGCGATTGCTCAGCTTTCCGGAAAGAGGCCCCACCACAATGCCCAGAATATAGGCCAGGTACATGATGGTAATGCGCTGGGTAGAGGCATTAAACGCCGGTCCGGCCAAATAGAAAGGAAGAAAATTAAATAAAGCGGAGAATACCCAAAAGGAGAGGAACGCCACGGAGTAGATCCGCAGCAACTCGGATCGTTTCAGCAGGGCGATGAATCCATCTTCTTCCGCTAAAGGCGCTGGTCGGCGTTTTTCGGATGGAAGATACCTGATGGCCGCAATGGTTGCCGACAGAACCAGCACCGACACGGTGACAAAGGCATAGCGCCAATGCAGGGGGGGATGAATCCAGCCGCCGAGCAACCGCCCCCCCAACCCGCCGGCCACAGTGGCGGAGACATAGGATCCCATGACCACATTAAGTCTTTCCCTGGGAAGGTTTTTGGCAAGGTAGGCCGCCAGGCAAGTGGTTAAAGATGGGATAAAGAGCCCTTGAACGAAGCGCAGGAGAACCAATAAGGATATCTGCTGCACCACTGCGCAGCCCAGTCCGCAGAGGATAACCACGAGACCGCCCACAAATATAATGGGTTTAATGGGCCGCCGGTCGGCCAAACGGCCAAAGGGCAAATTGGAAAGCGCAATGCCCAGGATCACCGCGGATATGCCCAGAGAAGCCTGATTTTCATCAACACCGAACTCCTGCTGAAGCACCGGCAACACCGGTTGAAGCAGGTAGATGGTGGTAAAGCTTGCCGATACCAATGCAAACACAATGGCCTGCAATCTGAGAGCGGACGTCGATTTCATCTCCATGGCGAGCCAATTTATATGCGGCTGCGGAATAATGCAATGCTTGAGTCAGCAACGTGCTAATCGGAGACGGCCCAGACTATGTCAACTCTTCAGGTTTAAAGCTCACATTTTCCTGAAAAATGCGGTTAAAGTCGGAATCTCCGGATAGCTTACAATGATGCGTGTTTTTTGCAATTGCAATAGCCTCATTAAGATGTGTAATACCAATGGCCAACCACGTTCGCCGGCATAAACGTGCATGGAAAGATCAGTTTCAACATTGAAGAACTCAATAGGAAGGGTTTGAGGCCATTGCGAAAGCCTGATAGGAAATAGCTTAGCGTACGAAATTGTTCCGTTGCTATCGGAAAGCCAAGTCAAAATGCTTAACGAATTTAGGCATTTATTTTAGTAGACAGCAATTCCTTTGCCAAAAAATGCCAACCGCCCGATTATGCACGAATCCAAGAGGGTAGGCCAACCCTGCAAATAATCTTTATTCGTCTTGACTTTGAGTGACCGCTATGTCACAGAAATTCCCGTAGTGGAGATCTAATTCCGCTATTATCTATTACACCATTTTTTCATTATAATTTTGGACGCTTGAAATACCGGTAAATACTTTATTGAGTTGATGAGCTTCTCGGCGATTGAATCGCATAATTGATTTGGACTGATTACGGACTTGAGTTGGGTTGAGCAGCGTTCATTAGCACTGCATCCTTCCCCCAATTTAGATAAATCCTAAGTGCCGCCGATCGTTCTGCTGAGCGTAAACCGGCACCATTCAGATATAAACAGTAACCACCCATATCATAGCCACTATGAATACTATCAATTATCCCGAGTGCCCGTTTGACAATATCGCCCTCTCGTTGTCCGGTGGAGGGGTTCGTGCTGTGGGATTCCACCTTGGAACCATGGATTACCTAGATCGTATCGGCGCGATGCAAAATGTAAGCATCCTGTCTTCCGTATCCGGCGGTTGCGTCGCAGGTATGGGATACGCTGTTTATCAAAAAAAAGGGAGACCGTTTCGAAACCTCGTAAGGGACATATCAGGAGATATCCATAGCGACCCCCCTATCTTCAGAACCCTGCTGGGGATCGTCAGCAAACGAAAACCTCCGGCCCCTTCTGGTCGCCGAAGCCTCATGACGGCCCTGGCTCAGGCCTACGATGAACGGTTCCGATTCTGTAACGGCAACAGATTCGGTATGTTTTGGAATAACGATCCTGTGCCTGAGAACAATTTGAAGCACATCATCTTCAACGCAATGGAATATAATACAGGAGCTGGATTTAGATTTTATTATCGTAGAGATCACCCCCAAAGTGACAGCGGCAGCAATAGAGTTGTTCTCCCTGCTGCCTTTGCACGAGAAGCTCGACTTTCAGATATCCTAGCCGCTTCAACTAGCCTCCCGGTATGCATAGAACCCCTTAATTTTCCAGATGACTTTCGTTGGCCGGACGATGGAGATATTGTACTAAATGAAAGCAAACGAAAAACATGCAATAGGATCAATCTTCACTTTAAGCAACAGTTTAATCAATGCTCTATCCCTATAATGGACGGGGCCGTAATTGATAATCAAGGCATATCAGGTGTTCTTTGGGCCTTAGCTCAAGGGAAAGGACCTCGCAGAGAGAAAGAGACACAGGAGATAGAAACAGATTCTTCTAATTATGAATGCGAACCGGATCTATTAATTGTCTCGGATACACCAATGTGTGAAGAAACTGCTTTCCAGTCCGATGAGATCTTAACCTCCGGGATTCTTAATTTCGAAGCCATTAAATGGATTGCTAAGCTCTCGTGTGTGACAGCCATAGTGTCCGACTTTTTTTTACTTCTGAAAGTGCATAACATTCCAGATACCATTTACAACCAAATGAGCGGATTTTACTCGTTTGCCACTCCGCTGCTACTAATCCTCCTTTTTATTTTCGCTACCTCCACTGCAGGTTACTGGCTTTTTCGTAGCTTGCGCAGTGTTCCGGTATTAAAGAGCATGTTCATGAACAGAATTCGTACCCTGGGTTATTCGGTTCTCTTATCCCAAGAATGTCTGAAAGGAAGAATTATTGCCAATGAAATCGCCACACTTTTGCCCTCAAGCAATCAAAATGATTTACCGAAGTGGCTTGAACCGACGCACCAGATGAGTGAAGTGATTGCTAGGCCATGCTCACGAATTCCCACTAAACTATCAGTGGCCCGAACCAATGGCAATACCTATGGAGAATTTGATACCCTAATCGCCTGTGGGCACGCCACTATCTGCTATAACCTCATAGTCCATATGTGGCGCAACTATCCGAGGGATGGAGATGTATTTGAAGACATAGAAATTGATCGATTCTTCCATCACATCAAAAAAGATTGGTTCGCTTTAAAGAAGAATGCCTTTTTATTTGTTGATGAAATAAATGCTAAACAGAACGTTATTTAATCAAGTATAGATTTATCAAAAGACAGGTCAATGGAATGCATAAAAAAAGAATTCTTATAGTCAACTGTTACTTTGACGAAGCGCGAGTTCCCATACGAAGACGAATGAAGGCTCCACATCCAATGACAACTGCTTATCTGGCCGGTTTGTTTTCTAAGCAGTTTTGCGAAATCAAATTATATGACGAGGTTTTCAGTGGCCCCCTTGAAGATGAAAAGCTTTTAGCCTTTCCGGACATGGTGGTCCTTACAGGGTTAAATACCGCCTTTGACAGAATGCGGCACATCACAGCGTATGCGCGTACAAAAAACAGCCGAGTCGTGGTCGTAGCTGGTGGTTCGGCCATCAGAGCGATGCCAATTTATTCGAGTCTATTCTTTGACTATTGCTGTACTGGGGATATTGAACAGTTAAGCGAGGTGATCGAAGATGTTTTTGGAAAGGACTATGTATCAGAAACTTTTCGCGAAAACGGTTGGGCGATTCCGCGATACGATCTAGTGTATTGGACGAAAGTGCTAAGCTATGTAGAATCTAGCAGAAACTGCTATTTTCGATGCAGTTCTGGATCCCGGCCTTTGAGACTGTGTCGTAATTTAGAAAATGTACGTTTTTTCTCCGTCATGCCGGACTTGATCCGGCATCCATAATCGTATCGTACTGAAAATACTGGATTCCGGGTCAAGCCC
>JASFER010000053.1:0-27434 GCA_050124755.1 Desulfobacteraceae bacterium
CTATCCAGGCGTGGATTTCATGCCTTTGAAGCCTTCTTTGGGCCATCAGGATATTGGTGATGGTGTCGCCGTGCCGAATGGTGACCGCTTGCGCCATGGTTGCACCTCCTGTCCCTTTGGTTATCAGACCTTGCAGTTTTTTCGCCGATCCCAGCCGGCCATCACATTTCCGGCCATGCCCCCGCCCTGGCGGTTCTGCACAACATAGGTCCATACAATTTTGCCGTAATTAATGGCGATCGTTTCATATGGGAATCCACCGTCGGCCGACAGGCTGATATGGCTGATGAAGCTGTCGGTCATCTTGATCTCCATGAATTTGATCTTTTCGGTGCCGGCCCGGCATATCTCCACCACGATTTTATCGAAATGAGTGCCGGCGGCGCAGGACAGCGCCAGCTTGGGAGATGCTCTATCCAGCAGCTTGGAAAAACTGAAATCTGAAAAGTCCGCTTTTCCGGTGCCGGCGCCGCCGGCACTGCTGGCGGTTTCGGAGACGGTCTGATTGATCTCCATATCGCAGCGGGTCACTTCGATCCAGCCGCTGTGTTTGCTGTCCGTACTTTCTCCTTCAATGCCGTCGATCTTGATAAACGCGTCAAATGCCATTTATTTCCTCCTCTTTTATGTCAGTTTTTACTATAAGCCATCTCAAAAAAGATTTTTTTGGCCCAACGATTTAATCAGCGGCCCGGCTCTTTGGGTCCGCTGGATTTATGGGTTAGGTATTTTTTGAATATGATGTTTCCGACTACTGACCCAAAAATTATTAACATAGGCCATTCAATAAAGACCAAAATATTAAACATTTTCATTTCATCATCATAGCCACCTTCCAACCCCATTAGTTTCCAGATGAGCCCATTAACAGGTATGCATATAAATGCTCCAATAATAAGAACAAGAAAAGCTGATAAGATCATGATCGAAATTCTTTTCATACGACACTCCAGAACCATATGGTTTTCGAATCCTCGAGATCAGACCATCCAGGGACAAAGGTATGTAGGCCGAAATTTCTAATACGAAGATGAATTCGTGCCCAAGATCTATAGTCTGTAATTCTGCTACCGTTCCATAGATCTATATGATCTCCACTCCTATTTCTAAATGTTTCCCTTTTCCCATTTACAGTTCTTTGCCAGTAATCTTTAAAGAATATTATACCGGTCATACCGCTGATCTTTTTCGCAAACTCTGAGGGTTCAATGGCCTGAAAAGCTCTAACACCATTGATAGGATACTTTTTAAGACCCGCAGCGAGTTCCTCGGCACATAGCGTATGACCACATTTTTTGTCATGATACCAACAATGACGAACCCCAGGCAATTTACTCGTATCGACTCCGCATGCTGCAAGTGCAGTTCCCAAACGTATAGCGCATTGATCATGAAAATTTGGTTTTCCATTTGTGCAGCAAGGATTATTTTCACCTGTGATTACGGGATGATTTTCCCAAAGCTGTTTGAACCGAAATGGAGGCACACTTCTTGTCTTTCTTCTGCTCATTTTTCACCCTTTCCTTCTCTTTTTCCCTTAAATATCACCATACCTAACCTGGGCGTTGGATCCGGATTTCAAGTCCTTGATATACCGGCGTCTGCCTGCATGTTGAACCCAGTAGGCCCGCCTACATCTTGGACAAAAATTCGTTTTTTGAGATGGCTCCTAATCATTAGAAATACTACATGATTATAGTGCCGTTTCCGACCTGAAAATTCAATGCGCCAAAAGGCATTTTTCAGGCCGTCTTTGGAAAAACTGATAAATTGTTCTTTGTAGCGCTAATACAGTGTTACGGCCGGTCATAACAGAAATGATCTTCCCAAACGGGTTTGTCGGGTCATAGAGATCCACCGGCGAGGAACGAGGAACGAAGAATGTTTCCCCTTATCATATTGCCCAATAGCATTCAAGTAATATTTTTCAATTTTGATTTAACCAGTGATTCACAGAACCATGAAATCCGAAAGGCGATTTAGACCTATTGTCTGTTATCAAACCATCAGGATTTCAGTGGTATTTTTTTGCCACTGCGTCAGCCGTTCAAATCCTTGTTGTATTGGATCCGCCTCTTCAGCCTTTGATGAGCAACATGTGGGGCACTTTAAGTTATCTGTTTCAATCCTTGTTATCAGGATGCAAGCCTTTTCAACGCGGCTGTATAAAATGCCGTAGCAATAGTTCAGCACTGCGTTGAAGGGATCTTTGGCCGGTCGCCGCGAACGTCCACCGACTTGGTATCAAAGACCTTGTCTTTATTTTTAAGGCGAAAACACCCTTCCTTTTGGGTGATAAAAGTGCCCGGTGAATTGACGACCAGTTGCATGGGTTGTACCTCCGCGCAAGGCATTACCGTAACGGGTTAGATGCTAAGGAAATTCACCGAATAGACATGCCGGGTGCCTGCGGCCCGCAAGGCAGCCTGGCCGATAAGGCGGCCTATATCGTAGATGAGAAAAGAATGATGCCTTGAGGCAGGTGCCAAGGCCCGGCGCCATTAGCCGCGGTCAAAGGGCTGCCGGACCTTGGACCAAACAAAGGGGATCCTATTCCTATCCTGTTTTAATTTTAAAGGATAGCTGAACGCGTGCCCGATAGGCCGCAACCTTGCCGCCTTCGACTTTCATGTCCAGCTTGCCTATCTCAGCTATCCTGAGATCGCTGAGGCTCTCCCCTGCCTGTTCGATTGCATTCTTAGCGGCATCTTCCCACGACTGCGAACTTGTCCCTACCAGTTCAATAACTTTGTAAACACTCTCTGCCATGGCCGAACCTCCTTTTTAGTTATGGGGTTACGAGTTGATGTTCAAGGATATGCTCAGCGCCGCAAATCATCCGCAGCGCACCAAAGCGGCAATACGGTCGGATCAACCATCAATAACCGGCAACCCTGTACGAAAACAGGTCCAGGCAACATCAAATGAAAGGGAATGATCAAATCAGCGGGTTCTTATCAGAATATCCACGCAGGGCCTATCCGTCAAGATATTGAATCACCGGCGCCAAAGGAAATTCGACGGATCACAACGCTTACAGCATGGGCCTAAGAGTACGAAAACCCAGGCCGCGCTGGTAACCTCGATGCATTGGCGAGGGATGCGGACCCGATCCGGTTAACAGCAGGTCAAAATCGGCGAGACGCTTTAAGCGCCTCAACACCTCGGCCCATTGACCGATGGAGACCCCCGGTCGACCGTTTTCCATGTTGCGTAAAGCTGCCGTGGATATTCCCAATATTTTCGAAAAATCAGCCATGGACCGGCCTTGCTGCAACCGAACCTGTCGCAGCCTTTCCCCTAATCGCTTAAGATGATTGCTGCATGTTTTGGATATCGTTGCCATGATTGGAGCCTTTGCTAGCCGTTTCCAGCAGTGGATGTGGTGGGCTTTACACATCTGCCTACTTGTAATCTAAACGTTCAGTGCATTGAAAAGCAAGCTTCAGTTTGAGAAAAAATTTGTCTTGACAACTTTACCAATATACCTGAAAATGCCACTTGAACGAAAACGAAAAGCGATTCACCATGGACATGCTGAACACCCAATCCCCCATCCCTTTGTATCGGCAACTCGCTGATTTGCTCACGGCAAGGATACGCGAAGGCGTCTACCTGCCGGGCGGCCGCATCCCGTCGGAACATCAATTGGCCGCAACGTTTGGCATCGGGCGCCCCACTGCCCGCCAAGCCATTGACCTGCTGGTGCGCAAGGGTCTGCTGATGCGCAAAAGGGGGGCGGGAACCTTTGTATGCGAAGCCCAGCAAGAGGTGGATCTTTTCTCTTTGGACGGCACCAGTGCCTCGTTTCGAAAAAAGGGTTTGCATGTCAAAACCCGCATCATCACCCCCATCCATTTGCGCACCCGGGATGACGATGGGGACAATCCGCTCAAAGCACAGCCCGCCTTTTTTCTCAGCCGCTTAACCCGTGTGAACCAAACCCCCGTGCTAATCGAAGATTTGTATCTCAGCGCCACCCTCTTTGCCGGCATCGAAAAAATGGATTTGGATGGACGCTCCTTATCGGCCATCGCCGAAGAGCGCTTTTATCTGCGCCCCACAAGCGGCAGGCAAAGCTTTGATATCGGCTATCTCAATGGCAAACGCGGACAATATCTGGAAATCAACGCCGAAACACCGGTATTGGTGGTCAAGCGGTCTTTGCATTTCCCCCAAAGGACCAACGGCGTCTTTTGCCGGCTGTGGTGCCGCACGGACCGGTTTGTTTTCACACAAAATATCGGAGGAGTTGATCATGCGTAACCGCGGTTACTATGACGGTTTCGGCGGCGCTTTCCTGCCCGAAATCCTCACCGCCACATTCGATGAACTGGAGGAAACCTTTGAAGCCGCCAAGGCAGACCCTGCTTTCTGGCCGCAGTATGAAAAGGTGATGTCCACCTATTCCTGTCGCCCCACACCGCTGACCTTTGCCGAAAATCTTACCCGCCATTTCGGCGGCGCCAAAATCTATATCAAACGGGAAGATCTAAACCATACGGGCGCTCACAAGGCCAATAACGTAATGGGTCAGGGCCTGCTGGTACAACGCATGGGCAAAACCCGGGTCATTGCCGAAACCGGGGCCGGCCAACACGGCGTGGCCACGGCCACCATGGCCGCCCGCTTCGGTTTTGACTGCACCATTTACATGGGCGAGGTGGATGTGGAGCGCCAGCGGCCCAATGTCTTCTGGATGGAGCGCATGGGGGCCAAAGTGGTGCCGGTCACCGATGGCACGCGCATTTTGAAAGATGCCATCAATGAAGCCTTCCGGGACTGGGTCTCCAATATGGATACCACTCACTATGTCTTGGGAACAGCCTGCGGCCCCCACCCCTTCCCGGAAATGGTCGCCTGGTTTCAATCCATCATCGGCATGGAGGCCCGCCAACAGATAGCGGCTGCCGAAGGCTGTCTGCCGCAGAAGCTTTTCGCCTGTGTGGGGGGCGGCTCCAACGCCATGGGATTGTTCTCGGGATTTCTGGAAGACCCTGTGGAACTGGTTGGTGTGGAAGCCGGAGGCAAGGGCATTGATTCCGGTGAACACGCATCACGGTTGTGCGCCAAAGATGCCAGCGTCGGGGTGGCCCAGGGATATAAAACCTATTTTCTACAAAACAGTGACGGCCAGATGCAGGAGACCCACTCCATTGCCGCCGGCTTGGACTACGTAGGCGTATCGCCCATTTTGTCCCACTTTCACGAAACCGGAAAGGCCAGGTTCGAGGCGGCCACCGACCGGGAGGTGGTGGAAGCCGTGGAACTGACCATGCGCAAAGAGGGCCTCATTCCGGCCTTGGAATCGGCCCACGCTTTTGCCCAGGCCTTTAAGGAGGCACCCGCCATGTCTCCTGATGAAGTGATCATCATTAACCAGTCGGGACGCGGCGACAAAGATATCTTTACGGTGGCCGACGCTTTCAACGACCCGGCCTGGCAGGCGTTTATCAAGCATAAGGCGGAGCAATATCAATAACCGGAGCCATCAGCCCAAAAAGCTTCAAGGGTATGATTGACGGTTTATCTTTGGGATAAAGCCCAAGTTTAAAGTTTAAAGCCTAAAGTTTTAAGGGAAGGATGGTAGTCGATTTATAAAGGCGCTAAAGGCAAGCATTGAACGACTACCATCAACTGAATTGATGGGTTGTTTTCAAACCGGGCATTATGCCCCGCCTTAAGCGGGATTACAGCCCAGCAGGATGAAAACACTGACGTTTTTTTGACTAAGCCGGTTATCTTATTTCCTTAAAATCGGTAGAATACATCAACTTAAAACTTTAAACTTTAGACTTTAAACTCTGGTCACTCATAGACAAACAATGCACATATAATAGCAACCGTTCATTTATTTTGGAAAAAATAAAAATAACTAAGGAAACCAGCATGCTAGAAAAATACCTTCGCGACCAACGCAAGCAAAAAGATATTCTTCTGATGACCCACATCGTCATCGGCTATCCGTCGCTGGAAGCCTCGTTTGAGATCGTCGGGGCCATGGTGGAGGCCGGCGTGGATGTTATGGAGCTTCAGATTCCCTTTTCAGAACCCATCGCCGACGGTCCGGTGATTCTTAGAGCCAATCAGGAGGCGCTGGCGGCCGGCATCACGGTGGACCAATGTATGGATTTCGGCGGTCGCGTGGCCCGTGAATTCGATATCCCCTTTCTCTTCATGACCTACTATAATATTTTGTTCAAATATGGTGTTGCGCGGTTTGCCCAAACCACGGCCGCCAATGGATTACATGGCGCCATCGTCCCGGATCTGCCGCCCGAGGAGGGGCAAACCTATCTGCAAGCCATGGATCAAAGCCGGCTTGCCCCGATCTTCATCTACGCTCCCACCACCACCGATGCCCGTATGAAAATGCTGGCCGGCCACGCCCGGGGCTTTGTATACTGTGTGGCCCGCAAAGGCGTCACCGGACAAGAGACCCAATTTTCCCGGGAATTGAAAACCTATCTGGACCGGTGCCGCCGGGTGACGGATTTACCGCTGGCATTGGGTTTCGGCGTAAAAGACCGCGCCGATATCGAATTTCTCACCGGCAAAGTGGATATCGCCGTTATCGGCACCCAGACCATCCGAATTGTGGAACAGCAAGGCGTCAAAGCCGTGGGAGACTTTCTTCGCGGCCTCCGAGGGCCGGAATAACGACTGAAAAAGGCTCAAATGATCAGAGTGAACCGTATCTGCATTATTAATTCAAATTTCGACGCTGATTCGCTCTTAATTTTATAATGGCAGGTATAAACTCACCAAAACGCTTTATTTTGAAAATCCCGGTTATCCAGAAAGCCCAAGGTGGTTGAAAAGGCTGTTGTACGTGCGGGGAGAGGAACCCAATAAGCGATTAATTCAGAATAATGCTAAGACAACCGCAACGCAGGATATCGGATTTTATACCAGGCTGGCGCAAGGCCCCCGGCCGGCACAGAGGCCGGCCCTACGTTAATCACTGCGGTGCCTGGCGTTTTGAAGGTTCCCGGGTAGGGTCGGGCTCTGTCTCGACCGGTTCAGAAGGTGGTATTAGCGATACCTAAAAATCTGCTGAATATCCTTATTTGAGTGCTTATGGGGATAAATTCCGCCTGCTTAAGCTTTAAGATAACCGCGTAGAAAATTATTCCTGCCAAGCTAAACCCCAATGCAGTGTCATTTCAATACGCTCAACGTTTATTTAACCTTTTATCATCTTTTTTATGCAACATTGGGGTAAACTTTTTCCCTCTTTGGCCGATACCAACCATAGCAGGCATACAATTGATACGCCCCCAAATGACCAATTGAATAGAGTTGTAAACTAGTTGCGAGGTGCCCCCCATGAGTATTTTCAAAAAGATCCTGATCTCTTCTGTTTCCGGCTTGGCTGTCCTTGGCATGGTGCTGATGTTCCTATCCCTGCACGCGTTGAACCGCCGAGGCGCAGAGGCAATTGAAGACTATCGTAAAATGGTCATGACCGAAAAGACGGAAAAGGTCAAAAACCTGGTGGAATTGGCCCACGAAACGGTCAATGCCATGTACGGCCGAAACGACCTGACCGAGAAAGAGCGCAAAGCGCAAGCACTTTCCATTGTCAAAGCCATGCGCTACGACACCCAAAACTATCTATGGATCAATGACTCCCGACCGGCCATGGTCATGCATCCCTTCAAGCCGGCATTGGACGGCAAAGACCTGTCCGGATTTAAAGACCCCAACGGCAAAAAACTGTTCGTTGAAATGGTGAAGGTTTGTCAGGCCGGCGGGGAGGGTGTTGTCGATTATTACTGGCCCAAACCGGGCAAAGACAAGCCGGTGGCCAAAGTCTCTTATGTTAAATTGTTCCGCCCCTGGGGCTGGATTATCGGCACGGGGATCTACATCGACGACGTCAATGAACTGGTGGCTGCGGAAGAAGCCGAAGTCAGGAGCGCTATGGCCACCCAGCGCAATACCATCATAGCCGTTTGTCTGGTGATTCTTGGGATCACGGCCGGATTAATCACCTGGGTTTCCAAGCGTATCACCGGCAATATCCGTAATGCCAGCGAGATGCTCAAAGACGCGGCCGAGGGTGAGGGCGACCTGACCCGCCGCCTGGAGGTGCAATCCAAGGATGAAATCGGCGAAATGGCCAAGTGGTTCAATGTGTTCATCGGCAATTTGCAGGAAATTGTCCGCCAGGTGGTGGAGAACACCGGCAAGCTATCCGATGCTGCTGCCGCCATGGCCGGCATTTCGGAACAGATGAACAGCGGCGCCGAGCAAACCTCTGTAAAATCCAACAGCGTGGCAACGGCTTCAGAGGAGATGAACGCCAATATGAATTCCGTGGCCGCCGCCATGGAGCAAGCCACCACCAACATCAATATGATCGCGTCATCGGCCGAGGAGATGACCGCCACCATCACGGAAATCGCCCAGAATTCGGAAAAAGGCAACGCCATTGTTTCCCGAGCGGTGACCCAGGCCGAGGTGGTCTCGAAAAAAGTGGCCGAACTGGGCCGTGCCGCCCAAGAGATCGGTAAGGTAACGGAAGCCATTACCGAAATTTCCGAACAAACCAATCTGCTGGCCCTCAATGCCACCATCGAAGCGGCCCGCGCCGGTGAAGCCGGAAAGGGCTTTGCCGTGGTGGCCAATGAAATCAAGGAGCTGGCCAAGCAGACCGCCGTTGCCACCGAAGAGATCAAATCTCAAATCTCGGGTATCCAGGGAACCACCGAGGAGACGGTGACGGAGATCTCCGAAATCTCCAATGTGATCACCAATGTGAATGAAATCGTCTCCACCATCGCCACGGCAGTGGAAGAGCAGTCGGTCACCACCCGTGAAATCGCCGGCAGCGTCACCCAGGCCTCCACCGGTGTCCAGGAAGTCAATCAAAACGTGGCGCAGAGCTCCACCGTGAGCAGCGAAATCGCCCATGACATCGCCGATGTCAATCAGTCCGCCGATGAAATCTCCAGCAGCAGCGGCCAGGTCAAATTGAATGCCGAAGAGATGGCCCACCTTGCGGATGAATTGAAAACACTGGTGGGACGGTTTAAAGTATAAGTAAAGCATCCGGGCCCGGAGGACCCGGCTTTGGATCAACCCCTGGAAGGGGATGATCCAATACAATATGTGTTGAGAACCGCGGAATATCGATCAAGGAATATCGAATGTCGAAGTGTGGAATCGCTGCGCTCTGCCATTATTATTTTAAATGACAGAATACCTTACTTCGACATTCTGCGGTTCCTTGTTCGATATTCGATTTTCCAATACAGCGCCTGTGCTATATGGCAGAGCCAAGGCGCAATGACCTGGCCCCGATCATCTTAGGCTTGCACATATAGGTGATCTCCATTACAGTGACCCTTCAGTTAAACCATTCGGTTAAATTCAATCCATAGCTTTCACTAAAGATGCCTCTATGACCCGTTTCCGTCAACGGATTGAAAAAGGATTTGAAACCCTTGCAAGGCTGATTTTTCAGCATCGGATCAAAACAATGCTGATGCTGGCAGTAATGATCGGTGCACTGCTCACCCAGCTTCCTCATGTGGCTCTTGACACTTCCATGGAAGGTTTTTTGCACCCCGACGATCCGGCCCTGGTCACCTACAATGAATTTCGCGACCAGTTCGGCCGGGACGAATTCATTATTGTGGGGTTTCATCCCGACAATGTGTTTGATGTCAACTTTCTAAACATGCTCAAATCTATCCATGCAGAGCTGGAAGCAAAGGTCCCCTATCTGGATGATGTCACCAGCCTGATCAATGCCCGCAACACGCGCGGCGAGGGCGACGAATTGATTGTCGAGGATCTGCTGGAAACGTGGCCCCAAACCTCGCAGGCAATAGAGACGATACGACAGCGTGCCCTGGCCAATCACATGTACCGCAATATGCTGCTTTCCAAAGACGGCACCTTTACCTCCATTCTCATGCGCACCAATGCCCTCTCCACCACCAACTCCGAAGAGGACCTCCTGAAAGGTTTCGACAGCGATTCACCCGGAACGGCGACTGCCCCCAAAGCCTCACCAACCTATTTGACCGATGCGGAAAACACCGAAGTGGTGGAAGCCGTGGACGCCATTGTCCGAAAATACAAATCCCAAGGGCACCGTATCCATCTGGCCGGAACGCCTGTGGTCACTCATTTCCTCAAATGGGCCATGATCCGGGATATGCGCAAATTCATGATATTGGTCGTCGCCATGGTTGCCATAGCGTTGTTTGCCATGTTTCATCGCCTATCCGGTATTATTCTCCCATTGTTTATCGTGATGCTCTCTTTCTTATCCACACTGAGCATCATGGCCATGACAGGCACCGCTTTGAAGATCCCGACCCAAGTACTCCCATCCTTTATCCTGGCTGTGGGCGTAGGCACATCGGTTCATATTCTGGCCATTTTTTATCAGTATCTTGAAAAAGGTTGCCGTAAGGGTGATGCCATCGCCCTTGCCATGGGACATTCGGGGTTGGCCGTCATGATGACCAATATGACCACCGCCGCGGGTCTCATCTCTTTTGCCGGAGCGGATGTGGCCCCGGTGGCGGATCTGGGGATCTATGCCAGTGTGGGCGTTATTCTGTCGTTTTTTTTTACGGTGGTGCTGTTACCGGCCCTGGTGTCCCTCGTTCCCTTCAAGTCCAAAACATACCGGGCAGCTCACCGTCAAAAATTGATGGACCGCTTTTTGAACGGTATCAGCGCTTATTCAACAACCCGCCCGCGCATGATTATCTGGGCCAGCGCCTTGATCATCCTGGTATGCACAACGACAGCATCCCGGATTCGCTTTTCCCACCATCCGCTCAGGTGGTTTAAAGCCGACAATATCATCAGAAAGGACACCGAGACCATTGACGCTGAAATGCGCGGCTCCATTACCATTGAGGTTGTTCTGGAGACGTCGGAAAAAAATGGATGGCAGGAACCGAAGCGGCTTAAACGCCTGGACGATGCCGACAGTGCCATGGAAATGTTGTCCCATGGAGAAACCTATGTGGGCAAAGCCTTCTCACTGACCACGATCCTAAAGGAGATCAACCAGGCCTTGAATGAAAATCGACCGGAAGCTTATGCCATTCCAAGCAATCGAAACTTGACCGCCCAGGAGTTTCTGCTTTTCGAAAACAGCGGCTCCGACGATCTGGAAGACTTCGTGGATAGCCAATTCTCCAAAGCCCGCTTCACCATGAAGTTCCCATTTACAGATGCGGTCCATTATTGGCCGTTTCATAACATGATCCGCGAATACTTTTTTAAACACTTTCCGGATACCCGGCTCAAGTTCACTGGAATGGTCAGCCTGTTGACACGCACCATCAGCAACACCATCGCCAGTTTGGCTAAAAGCTATGTCATTGCCATGGTGGTCATCACCCTGCTGATGATTATGCTCATCGGCGGATGGCGCATCGGATTGCTCAGTATGGTCCCCAACCTGGCACCCATTCTTTTAATGTTGGGCATCATTGGGGCTTTTCATCTTCCCATGGACATGTTCACCATGATGGTGGCCAGCATTGCCATCGGTTTGGCGGTGGACGACACCATTCATTTCATGCACAACTTTCGACGCTATTACGAGGCATCCGGCGATCCCGGGCAGGCGGTCTTTGAAACCCTTCACACAACCGGACGCGCCATGTTGGTCACCACCGTTGTGCTGTCGCTCGGATTCTTCGTATTCACATTGGCGACATTGAATAATATTATTCGATTTGGTTTCCTGACCGGCGTCACCCTCATCGCAGCGTTGATTGCGGATTATTTCCTGGCCCCGGCGCTGATGGTATTGGTTAACAAGAAACAAGATGTTATAGAAAAATAAAATCGGGGTATATTAACAGTGGTTGGCTTAAAAGCAAAAGAGTTTTAGGTTTTACGTTTTAGGTTTTACGTAGATGTATTCTATCTATTTTATTTAAAAAAAGATCACCGATGTTTTAAGCGAACCAAGCGTCGTTTTAGCCGTCGCCAATAAATCAGTATATAAATCGGTCCGATCCTTCGCCTAAAACGTAAAACCTAAAACCTAAAACCTTTTTAATTGGAGAGCGTCATGACCCGTTACACGATACCAATGCTGATCATCGCTTTGTGTGCACTTTCTTTTTCATCGAATGTTTTGGCCGATGATGCCAAAGCACGGGAGATCATGCAAAAAGTGTTGGATCGAGATGATGGCGACAACCGCACCGCACGTATGGAGATGATTCTTATCGATAAAAAAGGCAAAGAACGCCTGCGTAAAATTCAAACTTTCCAGAAAGACAAGGGCAAAGACGACTATGGGTTGATGTTCTTTCTGCACCCCGCCGATGTGAAAGACACGGCCTTTTTGACCTATGACTACGAAGACCCCGACCATGACGATGATCAATGGCTCTACCTTCCGGCACTGCGCAAGACCAAACGCATTGCTTCCACCGATAAAAGCGGCAGCTTTATGGGGTCCGACCTCAACTACTCCGATATGACCGATCTGGTGTTGAAAGATTACGATTTCTTTCTCAAGAAGGAGATGATGGATCGGGGTCACAAGGTATGGATCATTGAATCCATACCACGATCCGAAGAAGTGATCAGAGAGACCGGCTATACCAAAACATGGCACTTTGTCCGCCAAGACATTTACTATGTGGTCCGGGCTATCAGTTGGGTGCATAAAAAGAACTATCTCAAATATTTGGACGTGCGGGAACTGAATCAGATCGAAGGCATCTGGGTGGGCACTGAAATGCATATCTTTAAAAAACAAGGCAAAAAGACGCTCCACAAGACCATCCTGCGGCTGCACGATGTTAAATTCAATCAATCGATGGGTTATGACTTGTTCACCATTCGGAAAATGGAAGCCGGGTTATAGAAAATTAGACATCAATGTTTGATGAACGCAAAACAAGAGATTTTTGTCACATCTTTTTGGCCGTCTTGATGAGTGTCCTGTTTATGTCCATGCCATTCACCGCGGCTCAGGGTGCCGATTCCGATCAGGTAGATGAGCTGATGGAAGGGTTTGGCGAAGAAAATCCGCCTTCCGAAGACCCGCAATTGGAAGATATGATGACGGGATTTGACGAGGACGGGATCGAAGCACATAGCGCTGCCCGCTCCAGTCAAAGCGATGCTGCCATCAGTATAGACGGTTATGCCAAACTCGGCGCTGCGTGGAATGTTTCACATGATGCACCCAAACCCGGTGAAACCGACTGGCGCGGATTGTCCAAACTGCGCACCGAAACCCAAATCGACGCCCTTGCCAAATTGAATCCCGGCTGGCGCCTGCTGATGGGCGGCAAACTATTCTACGATGCCGCCTATGCCATACAGGGTCGGGATGAATTTACCGATGACGTCATCGATGCATATGAATGGGAAGCCGAATGGAGAGAGATTTACCTGCTGGGCCGTTTGGGACGGCACCTGGATTTAAAAATCGGGCGCCAAATTGTGGTGTGGGGCCGCTCGGACAATCTCCGTATCACGGATGTTTTGAACCCGCTTGATTTGCGCGAGCCAGGCCTCACGGACATCGAGGATCTTCGCCTGCCGGTGACCATGACACGTTTAGATGGTTATTACGGACCATGGAACCTGAGCGGATTGGCCATTCACGAAATCCGCTTTGACAAGAATCCCGCCTTCGGCAGCGACTTTTATCCAAGCCCGACACAGCTCCCACAGGAAGAAGTACCTTCGGATGGCGGAGACAACACCGAATGGGGCGTGGCCCTCAACGGCACCTTTAGCGGAAAGGACATCTCCCTATATTGGGCGAATCTCTTTGATGACACGGCCCATGGGGCCATCGGGGCCGACGGCGCCTTGATACGCAAGCATGCCCGCGTCACCATGTGGGGATGTGCGGGTAATCTTGCCGCAGGTAACTGGCTTTTTAAAAGCGAGGTCGCCTACCGGCGGGGAATCAAATTCTTCAATACAGACAACACATCACATCAGCGTTTAGACGGTCTGATCGGTACCGACTACAGCGGATGGGACGACACGACCATTACATTTGAGTGGGCCATCAGGCACCTGGTCGATTTTGACCGGCACGTAAAATCCCCGCCGGATTATGCACAAGAGGACGAAATCATCAATGCGCTGCGCTTTACGCGCACCTTTATGAACGAAACCGTCGAACTGACGCTGGCGGCTCTGATCTACGGCCCGTTGGGTCAGGACGGCGCCCTTGCCCGTATGTCCGTGGAATATGACTGGAGCGATGCCTTGAGCGTCATCGCCGGTGGCGTGCTCTACCAATCGGGAGACAAGTATACATTACGGCATATCGGAGATAACGACCGGTTGTTTGTCGAAATAAAGTATAGCTTTTAAAATAAAGTTCATGGTTCATAGTTCATGGTTCATGGTTAAAACAAAGCCCTAACCTCGAACGAAGAACCATGAACCCTGAACCCTGAACCATGAACCAAGAACTATGAACTATGAACTACGAATTATGAACCCTGAACTCTCCAAATTGCTAAAAGATGCCATGTCCAACCTTCCGTTCGTTTCCGGCCGTCTGCCGGGCATCGGCGGTGTCATCAAGGCTGCCCCCGAACACTTTGAGGTGGAAGAGGTATTGCCATATGAACCCTGCGGCGAGGGTGAGCATGTCTTTATCAAACTTCGCCGGAAGGGATGGAGCACAGCCGATGTGGGCCGTGCCCTGGGCGAGCCGCTCGGCATCGCAGGGCATGATATTGGCTGGGCAGGACGCAAAGACAAAAACGCCGTCACCACCCAGACCATTTCTTTGAGGTTGCCTGCGGCCATACGACTCAAGGATGTTGAAACCGCAATCCAGGATTTGCCCTTTGATATCCTGAGCCTGCGACGCCATCGTCACAAACTCAAGATGGGGCATGTGGCCGCCAACCGGTTTCGCATCATTCTTAGCCAAATTGAACCCGGTGCATTGAATCAGGCCAAAGCCATCGCAACTGAAATAAGCCGAATCGGCTTGCCCAATTATTACGGTACCCAGCGTTTTGGTGCAGGCATGCGCAATTTGGATCGGGTGGCAGCAGTGCTCAAGCGCGGTAAAGCATACGGAAAGCAACATCAGTTTCTCATTTCCGCGCTCCAAGGCGCGCTATTCAATATTTGGCTTAAACAACGCTTTGAAAGAGGAGAATTCAACACCATCGTTTTAGGGGACTTGGCCAAAAAGACTGACACCGGCGGTATGTTCGTGGTTGAAGATCTTCATGAGGCGCTCCGGCGCTTTCATGCACGTCAAATTGTCTATACCGGGCCGATATACGGTCATAAAATGAGACCGGCCGGCCACATGGCCGCTGAACATGAAAAAGGTTTGCTGGATACATTTGATTTGGACACTGACATGTTTAAACCATTGCGGGCGCCGGGCTCGCGACGGGTGGCGCTGATTTTTCTGAATGACTTATCCATTGATAGTGTAGACAAGGGCCTTCAATTCAATTTTTCGCTACCCTCCGGCGCGTACGCCACCATAGTATTACAGGAATTTACCCGCAAAACCGGGGAACGAGCGCCATAAAATTCAATTGCAAACAGGTTCGGATTCGTATTTTATTGGTTGTCTTTAAACTGTGTGCTAAGCACGCGGTTTGATCAAAAACAATCCAAGATAGCCGCTGCTTGGGGTGGTGGTTGACTCAGACGAGAAAAAAATGTCACATATGTAACCGATTCTTTAGATCAACAGGATCACACTGCTTATGAGCCGCTTGGTCATTTTCCTTTTAATCTATTTCAGCATTTACGGCTGTGCCCATTTGTATTTGCTCATCAAGGCCCGGCGGGCTTTTTATTTGGATGGCGTACAATACGTTTTGCTCTTTGTTATCTTCACCTTTTTATTATTGGCGCCCATAAACGCCCGCTTATTGGAGGCGCAAGGGCATTGGCTGCCATCTGTATTGCTGGCCTGGATCGGCTTTATCTGGATGGGGTTTGTTTTCATTTTTACGTGCCTGGCATTGCCGCTGGATGGTTATCATCTTTTGGTATCCACCGGCCAACAACTGTTAAACGCCGATTGGACATCCATCATGCTTTCCAAAAGAGAGAGCATTGGCGTGGTATCGCTGATTACCTGCCTGGTGATGGCGTACGGTGTGTTTGAGGCCTACCAGATCAGAGCTGAGACGGTCACCATCCGAAGCAGCAAAATCCTTGCCGAGGCCGGGCCCATACGTATCGTGATGATATCCGATGTTCATATGGGTCCCATGTTTTATCCCGGACGGCTGCACCCGATAGTTAAAATGATCGACAAGGCCCGGCCGGATATTCTGCTATCGGGCGGTGATTTGGTTGACGGATACATTTACAGTGATACAGAGATGTCAACCGCTTTAAAGCATATTCCTGCACCACTGGGAAAATTCGCCGTTATCGGCAATCATGAAGTGTACGAAGGACTGCTAAGGTCAATAAAATTCACCCGTGATGCCGGATTTAACCTGCTTCGCAACCAATCGGTTACCGTTAGAAAAGATCTTGTCATCACAGGGGTGGACGATCCGGCCCAAAAACGCGATGAAACATCCCCGGACGAGCACAAACTGCTGGGATCGGTTCCCCCAAATAAATTTTCTCTGCTGCTGAAACACCGCCCGCACGTGGACAAGGAAAACGTTGAGAAAATTGATCTTCAGCTTTCGGGCCACACCCACCAGGGGCAAATCTTTCCTTTTGGATGGGTGCTTGGCTTGAGATATCCTTTGGGACACGGGCTGCGTCAAATCGCACCCGGACGCCATATATACATCAGTCGCGGAACGGGCACGTGGGGACCGCCCATTCGTGTGCTGGCCCCGCCGGAAATCACCATCATCGATCTGATACCGGCCAAGGGCAAAGCCAAAGTCCCCGGCAAAAAGCCGGAGTAAAGGGCACGTAACGATCACCTCTGGAAAGGGATGAGTTTACAAACTCTGCGTTGAACCGCAGAATATCGAACAAGGAATGCCGAATGTCTAACTGCGGAATCGCTGCGCTCTGCCATATATTTTTTAAATGACAGGATACCTTACTTCGACATTCTGCGATTCCTTGTTCGATATTCGATATTCCATATAAGATTCCCTGATGCTGTAGAGGCCGGAGGGCCCCAGAGCCAAGGCGACCGGAGGTGAAGCCGTAGTACCGCTACTGCGATCCTCCGGCAACACCGCATCCGGGGTCCTCAGACTTCTAACGCTGCCACTATAAGATTCCCTGATGCTGTAGAGGCCGGAGGGCCCCAGAGCCAAGGCGACCGGAGGTGAAGCCGTAGTACCGCTACTGCGATCCTCCGGCAACACCGGATCTGGGGTCCTCCGGCCTCTACAGCATTAGGGAAAGCCGATGGGAATCATATACAACGGCCGCTCATCAAACTGCGCGCCGATCACGTGTTGCACCTGGTCATCGTTGAAGGCGCCAAGCATCACGCTGCCCAATCCAAGGGCCACACATTGCAAAGCGATATTTTGGCCGGCGTGTCCGATCTCCATGTGAACGTATTGCGCGCCCCGCCGGCCATACCTGCGTGTCATGCGCTGGTAAACCGCACATATGACCAATACAGCCGCCGCCTTACCCACCATCGGTTGTCCGAGTGCGGCGGTGCACAGTGCTGAGCGTTGGTCACCTGTGTTGGCCAAGCTTACAGTGTGTCCCTGGGGTCGATAGTGGTAGACGCCGGCGGATAGGCCTTTCACCTTACCTGCCACCAAATAGATCTCCAAAGGGTAGAGTGCGCCGGCCGACGGCACGGTTCGAAACCCACCGGGATGCGTTAATCCTTGAGCGGACCACAATATCTGGGATATTTGCGCCAGAGATAATTCCCCTGGCCGATAGTGTCGTATGGAACGACGCTTCCGCATGGCCGTCTCGACGGAAACATCACCGTCAAGCACAGGGGGCGGCAAATTCAAATAATCCGCCATCGCTAAAATCCCATGTCGGGTTGATTGTTAGGCGTTCGCCAGTGCCTGCCTCTCTTTCAACAGGACTGAATACTCAATGGGCGGTTGAAAAGCCAAAGCGACTTCATCCCCCTCGCGCCGAATAACCACGGTTTTTATGGTAAAGCTTTCGCCGCATAATAACTGGACATGGCTTTTAACCCGCTTTTTCAACCGCTCGTGGCGGCCGACAACTATCCGGGCGCCGCTTTCAGCGATATCCATGATGTTATACTTCCGGCCACCAAAATTCAATGTGGGCTGTAAACCCGATGCGTAGCTGACACGCAAATCTTGTCGCTTGATCAGGGTTTTCTTTGCGTTGGCGATAAACCCCTGATCGGCAGTTTCGGCGAACAACAGAACCAGCAGATTAAAACAGGCGATGATCAGTAAAATGAAAAGAGCCAAAATGGTCCATCCGCCCAAAGATATCCCCTGCAGCAAAAAGATGGATAATACAATGACCATTTGAACCAAATTAGCCATGACGGCGGCAGCTCTCATCACGGATTCCTTATATGCGATTGTTCCAATATCGTATTGTAAAAATGAAGAGTTTTTGCAATGCTCATTTATTGGGATTGGATGAACGCCCTGCGAAAGACTCTGAAACGTTAACACATATGAATCCATTCCCAATGGATATATAAATCAAATTAGCACAACATTAACCATCTTGACAATGTTGACAAACAAAGCCGCAGTTTCTATAAAAGCCTTCCAGAATGATGAAAGAGGAAACCATGCAAGACTCCAATGAAGCCTTTTGGCAAACACACTCCATGAAATTCCTGGAATCCGCCTTCCGGTCCGACCGCAGGGAAAAGCTGACGCATGCAGACGGCTACGGTAAAAAAACCGGTGACTGCGGCGATACCGTTGAATTCTTCCTGATGATCAGTGGTGATCGCATCGCATCCATCTCCTATGACCTGAACGGCTGCCTGAATACCAATGCCTGTGCCAACGCCATCATCGACCTGGTGGAAGGTAAAAGCCTGGCTGAAGCGTGGGAACTCGATCCTGAAGACGTGGCCAACTACCTTGAATCGCTCCCCGAAGACCACTTTCACTGTGCAGAGCTTGCCACCGGTGCGCTTTACCTCGCCCTGGCCGATGCCCGCGAAAAGGAAAAATCTCCTTGGAAAAAGCTGTATCATTGAAAAATGGTTTTAGGTTTTAGGTTTTAAGTTTTAGGCGAAGGTATAATGCCGATTTTTATAGGCCGATAGAAGCTATCGCCTTAGGGCAGACGATGAGAGGTTTTTTAAATTTGCTTCCATACTCCAAAGTAAAATCCCTTATCCATTAAAGCCACAAGATTTGTGATGACTTGCCAATAAAAATCAACAAAGTTTAGCGTCCCTGCATTATTGTTAATAGCTTAAAAAATTATAATAGATAGAATACCTTAACCTAAAACTTAAAACCTAAAACCTAAAACTTTCTACCCATTTCCACTCCACCCCCTTCAACCCCGCATCCAAATTAAACACACAAATTCAAGTCGTTATAACTCCCCCGTTTATCCTTGACATAGAAAGGCTTCTTGACTATAGGTTCCTCTTTGACTCATTTGAAAATACATTTCGATTGATAAGCTGCAAGGCAGGGAGGTCTGGGGGGAATACCGATTCACATGGATTTGCTTAAGCATTTAGCCCGGAAAAAAAATGCCATTGTCAAACAGTGGTTTGATCGGTTGATGGCGACCTATCCTGCGGATACCGCCCAATTTCTACGCAGCCAAAAAGATGCTTTTGCAAATCCGGTCGGTCGGAATTCGCTTAAAAGTCTGGAGCACATTCTCGACCATATCCTGACGGATTTTAATCCCAAGACCGCAAAACCCATTATTGATCCCATCATCCGCATTCGCGCCATTCAGGATTTTACACCGTCCAAAGCCGTACGCTTTGTTTTTGATTTGAAGGATATTGTTCGGAATATCGCAGCCGCTGATCCAGACGACCGCCAAAGCCAAAGGATTTTGGCCGATCTGGATCATCGTATTGACGACCTTGGACTGCTGGCATTCGACATTTACATGCAATGTCGGGAAAAAATATACGATCTCAAAGCCAATGAGATGCGCGCACGCACCCTGAGTGCGTTTAATCGAGCAGGTTTAATTAAAGAGCGGGATGAAGATCCATCCTAGCTCAAGTGTTTAACCTTTTTATATCGGAGCGGCCCCGAATGTTCGTTTGGGGCCCAAAGCGAGGTGCGGTTAGATGAATAAACATTACTTGTCATCGCTGCTGGCGGTATTTGCGCTGGCCCTGATCGCCTACCTGGGAGCGAGCGTCGGTCCGCTCCAGTGGCTGTTCGGGGTCATCATTCCCTACGTGGCCGTCATTGTGTTCATTGGTGGATTTGTAAGCCGCGTCATGGGCTGGTCTAATTCAGCCGTGCCGTTTCGGATCCCCACCACATGCGGTCAACAAAAATCCATGCCGTGGATCAAACAGGCCAAGATCGACAACCCTTCCACGGGTTTTGCCGTCTTCATTCGCATGGTGCTGGAAATCGTGACCTTCCGGTCCCTTTTTCGCAACACGCGCATGAAGCTCAAGTCGGGCCCCACGCTGACCTACAATCTGGAGATCTTTCTGTGGGTCGGCGCTCTGGCATTCCATTATGCCTTTTTGACCACAGTGGTGCGCCACTTCCGTTTCTTTCTGGAACCTGTGCCGTGGTGCCTCCAACTCCTGGAGAATGTGGACAGTTTTTTCCGGGTGGAGATCGTGCACGACGTCATTCAATTCGGCCTGCCCGGAATCTACATGTCCGGCATCGTTTTGCTGGCGGCCGTCACCTACCTGTTTCTGAGACGGTTGTTCGTATCCAATGTGCGCTATATTTCACTGGCATCGGACTTTTTCCCCTTGTTTCTGATCATGGGCATCGCCTTTACCGGCATATTGATGCGCTACTTCACCAAAGTGGACATCACGGCCGTCAAAGAGCTTACCATGGGGCTGGTCACCTTCAGATGGTCCATTCCCGAAGGCATCAGCCCCCTGTTTTTTATCCACCTGTTCTTTGTCAGCGTGTTGCTGATGTACTTTCCCTTCAGCAAACTGATGCACATGGGCGGCGTCTTCTTGAGCCCCACGCGGAACCTGACGGCCAATACCCGTGAAAAACGGCATGTGAATCCCTGGAACTACCCGGTGAAGGTGCATACCTACGAAGCCTACGAAGATGATTTCAGGGAAAAAATGGTCGAAGCCGGATTGCCGGTGGAAAAAAAGCCCGAACCCCAGCCCGAGGAGCCGGAAAAACCGACCGAGGAAGAGAAAAAGGAGTAAACAAATATGGCAGACGAAACTCCCAAACCCGATGAGTTGATAGAAAGCATCGACAGCCGTCCGCCTGCCGCGAGTTGGATGGACACGCCGGTCAACATCCGCAAGGGGATGTACTGTTACGCCTCCAATCCCAAGAGTGTGGAGACCTTGGGTTTTCCCAATGCGCGGGCATGGAATCCTCTGGATGCCGATTGGCAGTTGCCGGAAAACTGGCAGGAAATTCTGTTCGAGGGATTTAAGGAGCGGTTGGAAAAGTTCCGCTCCGTCAAAATCTTCATGGATATTTGTGTGCGCTGCGGCGCCTGCGCCGACAAGTGCCACTTCTTCATCGGCACCGGCGATCCCAAAAACATGCCGGTGCTCAGGGCCGAGCTTCTGCGCTCGGTTTACCGCAACAACTTTACCAAATTCGGCAAGCTACTAGGCAAACTGGCCGGCGCCCGCCCCATGAGCCTGGATGTGCTCAAGGAGTGGTGGTACTATCTGTTTCAATGCTCCGAATGCCGCCGCTGCTCGGTCTTTTGCCCCTACGGCATCGACACGGCCGAAATCACCATCATGGGCCGGGAATTGCTGAACCTGCTGGGACTCAATATCGACTGGATCGCCACCCCGGTTTCCAACTGTTACAAGACCGGCAACCACCTGGGCATCCAGCCCCACGCCTTCAAGGACATGCTCGACTTCTTCGTGGATGACATCGAAGAGATCACCGGCATCCAGGTTCAGCCCCAATTCCAGAAAAAAGGCGCGGACATCCTGTTCATCACGCCTTCCGGCGATGTGTTTGCCGACCCGGGCACTTACACCTGCATGGGCTACATGCTGCTATTTCACTACCTCGAAGAGAAGTACGGCCTGGATGTCACCTGGAGCACCTACGCCTCAGAAGGCGGCAACTTCGGCTTTTTTACCTCCCACGAGACCATGAAACGGCTCAACGCCAAGATGTACATGGAGGCCAAGCGACTGGGCGTCAAATGGATTCTGGGCGGCGAGTGCGGCCACATGTGGCGGGTGATCAGCCAGTACATGGACACCATGAACGGCCCGGCCGACTTCCTGGAGGAGCCGGTCAGTCCCATCACCGGCACCAGGTTCGAGAATGCCAAGTCCACCAAGATGGTCCACATCTCCGAGTTTACCGCGGATTTGATCAAGCACGGCAAGCTGGAGCTGGATCCGTCCCGCAACGACAACAAAATCATCACCTTCCACGACTCGTGCAACCCGGCCCGCGGCATGGGGATGTTCGACGAACCGCGGTACGTGATTCAGAATGTGGCCAACAACTTCCACGACATGCCGGCCAACACCATCCGCGAGCAGACCTTTTGCTGCGGCAGCGGATCGGGACTGAACGCCGGTGAAGATATGGAACTGCGCATGGCCGGCGGCCTGCCGCGGGCCAACGCCGTCAAACATGTCCACGAAAAGAACGGGGTCAACATGCTGGCCACCATCTGTGCCATCGACCGGGCGGTCTTTCCGGCCTCCATGGAATACTGGGTGCCGGAGGTGGATGTCACCGGCGTCACCGAGCTGGTGGCCAACGCACTGATCATGCCGGGTGAACAAGAAAGAACCACTGACCTGCGCGGCGAACCGCTGCCGGGAATGGAGGATGCCGATGAATGATAAGAAATGGATAATGACAGGATTGGCCATCTTTTTGGTCCTGTTCCTTTTCCCGCTCTGGTACAACTTTGCCATCAAAACGGGAAAAGCGGCACCGGCACCGGAGGTGGCCCTCACCGAAAAGGCCAAAGCCGCCGGCAAATGTGTCATGTCCAAGGAATTCATGACTGCCGAGCACATGCAACTGCTTGACCTCTGGCGACACAATGTGGTGCGCAACGCCCAACGAGAATTTGTTAATGAGGAAGGCAAGACGTTTAACATGAGTCTGACCAACACCTGTCTGGACTGCCATTCCAACAAGACCGAGTTCTGTGACCGCTGTCACGACTACGCTTCCGTCAGGCCCTATTGCTGGGAGTGCCACATCGAAAACCCCAAAGGAGAAGAATGATGAAAAGCAGCCGCAGATGTTTTCTAAAAGTGGCGGGCATCACCGCTTTGGGGCTTGGAACCCATCCGTTGAGCCAAGCGGTGGCCGCCGAGGGATCCCATGATCCCCAGACCGAGATCCGCAAAGGCCCCAAAGCCCTTGAGGCCGAACAGTGGGCCATGGTAATCGACACGCGCAAGTTACAGCACGCCGAAGATATAGAACCCCTTATCGAAGCGTGCCACAAAATCCACAATGTACCCCATTTCGAAAACAAGAATCACGAGATCAAGTGGATCTGGGAAACCCATTTTCACAACGCCTTTACCGACCTTCATAACAGCTACATGAAGGAAGATGTGGAGCACCGGCCCTTCACGGTGCTGTGCAACCACTGTGAAAATCCGCCCTGCGTGCGGGCCTGCCCCACCAAGGCCACATTCAAACGCGAGAGCGATGGTATCGTGCTGATGGACTTTCACCGCTGCATCGGCTGTCGATTCTGCATGGCGGCCTGCCCTTACGGCTCGCGCAGTTTCAACTTCAGAGACCCGCGCACCGCTTTGGATGACAAGAAGATCAACCGCCAGTTCCCCACCCGCATGATGGGGGTGGTGGAAAAGTGCAACTTCTGCGCCGAGCGATTGGCCGAAGGCAAAATGCCGGCTTGTGTGGAAGCCTCAAAGGGCGCCATCGTCTTCGGCGACCTGAAGGACCCCCACTCCGAAGTGCGCGAACTGCTCCATGAAAATTTCACCATACGACGCAATTCGGCCTTAGGGACCGAGCCCTGCGTCTACTACATCGTGTGAGGTAAGTATGCTTGAATTAGCCGTAAAAGGAAACAAAACTTACTGGACATGGGTACTGGCGCTATTGGGTGTGATCAGTGGTGCTTTTATCCTCTACCTGGGGCAACTCCATTTCGGTTTGGGCATCACCGGCATGAGCCGGGATGTCTCCTGGGGTTTTTACATCGCCAACTTCACCTACCTGGTCGGTGTGGCCGCCGGCGGCGTAATGGTGGTGCTGCCCTATTACCTGCATGACTACAAAGCCTACGGCAAGATCACCGTTATGGGCGAATTTTTGGCTATCGCCTCTTTGATCATGTGTATGCTCTTTATCATCGTGGACCTGGGGCAGCCCATGCGCTTTATGAATGTGTTGCTCTACCCCACCTTCCACTCGGTGCTGCTTTATGACGCCTTGGTGCTCAACGGCTACCTGTTCCTCAACCTCCTGGTGGGCTGGAATGCCCTCGAGGCCGAGCGCAACGGGACCCATTACCAAACATGGCTCAAGCCGTTTATCTACATCTCCATCCCCTTTGCCGTCAGCATCCATACGGTCACCGCCTATCTGTACTGCGGTCTTCCGGGCCGCCACTTCTGGCTCACCGCCATCCTGGCGCCGCGCTTTCTCAGCTCGGCTTTTGCCGCCGGTCCGGCCCTGCTGGTGCTGTTGTGCCTCTTGGTGCGCAATGTGTCCAACTTCGATCCGGGCAAAAAGCAGATCCAAAGCCTGGGAAAAACCGTGGCCTATGCCATCTGCATCAATGTCTTTTTCTTCGTGTGCGAGCTCTTTGTGGGCTTTTACAGCAACATCCCCGGCCACATATACTCCATCAAGTACCTGTTCGTCGGTCTCGACGGCTATAACAGCCTGGTGCCGTGGATGTGGACCTCCATGTTCTTGATGATCATGGGCATCATTTTGACTGTCAACCCGGCCACGCGCAAAAACGAGGCCACATTGGCGGTGGGATGCGCCGTGGTGGTTATCGGTACCTGGATCGACAAAGGCCTGGGCATGATCTCCGGTGGTTTCGTTCCCAATCCGCTCCACGAAGTCCATGAGTACGCACCGTCGCTGCCCGAGATCGGCATTACGATAGGTGTATACGCCATTGGAGCACTGGTGCTGACCGTATTGTACAAAATCGTTGTGGGCGTTAAGGTAGAAGTGAAAGCTTAAAGCACAACATCCCTTAATCATAAAAAAGGCTCACCCTTGTCGGGGTGAGCCTTTTTCTTATCCGGTTATCCCAAAAAAGCATCGATTACGATCTTGGCGCACGCGCACGTCCGTTTTTCAAAGATACATCTGCCGGAGGCCTATATGACCGCTATTGTCGTCCCTCCTTTTTTTCTTCTTTTTCTTCCTCTTTAATCCGCTTCTTAACAGCCTCTTTGGTGTCCTGATACCCCTTTTTGGCACCTTTGCCCGCTTTGACGGCACCGTCCTTGACCGCTTTGCCGGTATCCTTGGCTGCTTTGCCGGTATCCTTGGCTGCTTGTTTGACTTCAGACCAGACGTTTTTGGCCCCTTTTTTGATCTCCTGCACAGTGCCGGCGGAGCCCGTTGCCACCGGTCCAATGCATAGACAGCTAACAAAAAGGACGCACAGCATATGTTTAGAATATTTCATTGGAACATCTCCCTTTCATTTTCAAAAATAAAGTGTACGCAATTAATGCCGCAAAAACAACATTTAGCGTAAAAAGTTCATGTTGGGCCGCCTGAGTTGCTTGGGCGACCTGCTGAAAAAATCGTTCAGGACAGCTATTATTTTCTCAAAATCTTCGGCATTGCGCAGACCATTATAAAGGGTGTTGCCGAAAACAAAAATGGCGGCCAGGTAGGCGGCATAGCGTTTGAAACGGCGCAGCGCACTTTTAGAGTCATAGTATCGCTGCAGCAAATCGCTCAGCCTCAGGGCCACATCTTTGCAGATGTCGGCTGGGGGATCGAGGCCCCGGGTCCATTGGGCAAACACCCATGGTTTGGCGATGGCCATGCGCCCGAGGGCCACGCCGTCACAACCGGTGGTTTGCATCATCCTCAGGCAGTCACCGGCGTCGAATACATCGCCGTTGCCGAACACCGGTATGGAAACAGCTTGTTTGACCATACCGATGTATTCCCAATTGGGCGGTCGGTTGCGCCGGTCCGGGGCCATTCGGGGGTGAAAAGTCAGCGCGTCGACACCGGCATCCTCCAATCCCCGGGCAAAATCCACCGGGATCCGGGGGTTGTCCTGCCACCCGGTGCGAAATTTAACGGTGACCGGGCATTGTACGGCCCGGCGCACCTTACGCACCAGATCCAGGGCCGCCTTCCTATCTTTGAGCAGTGCCGCCCCAAGGTTGTGTCTGCAAATCGCCGTGGTGGCGCATCCCATATTGATATCAACACCCCACAGCCCCTCGGCTTCAATACGCCGTGCCGCCAGCACCATGCGGGCCGGTTTGTTGCCCACCATCTGGATGACCAGACGATGCGCCTCTTCATCGCGCCAGCGAAAATAGGGGGATGCGTGCCGGTCTTCCTGCGGTATGCGGCCGGCGCTGCACATCTCCGAGTACATCAACCCACAACCGCCCAGTTCATCCAACACCTGGCGAAAGGCCACGTGGCCGAGGAAGGTCATGGGGGCCAATATCAAACGATTGGTGATCGTTTTAGAGCCGATTTGGAGGGGGCGGGAAAGAAGGGCGGTTAGATGGTTTGATGTCATCCTTTTGGTATTGGAATTATTGTCATATTTCGTATCAGTCTGTGTGGGATTCATGAACCGCTCTGTTTTAGGTTTTAGGCATTAGATCTTAATGCATGCCTGTTTTTACCTGTAACCATAGCCACAGGCTATCTTAATAGGCAATATAATCTATACCAACCACACTTCAAATCAAATCGATAGAATACCTTCACCTAAAACTTAAAATACAATTTTCGGGTTTCACATATTGCCATCATAAGACCCGGTGCGGATAGCCAAATGCGTCATCGGGGCTTATGCCCCAAGTCGATGCTTAAAACCGGCCGGCGCGGAGGCCGGCCCTACGTTTTTATAAGCGTCTCAGCAATGCAGATGGTTTTCGTAGGGCGGGGCTCCCAAGCCCGCGGGTGGCACCGGCAAGAATTGCCGGTGGCCGAAGGCCGGGAGGTCTTCATTTATGACGGGTGGTTGGGCTGCTGCTGATAAAAATCTATCTATCCGCTCGGGCACCGGCAATTTTTGCTGATTTGGCCTAAGCAAATCGATATCAAACCGGTTGGTCAATTGCTCCTCTTGTTGCTGCGCAACCCAGGCAACTTGTTGCCTGGGCCACCCGCCGTCATATGTTTTAAAGCTAAGGGCGGGTACGGAGC
>JASFER010000054.1:0-26881 GCA_050124755.1 Desulfobacteraceae bacterium
TTAAAAATGTTTTTTTTTTTTAAAAAACATTTATTTTTTTTTTAAAACCCACTTCTATACACATCAGCAGCTGTTTGGCACCCTCGGTTGGGTGAAAAAAATTTCCACCTATATATGTGCATGTTGCTTTATCAAAAAGTAATCATTTAGTCCTTTACAAATTACTCTTTCTGCTTTAACGTAAAGTCTCCAGATCTTCCAGAGATCAATTAGCTCCAACCTTTTCGTACCTAGAAGTGGTTTCAAAACCTTTAATCGGGCCCAAAATCAAGGCGGGCTGCAGATTTGAAGCGGAGGAATAGTCCGCTAACTTGAAGGATTTATATCTTCAGCCCAACACTGCCTTTGGGTTCGAGGGGAGGTTTTGAAACCACTTCTATCAACCAACGTACCATTCAAACACAAAAACGGAGGAAACAAAATGTCATTAATGAATTGGACAAAAGAAGAGTATGGAACAAATGTCGATGTCTGCGACCGGCAGCACCAGGAATTATTTAATCGCATCAATACGCTGAACGATGCGGTGAGTGAAGGCCAACGGGTGGAAATCGGTAGCCGTCTTGACAACCTGATCGATTTTGTTGTGGAGCATTTTCAGACCGAGGAGCGCCTGATGGAAGAACGGCGTTTTGAAGGTCTGGCGAAACATCGCGAGGAACATGATAATCTTGTCAGTACTTGTGCCGATCTGCAGAAGAAATTTCATGCCAACGAAGCCGATATAGAACAGGAGACCATGACCTTTCTCAAGAATTGGCTGAATCATCATATACCGGTAATCGACAGGAGCTATGGCCCCGCCCTGAGCAGCTGAAATGATCAATAATTGTTCCAATCCCCTGCATGTCCAAACGGTGCTTGTGTTTCAATCTCATTGCCAATTCTGAATACTTGCATTACAGATCCGGATCAGATCGAAACGTTCAATCTCATTCAGATGTAGATCTTGGTATTTCTTAAGAGACTTTCGCTATTACGCTTATGTGTTCTATTTGATGGAAACGCGGTGATTATAATCCAGCGTTTTCAGTGAGGGCAGGTTTATCAAGACCCCGAAAGGGCCTTACTTTCGGGGTCTTCTACTTTCTGCTGTAACGCCTACCCCCTGATGCTTCTTGGCAGCAGCATTTGATGCTGGGGGCAAATGGATTTCGGGTTTTGATAGGCAGCGCCGGTAAAGGCAGCGAGATATTTTCTTAAATCGGCCATTTTCACAACCTCATCCACCAAGCCTTTCCGGGCGCAATACAATGGCCGGGAGCAGTCATAATAGGACTGCATCATCTGATTCATCTTTTCAATGGTCGGATCCAGCGACTTGTTGGCTTCCTTGTCCTTGACCAATCTTCGGGAAAAGCTGGCCGCGGCTGCGGTTTCCCCGTGCATCACATAAATTTCCGTTGTCGCGATTCCCAACGTGAAGGCATTGTGACGATTGGCTGTAGGCCCACCCATCACGTAGTGCGCCGCGGCGGTTCCCTTCCTGAGCACGACCAGCATCATGGGCACATCGGTTTGCTGGATGGAATAGATCAGGCTCTGGCCTAGGCCGAGAAGTTCGGCCTTCTCGGCAATGTCTCCCACATCAATGCCGGTGGTGTCCTGGAACCAGATGATTGGAATTCGGTCCCGTCCGCAAAGGGTAACGAACTCGTTCATTTTGATCAGTCCCTGGCGGTACAATTTGCCGCCTATGCCTGGATAGTCCGCATACTCAGGGTAATCCGGTTTCAGGACCCCCTGATGGTTGCCGATGCAGCCCACAACAAACCCATCGATTTTCACCAGTCCGGTGTAAACCTCAGGTCCGTAACCGGGCTTATACTCCAGGTGTTCACTGCCATCCACCAGCCGCGCAAGAACCTCCATAAAACTGTAGGATCGTTTCTGTTCGAAGGGAATCAGTTGATACAGCCCTTCAATGCCGTATTTGGGAAAGCGTGGATCGTCCACCCGGAAAAACTTAGGATGATAGGCGGGAATATCCCGCATGTACGCCTTCAGCCCATCCAACACCCCGGTTTCTTTTTCGAAAACATAGCGAAAAAAACCGGTCTCATCATAATGGATCCCAACCGATCCCGGCGGCTTGGCTTTGTACTGTTTGGCCGCGTTGATCAGCGCCTCAGCCCCTTCTTCATCGAAATAGCCTTTAGGTGACATGCCGCTGAGAATGCCGCCACCGCCAACAGCGATATTACAGTTCTCATGGGCAAATAAAATAGTGGGACTGATGCCCTGGTATCCCCCGCCGGCGGGATTGGTGCCGTATATGCCGGCCAGGACCGGTATCCCCATCTGGTTGAGTTCGGCGTGGCGAAAAAACGGCGTACCCGAACCGCGGCGGTTGGCATAGAATTTTTCCTGTTCAGTCAGCTTTACACCGCTGCAGTTGACCAGCCATACCAGCGGAATGTTCAAAAGCTTGGCGAGATTGGTGACTCTGAGAATGTTTTCCGATTGTCCCGGCAACCACGCTCCGGCCATTACCTTGTTATCAAAACCGATGACAACACACCACCTGCCGGATATTTTCGCCAGGCCATCAAACACATTGGTGGTCCCCTCGACATTATCTTCAGGATTGTAGAGGGTGTGCAAGGGGCACCAGGTGTCCTCGTCCACCAGGTATTCCAACCGCTGCCACAGGGTCATCTGACCCCGGGCATTGATTTTCTCGGTGGGAAATCCTGCATTTTTTGCCACTTCTACCGCGTCAGAAATCTCCTTTTCAACATCGAATATTTTTTGGACATTCGTAACGGTGGTTTTGCTCAACATGTCGGGAACATCCCGGCCAAAAGGCTTCATTTTTCTGAAATAGGGCCGCACAGGTTCCTCTCCTTCCTTAGAAATGGTTTTGAAACCATTTATAGAATCTTATCCTCATTCAGGTTGGCTTACATCATTCGGTCTTCAACGGCCATAAGCCTTTTTCTTTCAATACCTCGCGCAGGACCTTCAGGGCGCTATTGACGGTTGTGATCCCGGCATAGGTAAAGGTTTGAAAAATCACTTCGGCAATCTCCCGGGGCGTACAGCCCACGTTCAGGGCGGCTTGAATATGCAGCTTGAGTTCATCGGCGCGACCCATCACCGTCAGCACGGCCACGGTCACGAGCTGGCGGGTAGAATGCGGGATCTTCTCGCGGGCGTATAACCTTCCGGTGATGAAGATGGACAATTGCTTGGCCAGCTCGGGATCGAACGCCTGCCAAAGATGAAATGGTCTTTCTCCTTTTACATCCTTGAAGTAAAGCGCGGCGGTTTTTTGGGTTTTGGTTTTAATATCTTCGCTCAATGCAGAATACTCCTCTGGTTATCGATTGGCCTTGCGGTAGCCCAGTTGATCCAGGGCGATGATCCATTTGCAGATGTTGGCCGAGCCCTCCACCATGTAATAGGTGGGCGTATCGCGGTAGATCCGCGCCACCGGGTACTCGGTGGAGTACCCATAGGCGCCCAGGATACGCATGGCGTAGTTGGCGCATTTGTCGACCGTTTCGCCGGCAAAATATTTAGCCTTGGCCACGTCCAGGCCGTTGTTGAGCTTGCCTTGATCTTTGGCCCAGGCGGCCTTGTAGACCAGCAGGCGCGCCGCATCGATCTCGGTGGCCATCTGGGCGATCATGTCCTGGTTCATCTGATACCGGCCGATGGGCTTGCCGAACTGCTTGCGGTCGTTGCAGTATTTGGTGACCTCTTCCAGGCAGGCCTGGGCCACCCCCACGGCGCCGGCGGCGGCCGACAGACGGGTCTGGTTCAAAGAGCCGAAGACGATTTTGGCGCCCATGCCCGGTTTGCCCAGGATGTTCTCCTTGGGCACTTTGGTGTTGTCTAAAAAAATCTCGCCGGTGGGCGAGCAGAAGGAGCCCATCTTGTCCAGCCGGCTGGTCTTGACCCCGTTGAAGTTCTTGGGCTCGATCACGAAGGCGGAAAGGCCCTTGGAGCCGGCTTCGATATCGGTGTAGGCGTAGTAGATCAGCACATCGGCCACGTCGGCGTTGGAGATCCAGGTCTTGGAGCCGTTGAGCAGCCAGTGGTCGCCCTTGTCCTCGGCCGTGCTGGCCATGGCCATGACATCCGATCCCGCATCCGGTTCGGTGATGCCGAAGCCGCCGATCAGATCGGCGCTGCACAGCCCGGGGATGTACTTCTTCTTCAGCTCCTCGCTGCCGTAAGTGAAAATAGTGTAGGCACAGCCCAGCACCTGCATGTTCACCTGCACTCGCAGCGAGCTGCACACCCGGGCGATCTCCTCGGTGACGATCATGGCCGCCATCCAGCCCATCTCCTCGCCATCGTACTCTTCGGGGATCACCGTGCCCCAGAAGCCCAATTCGCCCATGGGTTTGATGGCCTCTTCGTAGGGAAAGTAGTGCTCCTTGTCCCACTGGTCCACATTGGGGGCTATTTTCTTGTTGGCGAACTCGCGCACGGCTTTACGTAGCATTTCCAGTTCTTTGGTCAAGGCAAAATCCATGGTTTCTCCTTTACTTGTTCTTCCATACCGGCCTGCACTTTTCTTCGAAACTGCGAATACCTTCCAGGGTATCCTCGGTCTTCATGAGCGTATTCAGAAACAGGTCGCTGACACCGGCCAGGGCATTGTCAAAATCCAGGCCCAGGTGTTGCCGCACGGCCCGTTTGTTCAGCCGGATGATCAAAGGGCTGTTGTATTGGATTTCGGAAATAAGCTTTTCCACCGCTTCCGCAAATTGATCGGGGTCCACGGCCTTGGTCACAAATCCCATGCTGACAGCCTCCGCGGCCGAGTAACGTTTGCCTGTAGTGCAGACCTCGATGGCTTTGGCCGGTCCAATCAGCTGGGGAAGACGGATGGCTGCATAGGGTGGAAAGAATCCCAACTTGATCTCCGGCTGGCCGAAAACAGCCTTTTCGGATGCAATCACCATGTCGCAGGCGATGGCCAACTCCATACCGCCGCCTACGCAGGCCCCTTGTACAGCCGCAATCAGTGGTACATCGAATTGCTCGATCAACTCGAAAATGCGATTGAAGGTGGCGATCATCTCATTCACCGTGCCGGGTTTGTGATCGGCCACCTCCACACCGGCGCACCAGCTCGGTCCGTCCCCCAACAGCACCACACACTTGAGGGCCTGGTCTGCCAGAAGCATTTCCAACTGCCCGTTGAGTTCGTTCATCATTTCGATGTCGAGCACGTTGTGCTTGGGGCGCACCAGTGTGATGCGGGCCACGCCGTCGGTATTGTCAACCTGCAAATATTTTAGGTTCGGCATTTTGCTTTCCTCGCTGTCGTTTAGTGTTGAAATGAAGATAGCTCCCCCTTCGGCCCAACCAAACGATCGGACCTCGGGGGGAGGTATAGCAAATTCTTTCTACTCAGCAATCTTGAAAACAAAGTTCAACTGGCCGTTGGGCAGTTCATTGACCACGGTGGTCATGGGCATGCCGATCTTGACCTTTGCCAAATCCACATCTTTGTCAAGACGTCCGAAAACCTGATAGTTACCGTAATCAAGCATCGCGATGCTGTAAGGCAGGTCGGCATCAAAACCCACCGGGGCGAATTGGAGCCGGCTGAAAGAAACCAGCTTGCCGTTCCCGGTCACCTCGCGCCACTGCATGTCACTGGAGAGGCATTGCCCACAGTCGGCCCGGGGCGGGAAAAAATCCGCCCCGCAGTTGTTGCAGCGGGTATACATGACTTTGCCTTTTTCCAGGTGGTCGATAAAATCGTTGACCCGTGTCGTCTGTGTAAAACTCACCGTGCCGAACTTACTAAAGCGGACATCTTCCTTTTTTTTGCTCATCTCGTCCTCCAGCTTACTGATTGCCCAAAATGGTCACATTGCCGTAGATGCCCACACCGCCGATGTTATGCACCAACCCGATCTGCGGATCCTTGACCTGCATATCTCCGGCTTCACCGCGCAGCTGCAGGACAATCGTTCGAACCTGGCTGCCGCCGGTGGCGCCAATGGGGTGGCCCTTGGAGAGAAGGCCGCCGTCCACGTTGACCGGAATGCTGCCCTCTTTATAAGTCTCCTTGCTCCGGATCAGCTCTTTTGCTCCGCCGGGCTCGACGAAACCCAACGCCTCGTAGGCCAGCAATTCCGCGATGGTAAAGCAGTCATGCACTTCGGCCACGTCAATATCCTTGGGGCCCACGCCGGCCATGGCATATGCCTGTTGCGCCGCCTGCTCTGCCGCCTTAAGTCCATACAGACGGTCCCGTCCGGTCAGGTTGACGCTGGCGCTGGCCGCACCCACACCCAGAATCCAAACCGGTTTCTTGCTGAGGGACCTGGCTCTTTCCTCGTTGGCCACGATGAGACACGATGTGCCGTCGGCGTTGGCACAGCAATCTCCAACCCGCAAGGGACTGGATACCGGCCCCGCCATCCTGTTCTCCGGATCGGTAAACATATCCGGCGTCACAGGTTTTCGGAAAACCGCCCGGTCGTTGATCTGGCCGTAGGTGGCCGCCTTGACGCGCACCGCCGCCAGATCCTCCAGGGTGGTGCCGTACTTGTCCATGTGCGCCTGGGCGTGCATGGCGTAATAGGCCGGCATCATGGTGCCGAAAGGGCTCTCCCATTGAATGTCGGCCCCGCGGCCCATGCGTTCCTGGCTCTCGGCCGATGAAATTTCCGACATCTTTTGCAGGCCGATGACGGCGACCACGTCATGCACGCCGGCGGCCACCATGGCGTAGGCCAGCTTGAGACCTGTGCTGGAGGACGAGCACAGCGTTTCGACATAAAAGGTCGGTTGGGGATTAAGTCCCAGGTACTCGGCGACGACGGCCGACGGTGATCGCTGCTTGTCATATTCCGGCGCCGAGCAGAATACCGAGGCTTCGATCTCCTTGCCGGTAATCCCCGCATCGGTGATGGCCTCCTTGAATCCTTCGAAGGCCAACTCCCGCAAAGAGCCAGGATAAGCCCTCACAAACGTACTTTGCCCGACACCGATAATGGCTACTTTTTTCATGGCATCTTCCTTTAGTTATATAGACTTTAAGATAATGTTTTTGGCAAGGCTAGAGGGAGGAAGCTGTATTGTCATACCGCGACGACCGATAACGCAGTCCAAAAACATTATCTTAAAGTCTATATATACTGTCCGCCATCCACTTTGATCACTTCGCCGGTGATATGGCGGGAGAGGTCCGAGGCCAGGAAAACGACGACGTTGGCCACATCTTCCGGCGTGCCCACCCGCTTGAGGACGATCTCACCCATGGCCATATCGATGATCTTGTCACGCGCTTCGGACTCTTTGAGCATGGGGGTCTCGATCAATCCCGGCGCCACGGCATTGACATTGACGCCGAAAGCCCCCAGCTCTTTGGCAATTGCCTTGGTGTATCCGATAATGCCGGCCTTGGAAGCCGAATAGTTGCTCTGCCCGAATTTACCGCGCAAGCCGTTGATGGAGGTCACATTGATGATTTTGCCCGATTTCTGCTCCTTGAGCAGGGGCGCTACATGACGGGTGAAATTGAAGTAGCCCTTGAGATTGACCTCGATCACCCGGTCCCATTGCTCCTCGCTCATCTTCCAGGATACGCCGTCCCAGTTCATGCCGGCATTGTTGACCAGAATATCCACCCCGCCGAATTGTTCAACGGTGGTGTCGACCACCATCTTGGCATCGGCAAACGAGGCGATATCACACTTGACGGCCATGGCCTTGGCCCCCAATTTGCGAATCTCTTCCGCCAGGTTTTGGGCTGTCTCTTCATGCTTGCGATAGAGCAGGCACACGTTGGCGCCCTGGCGACCCAACGCCAGTGCGATGGCCGCACCGATACCCTGAGATCCACCGCTGACAATGGCATTTTTGTTTTCTAGTAACATAACTACCTCGAATTACTCGTTTTTAGTAAAATTTGGCTTTGACCACAACTCGATTGTGGGACAAACTACCAGTTAAATAGTAGTTACATATCAGCTACTTTTTGCTCTGGTCAAGATAAAATATCGGCTTATCGGGCGAAAGTCTCGGACAGCGCAGGGAGTTTACTCCTTTTTAATATCCGATTTCGGAGCACGCAATCCCATTTTACAGTTTTCCATGGAAGCTCAAGTTGCGCTCATTTAATCGTGCTCGTGCGCGTGCTCCAAGATCGTAATCGATGTTTTTCCACGATCACAAGTTACCATTCGATTACAATCTTGGAGCACAGCTGCGCTGAGCACGAGCACGAAACCGCTTTGAATTAAGCCACAGTGAACAATTACCCGGATTTTCCAGATAACCCTATCCCATTTTACGATTGACAAGCCAGCATAGCTTTAGATACATAATAGCTACGATGTGAATAAAATAAGAGGAGGAGCCGATGGCAGCCATACCGGATAAAATCCAAACCTGGCAGATGGTAAAGCCTACCCGGAGGGACAAGGAAAGCGGTGGAATCACCCCCGGGATCATCGAGAAAAAGGAGATCGCCGTACCCGATCTGGCACCCGGAGAGGTATTGGTGGAGGTGGCCGGATGCGGCGTATGCCACACCGACCTGGGATATTTTTTTGACGGCGTGCCCACGGTGCAGAAGCCGCCCCTGACCCTGGGACATGAGATTGCCGGCACCGTTGTGGCCGGCGACGCGGCTTGGATTGGCAAGGAAGTCCTCATCCCGGCGGTGATGCCCTGCCGGAGGTGTGAGTTGTGCAAGACCCGCCGCGGCAACCGCTGCCTGAGCCAGAAGATGCCGGGCAACAGCCTGGGGATCTACGGCGGATTTTCCAGCCACATCCCCGTTCCCAGCATCGATCTGTGCGAAGTGAAAAACCGCGGCGACATCCCCCTGGCCCACCTGGCCGTCGTGGCCGATGCGGCCACCACGCCGTTTCAGGCCGCCAAGCGGGCCGACCTGCAGGTGGGCGACAACGTCATCGTGGTGGGTGTCGGCGGTGTGGGACAATATATCGTCCAGGAGGCCAAAGCGCTGGGCGCCGGTACGGTGGTGGCCATCGATATCGTCGAAGAGCGGCTGAAAAAGATGCAATCCTATGGCGCGGACTATGTGGTCAACGCCGGCGGCAAAAGCCCCAAGGAGGTGGCCGCCGATGTCAAGGCCATCCGCAAGGAGGCCGGATTGCCGTCCTACGGCTGGAAGATCTTCGAGGCCACCGGCACCCAGCCAGGGCAGGAAACGGCCCTGAGTCTGCTCAGCTTTACGGGCAAATTGATCATCGTGGGGTTCGGCATGAGCAAGGTCAACTACTCCATCAGCCGCCTGATGGCCTTTGACGCCGAGATCATCGGCACCTGGGGATGCCTTCCGGAGTACTACCCCATGGTGCTGGAACTGGTGCTCTCCGGAAAAGTGGCGTTGGATCCATTTGTTCAAACCCGGCCCATGAGCACCATTGCGGAGACCTTTGAAGAGGCGCACAAAACGCCGCCCGAGAAGCGGATCGTATTGATACCGGACTTTTAAAACGAACAAGGAGGACACCATGGCGTTAGACTGGATGCCGCGGGACAATGAGATGAAAGACCACAACCTGCACAGCGACCCCCACTGGGGCGATGAGGCCCCGTCGGTGGTCTTTGAGAAGCGGCCGTTGCAGGATCCCCAGGGAAAAACGGTCGAGGGCCTGTTTGTGGCCTGGATTCGCCTCAACAATCCAAAGCAGTACAACTCCTATACCACCGAGATGGTCAAGGGCGTTATCGCCGGTTTCGACAATGCTTCCACAGATCGCAGCGTGGTGGCGGTGGTCTTTACCGGCACCGGCCCCTATGCCTTCTGCACCGGCGGCAACACCAAGGAGTACAGCGAGTATTATAGCCGCAGGTCCGATGAATACGGCCAGTATATGGAGCTTTTCAACCGTATGGTGGATTCCATTCTGGCCTGCAAGAAACCCGTCATCTGCCGCGTCAACGGCATGCGGGTCGCCGGTGGCCAGGAGATCGGCATGGCCTGCGATCTGGCCATCGCCTCCGACCTGGCCATCTTCGGCCAGGCCGGCCCCAGGCACGGCAGCGCGCCGGTGGGGGGCTCTTCGGACTTTCTGCCCTGGTATCTGACCATTGAAGACGCCATGTGGAACTGCGTCTCCTGCGAAATGTGGTCGGCATACAAGATGAAGGCCAAGAACCTGATCAGCAAGGTGGTGCCCGTGCTCAAAGTCGACGGCCAATGGCTGCGCAACCCCATGATCATCACCGACAAGTATGTGGAAGACGGCGAGATCGTCTACGGTGAATACAAAACCGGCGATGCACTCAAAGCGGCGCGCGCCATTGTCAAACAGCATCAGCCCAATGCCGATTTCGAGCTGCTGGACAAGGAAGTGGACAAGATCGTCTGGACCTTTGCCAACCTGTTCCCCGGCTGCCTGATCGAGTCCATCGACGGCATCCGCCAGAAGAAAAAATACTTCTGGGATACCATGAAAAACTCCCACCGGCATTGGTTGGCGGCCAACATGGGCGGAGAAGCGTTTCTCGGGTTCGGTGCCTTCAACACCAAGAAGATCACCGGACAGGATACCATCGATTTCATCAAATTCCGCCAGAACATCGCCGCCGGTAAAAACTGGGATATGGAGATGTTTGCCGAGGTCATGGGGCAGCCCAAGGAGTAAACACAATGAGGTACGCAGAAACTGGTTACAATCTGGAGATTGATCTGACCCGCGGCAACATCGAGCGGGTGGTCACCGATCCCAGGGATACCGAGCTCTATCTGGGCGGGCTGGGAACCAACGCCAAGATCATGTGGGACCGGGTGCCCCCCGAAGTGGAGGCCTTTTCGCCCGACAACCTGCTGATTTTCGCCGCCGGTCTGCTGTGCGGCACACCGGCCACCGGCTGCAACCGCACCATCGTCACCACCATCTCCCCCCAGACCCGTCTGCTGGCGTTTTCCATGATGGGCGGATTTTGGGCGCCGGAATTGAAATATGCCGGATACGACAAGGTGATTCTGCGCGGCAAGTCGCCCGATCTGGTCTACCTGTGGATCAAGGACGACAAGGTGGAGATCCGGGATGCCGCCCACCTGCAGGGCAAGGGGGCCGTCGAAACGGCCGAGCTGATTCACCAGGAACTGAACGAGCCCAAGGCCCAGGTGGCCGCCATCGGGCTGGCCGGTGAAAACCGGGTCTACTTTGCCTCCATCGAGCAGGGCCGTTCCAGCGCCAGCCGGGGCGGCATCGGGGCGGTGATGGGCGACAAGGGGGTCAAGGCCATTGCGGTCCGGGGCACCAGGGACATCCATTTGGCCCGTCCGGAACAGTTCATGGAATTGTGCAATGAGGCCATGGCCTATATCCAGTTCCGCAATGAAAACCCCATCCCCGGTGTCATGCCCATATTGGCCGGGTTGGGCTCCCCCCAGGAGATGAAGGTCCATGACGAGAAGTGGCATACCGAAAATTTCATGTGGGGCAATTCGCGGGAGCGCCGCAAAGGGTTCTGGACCGACGAGGTCGCACGGGAGTGGACCCAGACCCTGGAGAGCATGCGCACGCGTCTGATCAGCTGTTATAACTGTCCCATGACCTGCGGCGCGACCATCTCCCCGCCGGACAAGCCGACCTATATGATGAAATGTTTTTCCAAACTGACCTATACCATGGCCGCCTTTTCGGACCTGGAGTTCGGCATGGGGATCGCCCAGAGCGCCACCGAGTACGGGGTGGACGGGTTTTCGGCCCCCCAGGTGATGGCCTTCGGCCTGGAGCTGTTGAAAAACGGCATCCTGAAAGCGGACGATTTTCCGGGCCTGCCCGAGGACAACGAAGGCCGGTTCTACTGGCTGCTGGACCGCATTGTCCGGCGCGAGGGCATCGGCGATGTGCTGGCCAACGGCACCTATTGGGCGGCCAAGGCCATCGGCAACGGGGCCGAGGAGTACGCCCACAACAACATCAAAAAGCACGAGCAGCTGCCCCTGAAGCTCTCCATGCTCAATCCCATCTATTTTCTCATGTACGCCACCGGCGAGAAGTTGAACATCACCCAGATCGAAGGGCAGTTCCCCCAGGCGCCCTATCCCAAGCGGGAGCACCGGGAGGCGTTTGTCAAGGACTGGTTCCAGGTGCCCGACGATAAGTTCAAACAGTATTTCGTGGATTGGGAGCCCCGCGGCGATAAATCGATTCCCTACTATCCCACGCCGGAAATGTGCTGCGACATCGTGGACTGGCAGGAACGCATGCACTACATTGACGACGCATTGGGCATGTGCGCCGGATTGTCGTCGTTTCCGCTCAAACCGCCCTATCATATCCACAACTATCCCAAATTCATCTCCGCAGGGGCCGGTTTCGAGATGGACGAAGAGAGCCTGACCCGTGCGGCCAGGCGCTACCGCACCCTGGTGCGGGCCATCAACACCCGCAGGGGCGTGCGCCGAAAAGATGACAAGCCCCCGGCCAACCATTGGAAGAAGCGTTTCCCCGAACTGGAAAAGCAGCTGCTGGACACCTACTACGCCTTCAGAGGCTGGAACGAACAGGGCATTCCCACAGAAGAGACCCTGCGCGATCTGGGGCTGGACTACGTGTACGAAGAGTTCGAGAAACGGGGCGTCTATTCGGAGCATGGGTCGGAGCATGGGTCGGAGCATGTGTCGAAGCATGGGTCGAAGCATGGGTCGGAACATGGAGATACACCTTCTTCGGCAACCCCGGCCGAGACCGAAAAGGAGGTGTAGCCGTGGCCACTGAAAAAAGGATCGTCAAAACCATCAAAATCAATGCCGACCTGTGCAACGGCTGCCGGGCCTGCGAGATGATCTGCTCGGCCTTTCACGCCCAGCCCAAATACAGCAGCAACAACCCGGCGCGGGCCCGCATCCGCGTGGTGCGCCACCCGCTGGAAGACATCTATGTGCCGGTTTACGGGGGCGAGTCCACCGGAGCGGAATGCGCCGGGCGGGACAAGTATATCATCGACGGCAAAGAGTACGATGAATGCGCCTTTTGCCGGGCGCCGTGCCCCTCCCGCGAGGACTTCAAGGAGCCCGATTCGGGTCTGCCCCTCAAATGCGACATGTGTGAGGGGGAAGACGAGCCCCTGTGCGTCAAGTGGTGCATCACGGATGCCCTGGTTTTAGAGGAGCGTGAGGAGGAGGTCGAGGTGGCGGACGAACCGGAGGAGTTGGAGATCGGGCTGGCATCGCTGGTCGAAAAACACGGCATGCAGAAAATTCTGGATGCGGTGGCCCGATTCTCTTCAGCAAAGAAAGGATAACGGAAGCCAGTGGAGACGGTAGCCGATTATAAAGAGATCGTCGACGAGATCAAGGCCAATGGCGGCGAGGCGTTTGCCCGCTGCTACCAGTGCGGGCTGTGCGATGCGGTCTGCCCCTGGAATCGGTTCATCGATTTCAGCATGCGCAGAATCGTCCGGCAGGCCACCTTCGGCATGACGGACATCGAAAGCGAGGAGATCTGGCGCTGCACCACCTGCGGCAGCTGCCCCCAACAATGTCCCCGGGATGTCCGGCAGATCGAATCCGGCCTATCCCTGCGGCGGCTGGCCACGCAGTACGACATCTTCCCCAATGCCGTCAAACCGCTGCGCTCGGTCAGCGCCAGCCTGACCGGCGCGGGAAATCCCCTGGGCGAAGAGCGCAGCCATCGAGCCGACTGGGCCGAGGGGCTGGGTGTCAAGCCCTTTTCCGAGGAGATGGAGCTGCTCTATTTCCCAGGCTGCTACCTGAGCTACGATCCGCGTCTGAAAAAGGTGGCCAGGGCCACCGCCGCTATTCTCAACAAAGCCGGGATCCCATACGGCATCCTGGGCACCAAGGAAAACTGCTGCGGTGAAAGCATCCGCAAGACCGGTAACGAGGATTTGTTCAAACGCCTGGCCAGGGAAAACATCAAGAATTTCATCGACAACGGGGTGAAACGGATCGTGGTGTCGTCGCCCCACTGCTACCACACCTTCAGGAACGAATATCCCGAGTTCATGGTCCACTTCGAAGTGGTGCACATCTCCCAGCTGCTCGGCGAACTCATCGAGCAGGGCCGGTTGACCCTTTCGGGAGAATTCGCCCGCAGGGTCACTTACCACGACCCGTGCTACCTCGGGCGGCATAACGGTGTGTACGACGAGCCGCGCAACATCTTGAAAGCTGTCGCCGGTCTGGAACTGCTCGAGATGACCGATTCCCGCAAAACGAGCTTGTGCTGCGGCGGCGGGGGCGGCCGCATCTGGATGGAGACGGTCAAGGGAGAACGCTTCTCCGATCTGCGCGTGACCCAGGCCGTCGACTTGGGGGCGGAGGTGCTGGCAACCGCCTGCCCCTACTGCATTGCCAATTTCGAAGACAGCCGGCTGGCGCTCGAGGACGAAACCGCGTTGGAGATCAAGGATATTACCGAGATAGTCTATGAAGCTATTGACCCCCACGTTGCATAAAAAAGATGGAGAAATTTTTACCCTACGGGAAAGCCGGAGGCCTCCAGATCCGGAGTTGCCAAGGGTTCGCAGTAGCTCGCTACGGCTTCACCCTTGGCGCATAGGCTCTGAAGCCCTCCGACTTTTGCAACGTTGGGTTCCGGCAACCAAAGCAACCGGATAAGGATGTGTAAAACCGTGGAAAACTATTTGATTGAAAATCTGGGGCAGGGAATGAAACAAGGCAACTTTGGAGACGTCATGGTGGTCGGCGGCGGCATCAGCGGCATTCAGGCCTCGCTGGATCTGGCCACGGCCGGATTCAAGGTCTACCTGATCGAAAAGGCGCCGGCTATCGGCGGCCACATGGCGCAGCTGGACAAGACCTATCCGACCAACGACTGCTCCATGTGAATTCTTTCACCCAAACTGGTCGAGGTCGGCCGGCATCCCAACATCGAAGTACTAACCTATACCGAAGTCGACAGCGTCGACGGAGAGGCGGGCGACTTTACGGTCACGCTGACCAGGAAGCCGCGCTACATCATCGAAGACAAGTGCACGGGCTGCACCACCTGCGTGGAGTATTGCCCGGTGGAGTATCCCGATCGCTTCAACCAGGATATCTCCAGCAACAAGGCCGTGCATATCTACTTTGCCCAGGCCATCCCGTTGATCACTTACATCGATGAAAGCTGCCTCTACCTGAAGGAGAAGAAGTGCCGCATCTGCGAAGGGGTGTGTCAAAACGACGCCATCGATCTTCACCAAACACCGGAGAAGATGGAGCTGAACGTGGCGGCCATCGTTCTCTCCCCCGGCTATGACGTCTTCGACCCCGGGATCAAGGAGGAGTATGGCTACGGCAGGATCGAGAACGTGGTGACCAGCATGGACTACGAACGGCTGATGTGTGCCACCGGTCCCTATGAAGGCGATATCCTGCGCGCGTCGGACCAGCAGCACCCCCGCAACATCGCCTGGATCCAGTGCGTGGGCTCCCGGCGGGTCACCCAAGGGGATAACAGCTACTGCTCCGCCACCTGTTGCACCTATACCCAGAAACAGGTAATCCTGACCAAGGACCACGATGCCGATGCCGCCTGCACCATTTTCCACAACGATGTGCGCTCCTACGGCAAGGGTTTCGAAGCCTATTACCAGAGGGCCCAGCAGCTCCCGGGCGTCCGGTTTGTCCGCAGCTATGCCTCCATCGCTGGGGAGGACCCTGAAACCCGGAATGTCATCGTCCGCTACGCCACCGAATCGGAAGGCGTGAAAGAGGAATCCTTCGACATGGTGGTGCTCTCCGTGGGGCTGAACCCGCCCGCCGATTATCAGGATCTGGCCAAGAGGTTCGGCATTGAGATCAATGACCACGGTTTCTGCCAAACCGATTCCGCCAACCCCATGGCCACCACCCATCCGGGGATCTTTGTCAGCGGCGCTTTCCAGGGGCCCATGGATATCCCTGAATCGGTCTTTACCGCCAGCGCAGCCGGATCCCAGTGCGGCCAGCTGCTGGACTACCGCAGGGGCAAGCTGACCACGGACAAGGTCTACCCGCCGGAAAAAGATGCCGCCGAAGAGGAACCGCGCATCGGCGTATTTGTTTGCCATTGCGGCGCCAATATCGGCAGGGTCGTGGATGTGCCCTCAACGGTCGCGTATTCCCGGACACTGCCCCATGTGGTCCACGCCCAGGAACAGCTCTTTTCCTGCGCCACCAACTCCATGAAAGAGATCGTCGACACCATAGAGGAGAAGTCGCTCAATCGGGTGGTGGTGGCGGCCTGCAGTCCCCGGACCCTGGAGCCGCTCTTCCGGGACACTCTGCGCGAAGCCGGCATCAACCAGTACTATTTCGAGATGGCCAATATCCGGGAGCACTGCTCCTGGTGCCACTCGCGGGAGAAGGAGGCCGCAACGGCCAAGGCCAAGGACATCACCCGCATGTCGGTGGCCCGATCCGCCGACCTGGAACCGTTGCAGGAGTTCGACCTGCCGGTCAACAAGGCGGCCCTGGTGGTGGGGGGCGGCCTGGCGGGCATGACCAGCGCGTTATCCATCGCCGAACAGGGCCACGATGTCTACCTGCTGGAAAAGGCATCCGAACTGGGCGGCACGGCGCGAAGAATTCATACCACCCTGGACGACATGGACGTCCAGGCCCAACTCGAAGCGCTGGTCCGAAAAATCTACCGCCATCCTGCGATTCACGTCTACACTGAAGCCGTCATCACCGAGGCCACCGGCTACGTGGGCAATTTTGTAACACGGGTCACTTCCGAAAGGGGTGAGACGGCCATCACGCACGGGGCCGCGGTGATTGCCATCGGCGCTGAAGAGTACAAGCCCACCGAGTACCGATACGGGGAAGACGAGCGGGTGGTGACCCACCTGGAACTGGGTGAGCGCATCGCACGCAAAGATGATACCGTCACCCGGGCCCAAAGCGTGGTGATGATCCAGTGCGTGGGCTGCCGCAACCAAGACCGCAACTACTGCAGCCGGGTATGCTGCGGCCATAGCGTCAAGAACGCCCTGAATCTCAAAGCCGTCAACCCAAAAATCGATGTCACCATCGCCTTCAGGGATATGCGCACCTACGGGTTCAACGAAGCGTTCTACCGCCAGGCCTCTGAAAAAGAGGTGCGGTTTATTCGCTGGACGCCGGAGGATCCGCCCACGGTGGACGAAGCCCAAGCCGAGGACGGCCGCCCTGTGTTGCAAGTGGCGGTAACCGATCCGATTTTAGGTGAAAAGCTGGCCTTTGACGCCGACCTGCTGGCCCTGGCCGCTGCCGTGGTTCCCTCGGCAGGCGCCCGGGAGATTGCGCGTTTGTTCAAGGTGCCGCTGGGACCGGACGGATTCTTCCAAGAGGCCCATGTCAAACTCCGGCCGGTGGAGTTTGCCGCAGACGGCGTCTTCCTCTGTGGCATGGCCCACTATCCCAAACATATCCCCGAGGCCGTCAACCAGGCCTACGGGGCGGCCGGCCGGGCGCTGGCCCTGCTGTCCAACGATATCGTTACCGTATCGGGGGCGGTCTGTGAAGTGAACGAGAAAGCCTGCATGGGCTGCGGTGCCTGCGTCGAGGTCTGCACCTATGATGCCATTGAATTGCGCAAGACCAAACAGGGCCGAAAGGCCATTGTCAACCCGGTGATCTGCAAAGGAGACGGGTTGTGCAACGCCGTATGCCCCACCGGGGCCATTGTGTTGAACCATTTTACCGACCGGGAGATCCTGAGCCAGATCGATGCGCTGGTTCCCGAATCCGTGGACGGGCAGTGATTGAGGAGATAGCGACTCATGAGTACAGGACACCTTTTCACCCCCAAAATCATCGGATTTGTCTGTCACTGGTGAGCTTACGGGGCTGCTGACCTGGCTGGAGTTTCCAGACTACAATATTCGGCGGACATCAAGCTGGTGCGCGTGATGTGTTCGGGGCGCGTGGATTTGGCGCACATCCTGCGGGCCTTTGCCAAAGGGGCGGATGGCGTCTTTATCGGCGGCTGTCGGCTGGGAGAGTGCAACTACATCACCCACGGCAATTACCATGCCCTGAACCTGACCTTGCTTGGCAAAAAGATCCTTGAACACATCGGTTTGAATCCCCAACGGCTGCAAATTGAATTTATGTCCGGCGGCGAAGGCAACCTGTTTGTGGAGGTCGCAAACGATTTTTGTAAAACCATTAAGGACCTGGGGCCCTTGGGGGAATCCGAAGGGATGGTGCCGGAAAAGCTGGGAGAAGCCCTGGCCGAGGTCGTCCGGCTGGTGCCCTATATCAAGATTGAAAAGCACGCCAAGCTGACCGCCCGCCTGGAAAATGAAACCGACTACGAAAGCCATTTTAGCCGTGAGGAGATCGAGCGGCTGCTTGGCGAGGTGGTTTCGTACTATATCGATCCGGAAAAATGCCAGGCCTGCATGATCTGCCGGCGCCGCTGCCCTGTGGACGCCATCGATGGGGCCAAGAACCTGATCCATCTCATCGACCAGGAAACGTGCATCAAATGCGGCACCTGCCTGGATGCCTGTCCGTCGCGGTTCGGAGCGGTCACCAAAATTGTCGACGTGCCGGTCCCATCACCGCCATCCGAAGAAAAAAGAAGGATTTTAAAAAAGGGTAAAAAAAAGGAAAAGAGAAACACTTCAAGTGAAAAGGCAATGCCATGAGCGAAAAAGCCATTAAAATAAGACTGATGGAGGATAACGATCTTGACGCTGTGGTTCAGATTGACGAGAAGATTATGAAGTCTTCCCGTCTGGAGTATTATCAGCTCAAGTTTGAAAGACTCTTCAAGTCCAGTGATTATTTACCCACATCATTTGTGGCGGAAGAAGAGAATGGATCCGTGGTGGGCTTTTTAATGGGAGAACTCTATATGGGAGAATTCGGCATTTTTCAGGAAGTGGCGAGTTTAGATACCATCGGTGTCGATCCCGCTTATCAGCATATGGGTATCGGAAAACAATTAATGAATGAATTTATCGATCATTTGAAGCAAATCGGTGTTAACAGAATTAATACATTAGTCAATTGGAATGACTCCAATCTGATCAGGTTTTTTAGCGCCAACCAATTCAGCCCCTCCAAAACCATCAGTTTGGAGCGAAACATTTAATGGCGTCAAACGATTGATGTCAGGCCGGCACGGAGGCCGGCACTACTCTTTAAGTGCGACGTCCGTGTGCCAATAGGGCCTTCGTAGGGCCGGCCTCCGTGCCGGCCGGTATTAAAATTGTTTCGAGCATAAGCCCCTGCTGCTCATTTGGCTATGCGCACCGGGTCTTATAATTGCAGCATATGAAACCCTACCTCCCTGAGATGACCAATGCCGGAGTGAGACCCACGCATACCGTTTCGGTGATAGACGAAACGGGAGAAGCAAAAGAGGTCGAAATTGCCGGTGAATTGCCGCTGACAATCCTGGTCGATGGCTATGAAATCGTCACCTTGATGACCCTGGGTACCCACCCGGAGCAGCTGGCGCTGGGTTATCTGCGCAACCAGCGATTGATCACCGAACTGGAAACCATTAAATCGGTTCGGGTCGATTGGGAGACCGAATCCGTATATATCGAAACCAAAGCCGGCAACGGCGGGCAGCTGCAGGAGAAGCTCACCCGGCGAACCATCACCACCGGATGTGCACAAGGAACGATCTTCAGCTGCACCATCGATGGTCTGTATGAAACGCAATTGAGCCCCATGACGCTGCGCCAATCCCAGGTCGCCCGGCTGATGAAGTCCATTGCGCAATATAACGACATTTATAAAGCCGCCGGAGCCGTGCACGGCTGTGCGCTGTGCAGCACCGAAGCGGTGGAGATATTCGTGGAGGATGTCGGTCGCCACAACGCGGCCGACACCATCGCCGGAAAAATGTGGCTGGATCGAATTCCGGGCCGAAACAAGATTTTTTACAGCACCGGCCGTCTCACTTCAGAAATCGTGATGAAAGCGGCGCTGATGGAAATTCCGGCCATCATCTCCAGGTCCGGCATCACCCACATGGGGCTGAATCTCTCCCAGGATCTGGGAATGATCATGATCGCCCGTTTAAAAGGCGTAAAATTTTTCATTTACAACGGACAAGAACATTTCATCCATGATTTATAACCTTCTTTAAGAATATCTCGGCTATCCCCATATTTTCAACTGCAAACGGTTCAAGATCTTCAACGACGCTGACGCATATTTCTACAGAAGGACAATCAAAACGATACCACCACCGATAACCACAAGGTTACTCACTGCCGACACCCCATGCAATTTACTGAACCGGATGCGAAGAGGGTCGTCTTTTGAAGTGGTTTCAAACGACGGTATTTCCTTTTTTAAGGCGGCTGCCTTGGGCTCAATTACAAATGCCTGGACCGAGGTGATGGCAAGCATAACTGCGATGATGACAGCGGCGATGGTCTTGTGTTTAACAGTTGATGACATGAAAATGGTGGCAAGCGCAATCACCCCGCAAACCAACCCCCATTTGAAATATCCTGGAAAGAGAACACCGACAATTCCCCCTGCCACATCCCGGTTGTATGATTTGAAGATGGTGGGGGTAAGGACGAAAGTGAAAAGGGATGCACCGCCTATCCAACAAGCGATAGCGAGGCGATAAAGAAATGTCGTCATCTGCATGATCTCCTTGGGGTTTTTGGTCCAAAACCGCATAATTTCCGAAAATCGTTCTAAGGCCCCGGCAAACGGGTGTTTACAAAGATAATTGATTTTTGGAATTTTAATTAAAGAATTCGTAACATGCTGTCTATTTTAGCTTATAGGAATAGTGGAAACATAGGTGCGTATTAATTGGGCCATACAGCCGACTTATAATGATCGTTTAAACCGCTTTAAACTTCACTGTCGTTGCATTTGCCAACAATACAGATTTTCACCGTCTCGCCATCGATGCGGTAAACAATTCGGTATTCGCCGATATCTACCTGCCGGTATTCCGGGTAGCCCATCAATTGCTTTGAGTCGTTGGGTTCGGGTTGCTCCCGCAACCGGAAAATAGTGGTGACGACTTGCCGAAATTGCTTTGCCGGCAGCTTTGCCAAAAACTTGCCCGCCGCTTTGGTCAGGTCCGGTTTATACATCAGCCAATGCGCTTTAACAGCTTGTCGGTTTCATCTTCGCCCAAATAGCCCCCGGCCTCGGCTTGCCTGGCTCGCTGCGCCCAAAAGGCATCTTCCAGGGCCATAAATTTTTGATACATTTGGTTTGAGATCAACACGGATTTAACCCGGCCCGATTTCTTGATGATTACCGGGCTGCGTTCAGCGGCATCCAGATATTGCCCCAACTTACGTTTAAACTCGGTTGCGCTTACATCCATGGCAAAGCCCTCTCTGGTAATGATCAAATCGATCATTTTGATCAATTTGTACATTATGAGCGCTTTTTTGTCAATGCTATTTTTATCCAGCCCTGCTGGATTGGGTACCTGCATTCAATGTCTGAATCTTCTAAACTTAATCAACAGCTCCACTGATTAAGCACGGCTGTTTCATGGCCTCTTGCAGTTCACTGCCTGAGGCATTTCCGCCGCTCATCTGAATTGCTACTTTCTTACCTCTTAATCGATCCCGGATCTTTATTGCTGCCCTCAGGCATGCCGAGCCTGCCCCTTCAGTCAGGTTTCTGGTATGATGGGCAGCAAGCGCGATACCTTGATATAATTCATTTTCAGTTAGAAGAACAAAATCGGTCAAGGCATCCTTATAGAGTGAAAACGGAACTTCATAGGCAGTGCCCGTGGCCACCCCACCGGCAAACGTGGTGTTGGGTGCAGAAATAATTTTCTTTTCTTTCCAGGACTGATAGGCTGCACTGGAAGCTTGAGCCTGCACTGCAATAATTTCAATATCCGGGCGGATCTGTTTGAGCACGGTGATCGCTGCAGCAGCCTCGCTTCCGGCGCCAATCGGGATGATCATTGTATCCAGATCTGGCACCATTTCCAGAATTTCTAAAAATTCGGTTGCCACACCGTTTATCAGATGAACTTCGTTGGCAGGATGAACAAAATAGAGCTCTCGCTCCCTAACTAATTGTGCGACTTTTTCGCTGGATTCTTCAAAATCTATCCCATATTCTATCAATTCAGCACCGGCATCTTTGATACTTTGCACCTTTAAGGGATTCGATTTTTTCGGTACAACAACAACGGCTGCCAGGCCAAACATCCTTGCACTAGTAGCAACGGAGGTGCCGTGATTCCCTGTTGAGTAGGTCGTCACCCCTTTTACGCCCATGGCCTTCAGGTAATGCATAAGATTGATGCCACCTCTTATTTTAAAGGTCCCAGTAGGGTTATGGTTCTCATGCTTTACAAACAACTGGGCGCCGACAATGCGGTCAATGCTTTTGTATTGACGCAAGGGAGTGGGATACAAAAATTTCCTTAAAATGTGTCTAGCGCTAAATGCATTGGGTAAGGATAGCATCTCATGGTTGTCATTCATTTCATCCTCCTGTCTTTTCACAGCCAAATCGTATGCGCAGCATAGTATATGTTCAATTATAGATACAGATACAGATTCTTAAATAAAAATCCATAACAGATATGACTATACGCATTTCTTCTTCAGCGAATATTTACACGCGAATGCTCGCGGTACCTTGAACGGCGCCAAACTCTTGAATGATATGATATCATATCATTTCAGTTTGATCGTTTTTTTAGACATGCAAATCGTCGTGATGGAGCTCCAACGTTCTGCGAATTCGCGTCAGCACGCGACGCTCCCCGAGATCCACCCGAAAATCGGCCACGGCGATTTCTACGGCAACATCAAAAGCCTTTTCACGTTCGGCTTGAGTGGGCAGCATGGCTGCCAATGCGGATATGGCCAGGTCATTGTGAGCGGAAAGAATGCGCGCCTGGTCGCGCACCATCTGTTTGATCTCGGCCGAACTGTGGTGTTCAAACAGTTTATGCCGGCGGACGATGGCATCGGCGGTTTCCACCTGGCGTTTGTCTACGACGCGGTCCACCCCGGTCACAGCGATGATGATGCGGATAACGGCTTGGGAAAATCCGCCCCGGCCGGCGTTGCGTCGGGCAAATGCCGACTCCCGGCGCCGCAAAAGCTCGGTCTGCTCCCGGGCAGGCGCTTGGTCCTGCGAAGGCGCTTGGGCGCCCCACCAAAAAGCGACCCATGGATTGTTGTAGACGGATTTAAAAATCCACTCCTGCATCCTGTCCCGGGTGTCCCGATAGAGGTTGAGAGCGGCTGTCATGGAGTTGGAAAAACAGGTTTCGGCGGCTACAAACGGATTTTCAGGGGATGCCGGCCGCCGGTTCTGTTTGACCAGCGCGGACCAGGCGGCCATGGGCCAGACAAAGGGATTGGCATCAGACCAGAGGGAACGCTGAAGGCGCAAAGGATGCAACTGCCGCAGCACTTCGGCCGTCCAGGGCATGGTCAGGGCGCGCACCCAGGGCTGAATCCACGTGCGGTAGAATACATCGTTGGCCTCGGACACGGCGGCCACCGGCACAAAGGCCTCTTCATCTTCCAAGCCGTCATCCATGGCCAGAATATCAGCCATGTCACGCGCCTCAAACTGCACGGTATAATCGTCCATGTCGGAATTGGAGGCATCGGCCGTGATCACCATTTCGTAAAGCCCCGGCACCAGGTACTCAATCATCTCCAGGCAGCCGATAATCTGACGATGCTCCTTGCTGGCCACTTTTCCGGAGACAAAGATCCCCAGGTGGCCGATGTTCTCATGGACCATATAGATGATGATCTGGCCCTGCCGTTTGATCTCTTTGACGGAACCGTAAACCTTGTATATCCAGTTCAAGGCCTGGGGCGGCGTTGTAATGTTGTCTCCGCTGGAAGCAAAGACGAAAATGGGATCTTTGAAGTTTTTTAGATTGATGGGGCGGCCCTCCTGCAATTCAACCATGCCTTTTTCAAGTTCGTTGCCCACAAAAAGGCTGCGGGTGATAAAGCTGATCTCATCCGCGCCGAGCTTGAAAAAACCGCCCCACCACTTTTCAAAATCCAAATAGCGGTCCGCTTCGGTATCCACCTTGGCAAACAGGTTATACTGTTTGGCCCAATAGGTGTTGGCCGGATTGAGGTCTTCAAAGCTGGCCACCAGGTGGGCGCCGTCAAATTGGCCGTCCCCCAGATCCGACCACAGTGAGGCCAGCCACATGCCGCCGCTCAACCCTCCCTTGTATCTCAGGGGATTCGCCCCTTCCACGCCTCCCCAGTAAGATAGGGGCGAGCCGGTGAGGACCATGGGCCCCACCACATCGGGTCGGTCCGCACCAATGAGCGCGGCCGCCCAACCGGCCTGGCAGTTACCCAGGACGGCCGGTTTGGGGGTGTCGGGATGACGGCGGGCGACCTCTTCCAGAAAGCGGATCTCAGCCTGCTGGATCGCCGGGATGGTTTGACCCGGCGCGGGCTCGGGAGAAAACATGATAAAATAGACCGGATATCCATAATCCAGGGCCAGCCCGATTTGAGAGTTGAGCTTGGAACCGCCGATGCCCGGTCCGTGGCCGGCCCGCGGATCGATGACCACCAGGGGCCTGTGGGTGACCACATCCCGGGGCCGTTGCCCCTCTGGAAAGCCTTGCCGTCGTCCGGCGGTTTGACGTTCAGCGCCTCGCCGGTCGCCTGTATCTTTGCGGCGGTTGCGAATCTTGACCAAGGCGTAGTTCACCGGGGGATCGAAGTCCAATCCGTCCAGCACCAAGTCGTATTCGAACACCAGCACCGGAGGCTGACCGGCGCGCAAATGCTCGAAGAAATTGTTGCCTCTTTGGCGCATGATATCGCCAAAAAGGATGGAACGCTGCCATCGGTCCAGGGTGTATTCAATACCCGCGCCAAACCAGTAACCAGGTGATGTGTATGCTAAATTTGTGTGTTCCATTGGATTCGAACTCCAACTCCTATTCTTGAATCAATTCTGCCGATTTTAACTCTTTAATAAAATGATCTATATGAATCGGTTTGACAAAATAGGCAGATGCACCGCCTTTGTATAAGGCATCGATCACCTCCTTTGTCTCGCTCAAAGCCGTCGTCATGAACACCTTGACCGCATCGCCGGCAGGCACGCCCATCTGTTTTTCGATCTGGCGTATCTGGCGCAAGGCATCTTGCCCGCTCAACTCGGGCATCATAATATCCATGCAGATCAAATCATATGGCCGGGTTTCATCCAAGGCGCGGCAAAAAACGGCAATCGCTTCCAACCCGTTTATAGCTGTGTCGCAAGAACCATAGTTTATTAAAACATTTTCCAATATTTTCCGGGATACCAAATCATCCTCAACAATTAATGTGCGCATATTTATCTCCATTAGACATAATCATCGGACCAGGTACATTATCGGAGCTTTTTGAGAAAGCTTAATCAAAAAAAATAACCACTTGTGAGGATTGCACTTTCATTCATAAAATCATAGTGGAAAAATACCGCAGCGAATATTGGCGTCCTGAAAATATGGATTACGATACGGAAAATGATTACAAAGAGGCTGAAAGCGACTTGGGCAAAGTCAAGCGTTTCTTGAAAAATTTTAACCCAATAGGTGCTCACAATGGGTTTGGAAGAATTTGCCAAGACCAGAGGTGATCTGTTCAGTCATTTTGCCCGTTATTTTGCGGACCTTAAAGTGGCTCCCACACCGGCTGAGCATATCCATGAGGACTTGCATACGGGTTTTCAGCTGCTGCGCTATAACCGCAGGGCGGAGGCGGGCACCGGGCAAATGAAACTGCTGCTGGTGCCACATATTATCAACCGGCCCTACATTCTCGATTTAAGTGATGATGTCAGCGTGGTGCAGTTTTTCGGCCGTCAAGGCATTGAGGTCTTTATGATCGATTGGGGTTATCCCGAACCGAGGCATCAAGAGATATCATTTGGCCACTATGCCGAATATGTGAATCTTGCCATCGGATTAATGGAGACCGAGGCCCCTTTTGTATTGGGGTATTGCACCGGTGGAATTATTGCATTGATCTGGGCCAGCCTGTTTCCAATAAAGCCCAAAGGCCTGATGCTGATGGCAACGCCGGTGGATTTTGCCGGCTGGCGTGATCCGCGATTGATTTGGGGCAAGCTTTTTAACATTCGCCAGGTGGCCCGGCACTACGGCAATATCCCTGGAGAATTGATCGATTTTATCGGCATGCAGCTATTTTCTCTTTATCTGCCCCAATTTGCCATGGAGCCGGAATTTTGGGAAGAGTTCTGGAACAGGGATGCATTTAAGAACCACTGGCGCAGGTGGCGCTGGGTGATGGATGCCCAGGCCATCCCACGCGCGGCCTATACGCAATTTATTGAAGATTGCTACCGCAAAAACCTTTTGATTCAGAATCGCATGATCGTAAAAGGCAAAAAAGTGGACCTGACTAAATTAAATTTCCCTGTACTCAATATATACGACCGTTACGACCATATCGTACCACCCGAATCTGTGCGGGCCCTGGGCAGGATATACACAGGAAGAGACTATCTGGAGATCGATTTTCCATCATCCCATGTTGGATTGGCCGCCAGCCGGAAAGCTCAAACCCATCTGTGGCCACAGGCGGCCGATTGGCTGAAGAAAAGAGGTCTCACTTCATAACTGCTCCGCCAGCCTTTTTGCCTTGGAAATGATATGATAACTTTTGAGCAATCGATCTCCCAGCGTTTGAGCTAAATTTTTATAGAAGATCATGCCATTGGCCGGATTATCGTTTAAAAGGCTTTCGAGTTTTTCCTTTTCAATCAGGAGCAGATTCGTTGGCTCCAGGCACTCGGCCGATGCTGAATATTGGTCGCGCTCCATGAGGCTTGACCATCCAAACACCTCCCCGCTCTGATTGACGATATAGACTTCCTGTCCGGTTTCACCAATGCTCAACTTAACGCTGCCTTGAATCAATGTATAGAAAAAGGCGGCCTCCTCACCTTCGCGAAAAATGATTTGCCCCTTCTCGTAAGGCTTTTTGGTTGTAA
>JASFER010000055.1:0-26417 GCA_050124755.1 Desulfobacteraceae bacterium
TCATTCCGGCGAAGGCCGGAATCCAGTATTATCAGGCAGTTCTGGACTCCGGCCTTCGCCGGAGTGACGTGCTGAGAGACTTTTTACGAATTCATCAAAGTTGTGGTCAGGCCCCTCCGATATTCTCTATATGCAAACTTTGCATAAAATACATGGCAAAACCCAATCGAAGGTAAAATCAACAATGATCCCTAAATAAGAACCATGAACTTTGAACCATGAACCATGAACTCTGAACCCTGAACCATGAACTCTGAACCCTGAACTTGAATAAAATATATATGAACCAACCTCTGCGATTTCTGTTTCTGGAACCTTTCTACGGCGGTTCTCACCGCGACTTTGCCGACGGCCTGGTGGCCCACAGCCGCCATGAAATCCATTTGGTGACCCTGCCCGATCGCTTCTGGAAATGGCGGATGCGCGGCGCCGCTATCTACTGGAGCAACCGCATCGAAGATCCGGCCGGGTATGACGGGCTCATCGTATCCAGCCTCCTGAATCTGGCGGATCTCAAGGCACTCTGGGGAGATCAATGCCCGCCGGCACTGGTCTATTTTCACGAGAACCAGCTCACCTACCCATCAGCTCCGGACATTCGACACGACCATCAACCCGGATTCACCAACATCGCGACGGCCTTGACCGCCCGACGTATTCTTTTCAACTCCCATACCCATCGGAATGCCTTTTTTGCAGCTCTCCCTGAATTTATACGGATAATGCCCGATTTCAGGCCCAATTGGGTAACCAGGGCTGTGGAGGAAAAATCTGCCGTAGCCTGCCCTGGTTGCCATTTTTCGGATTCTGCAGCGCTTAAACCGAAGGAGTACGAACAAGCACCGCTGATTGTCTGGAACCATCGCTGGGAACATGACAAAAACCCCCAATCCTTCTTCCAGGCGCTGAGAAAAATGATGGACCACGGACTTGATTTTCGAGTGGCTCTATTGGGCGAAGCATTTGCACAAATGCCAGGGGTTTTCGAACAAGCGCCCCATCAACTGGGTAAACGCCTGGTGCAATATGGTCGCGTACCGTCTCGAAAAAAATATTTTAAGTGGTTGGAACGCGGCCACATCGTCGTCAGCACGGCGTTTCAAGAGAATTTTGGTATAGCTGTGGTCGAGGCCATACGCCACGGCTGCCTGCCGTTGCTGCCGGACAGGCTTTCCTATCCTGAAATTTTGCCAAAAGAATTTCACAAAGCTTTTCTCTATTCCGATCAGGATGACTTGGAAAAAAAGCTACAGGATTTGCTTTTGCGACACCCCAAATATTCTGATGAACGCCGGCGTCTGAGCGAGGCCATGCAATGCTTCGCGTGGGAGAGACGCATTCACCAATTTGATGAGGAATTGGTCCGATTGACTGAAGACAAATAAAATATTAAACATTGGCATAATTCCAAAACCGATAAGATCGACGAATCCGAACCCAAGAGGAATACCGAACATGATCAAATTCACAACCATCTCATTGAAGCGTTCCATGGTGGATATGCTGGCCATTCCGGTTTGCGAAGATACCGTCATCCATAACAGCCCCATACTCCAAAAACTGGTATCCGCCGCCAAGGCGTTGGAAGAGTTCACAGGGGAAGCCACACAAAAAATCGTGCACTATTCCCCTGCGGACACAAAGATCAGGCGCTGCCTATGCATGGGGTTGGGTCCCCACGAAAAAGTGAATGCGGAAAGCTTGCGCACGGCGGCCGGCCGGGCTGTCAAAACCGCCATGGACGCCAAGCTGAAGAAAATTGTCATCGCCATACCCGATGGGCCAACGCTGAAATTGGAAAATCTTGAAGTCATCCGTGCCATGGCCGAAGGGGCCTATCTTGCGAACCACGTCTTCGACCAATATAAAGAAAAAGCCAAGAAAACACCGCTTAAAGAAATAGCGTTGCTGTTATCGTCCAACCCCACCAAAGGACAGCGTGCCGTCCTTCAACGTGTGGAAGCCGTCTGCCAAGGAACGCTGCTGGCGCGCGAATGGGTCAGCACCCCGTCCAATGACAAGCTTCCGGCACAATTCGCCAAGATGGTGCGGAATGCGGCACAGGATACCGGTCTCAAGATCACGATAATGGGTGAAGGCCAGCTGCAAAAGAAAAAGTTCGGCGCTTTGCTGGCCGTATCCAAGGGCAGCGCCCACGGCCCTCAATTGGTGGAGATGGTTTATGCGCCCAAAAAGGCCAGAAAAACCATCGTTTTGGTGGGCAAAGGCGTCACTTTTGATACCGGGGGCATCAATTTGAAACCGTCATCCGGACTCAACACCATGAAGATCGACATGTCAGGCGCTGCAGCGGTGGCCGCCACCATGATCGCCGTATCCAGCCTGAAACCAAAGCACCGGGTGGTGGGCATATTGCCATTGGTGGAAAACATGCCGTCCGGCCGTGCCACGCGGCCGGGCGACATTGTGAAAAGCTTTGCCGGCAAGACGGTGGAAATCGGCAACACCGATGCGGAAGGGCGTCTGATCCTCATCGATGCCATGGCTTATGCCATCAAAAAATATAAGCCGGACACCCTCATCGATCTGGCCACCCTCACCGGGGCCTGCGTGGTGGCCCTGGGCCAGAAATTGGCCGGCGTCTTCTCTAAAGATCAGGATTTGTCAAATGCCATCATCACTTCAGGCAGCGGTACCCATGAACGTTGCTGGCCCATGCCGCTGCCCGAAGACTATAAAGAATTAATTAAAAGCGAGCTTGCGGACATCAGCAACATGCCCAGTACGCGATATGGCGCCGCCATTACCGCAGCCCTGTTCCTATCGGAATTTGTGGGCGATACCCGTTGGGCCCATATCGATATCGCCGGGCCGGTATTTATGAAAAAGGGCTCGGACTACTGCGGTCCCGGCGGCACCGGTTTCGGTGTCCGCCTGCTGTGTGACCTCATTGACAAATTGTAAATTAGGATGCCAGGCCAATATTGTGTTTTTTAAGCTTATTCATCAAAGCTGTATGTGAGATGCCAAGTTTCTTTGCAGACTGACGGATGCTGTGACCTTGTTCCATCACACTGCTGATAAAACTTTTCTCATACGCATTCATGGCGGCTTTCAAACTGCAATGCCCCATTGGCCGGGGCGAGGCGGGTTGAGCAACGGAATGACCGGCTCTGCCCAATTCATGACTGAACAGGATGGAACCGGCATCGATCACATTGCTTTTGGACAAAATGGCCGCCCTTTCAATCACATTCTTCAATTCACGTACATTACCCGGCCAGTCATGTCCCTGCAGTTTTTGGACGGCCTGCTTTGAAATGGTGTGGGTGGGCCTGTTCAGCTTGGAGGCCAGTTGAAACAGAAAATGCTCCGACAGCAAAGAAATATCTTCCAGCCGTTGGGAAAGGGGCGGGATATGAATCGGCAAAACGTTGATCCGGTAGTACAGATCTTTGCGAAAAAGCTTCTCTTCGGCCAGCTGTTCCAGATTGCGATGCGTTGCCGTGATTATACGCGTATTGACGGGAATCTCTTTGGAGCCTCCGATTCTGCGAACGCGATTATCCTGTATCACGCGCAGTATTTTGGCTTGGGATCCGAGGGGCATCTCACCAATTTCATCTAGAAAGACAGTTCCTTCAGCCGCGTGTTCAAACAGTCCGGGTCGCCCCTCGCGGCGCCCTCCGGTGAAGGCACCGCCAACGTATCCGAACAGCTCGCTTTCCAGAAGCTGTTCGGGAAGGGCGGCGCAGTTCAAGGGAACGAATGGCCCTTTCCTGCCGCTGGCCATATGAATGGCGCGGGCAAACAGCTCTTTGCCCGTTCCACTGTCCCCTCTGATGGAGATGATGGAATCGGCGGTGGCAATGCGCTGGGCAAAGGCGATGGCTGCCAGGATTACAGGATGCTTCCCGATGATATCACCAAAGCTCACCGACTCCGGCTCACTGATGGATCGGACCATTTTTTTAATTTCCTGCATATCCTTGGCGATCTCCACCGCACCAATGATATTTCCTTCTCCGTCCAAAATGGGTCTGCCGGTGGCGATATACTGGTAGCGCTCTTTTTTCTTTATAATGTTCTTCTTTAGGTTGTTGAATCTGCGCCCTTCCAGACACTCCAGGATGGTATAGTCGGGCAGATCAATGTTTTTCACCCCCTGCCCCACCACATTGATCTCTTCGCAATCCAGGGCCCGTCGGGCCACCTTATTAATGGTGGTGATGCGACCGTCTTTGCCAATGGAAATCACACCATCACTGATGTTATCGAGCACCACACGAAACCGGTTCTCACGCTCCTTTTGGGGCAGGATTTCTATGAACCGGAGTTGTAACAAATCGGGCACATCTGAAAGAATAGCGCTCATGTTCTCTTTGCTGATACCCGTTTTTTTCTCCTCCGCCTCTAAAAATACATGGGCCTTATCCGCCCTCTTATCGACCTCCATGGATATAATGTTGATTCCACACTCGGCCATCAGCGCAGATATGTCCGCTACAATTCCCACACGGTCCTTGAATACCAATTCTACCTTTTGGCTCATGAGAGTCCTCCCGGGAAAGGTTCCATTTAAATGTCCTGTTGTGGATGAAACCCATGATTTTTTTTGCATGTCTCAAGCCGATTGGCAACAGCAATTATCTATCTGAATTGGTAATAATTGTTTTGTCAAACTGGATAATTTGTGTTATATTTTTGGCTTGGCACTTATTTTCGTTATTTATAAGGATGATTTTGGTCCGATATATCCGAAATACGGATGAGCATCAGCAACACTTGGACGTCCAACCATGACTCAAAGACCATCCACATAGCGGGTGGTTTAGATTGTTAGGTAGAGAATGCATTCTCATCCAATAGACCGTGGAGGTAAACCATGCCACTCTCTGTGATTGAACCAGATCTGGATATGGGAGAATCTATTTCAACCCAAGCCAATTCAAGCGGACAGCTTTGCTGGACCTGCAGTACCTGCGATTCGGAATGCCCGGTTTTCCGCGCCACCGAACGCCTTCGCCCTCAAAAAACCATTCGGATGGCCAATCTGGGTATGCTCGACGCCCTTTTGGACGCACCGGATGCCTGGTATTGCCTGTCGTGCCGGAATTGCAGGCGCGGCTGTCCCAACAACGTCAAACCCCATGAGCTGCATCGACACTTGCAGGAGGAAGCCATTGCAAGTGGTATGGTTTCCCGTAACATGCTTGCCCCTTACCGCCAGCTATTCATGGAATTCCAGCGGGTGCGTTGGCGGGTGGTGGCCCATTGCTTTAATAAGCCCTTGGAAGCCATGCCACCCCATCTATGGAACAAATGGCTGAAAACGCCTTTGCGCCAGAACCAATACTATGTCACTGAGACAACTTTGCCCTCCGGAGGCTCGATCATCCACAAAAACACCGGCCATGCTTGTTTCACCTGCAACGAATGCAGCACCGTTTGTCCGATTTCCGGTGAACGCGATGTTTTCGACCCCCTACGCATTATCCGCATGGTCAATCTGGGTCTATCCGAACAGCTTCTCAAATCACCCAGCATTTGGCTATGCCTGGGTTGCCAACGCTGTACCGATTACTGCACTCAATTGGTCAGGGGCCATGAAATCATTCAACATCAGCAGGAGCAGGCCATTGCCAAAGGCATTGTGGATCCTTTTTTTACCAATCGGCTCCTTGAAGCCGAGCGCCTTATCTACCCGCTGTTTCTGGATCAAATAGATGCTTTGTTGGGTATGTATACCGCATAGCTACTACCCTTCCTGAATCTTCTCTGTCAGTTCAGGCATCATATCCATAATGTCTTCTACAATACCCACATCCGCTACCTGAAAGATGGGGGCTTTGGGGTTTTTGTTGACGGCCACGATAAAAGGCGATCCCTTGATACCCCCTAAATGCTGGAAGGAGCCGCTGATACCCAGGGCCATATAAACCTTGGGTTTGACAGTCTGACCGGATGTTCCCACCTGGCGTGACTTCTCCAGCCACTTGGCGTCAACGATGGGCCGCGAACATGACACCACGGCCCCCATGGCTTCGGCCAGCTCCTGGGCCAATTCGATGTTTTCCTCATCCTCAATGCCGCGTCCAATGGATACCAGCACGTCTTCTTTGGTGATGTCCACGTCGCCCACTTCGGCTTCCACCACCTCCATAAAGTTTCGTTTGACGCTCAGGTCACCCGCCTCACCGGACTTGTCCTCAACCTGGCCGGCGGCACCGCCGACCTCTTCAGCCTGAAAGGAGCCGGGTCTCAGCGTCAAAACAGCACCATTGGACAGGTCGCAACTGACATGCGCGTGGGCCATGCCGGCGTACTCTTGCCGCACCAGAATCGCGGCACCGCCATCGACACTCTCAATTGCCATAACGTCAGCCGCATATGCCGAATCCAGCTTGATGGACAGCCCCGGGCCCAGATCCATACCGAATGTGTCGTGGGCCAGCAATACAATCCCGTCGGCCGGCAGGGAGCTGACCAAAAGTTTTCGAACCTTCTCAGCATTGGGGTATGCCAGTTCGGCGCTATCGAATTTCCATACCGCCGCATAGATATTGGCGGCCGCCTGACAAGCCGCCTCCAGATCGGCGCCGCTGCCGGTTACGATGGCTGTTACCGGCGCTCCGGCCTCGATTTTGGACGCAGCCACAGCCAATTCAGCGGCGCTGTCATCCAACACCCCGTTCCTGTGTACGATGTATGCGAAAAGTTGTGCCATTATTTCAGCCCTCCTTTGGCCTTCAACATTTCAATCAGCTTATCGACCTTCTCTTCCATGCTGCCTTCCAGCATCTCGGCCCCTTCACCCAAATCGGGTGTGAAGTAGTCCACCCGCTTGACCTTGGCACCGGAAGCGCCGACGGTATCGGCGGCGATGCCCAAATCCCCGGCCCCATGTTCGGGAATTTCCACCGAAGCGACTTTGCGGATGCCGCGAATACCCACATAGCGGGGTTCGTTAATGCCGGTCTGAATGGAGAGCACGCAGGGCAGCTCGATTTCGTTCATCTCCTGATTGCCGCCTTCGATTTCACGGCCGACTTTTATCTTTTGACCATCCTGGGTGTCGATGGTATTGACCAGCGAAGCGTATGGCCATTCCAGCATGGCGGCCAGCATCCCCCCTACCTGACCGGCGCCATCGTCGGCCTGAGCGCCCGTGAGCACCAGATCGTACCGGCCCTTCTCGATTTCGGCTTTGAGAATAGCGGCGATCCCACGTCCGTCGGAGCCTTCAAATGCATCATCGGTGAGAAGAATGCCTTTGTCGGCCCCCATGGCCATCTCGCGGCGAAGCACTTCTTCCGCCTCTTCATCGCCCACGGTCATCACGGTCACCGATCCGCCGACCTTATCGCGAATTTGAATGGCCTCTTCCACGGCGTAGTTGTCCCACTCGTTAACCGAGTAGACCAGGTCGTCCTCTTCGATACCGGTTCCGTCCACCTTGACTTCGATTTCGTTTTCAGCAGTGTCGGGAACCCTTTTGACACAGACTAAAATTTCCATACGTCCCTCCCAATTTTGAAAATGATCCTTCTTAAATGATCCTTCTTAAAGGTTATCGTTTATAACTGGGCTGCTACAAGTTCAACCAAATCAATGGCCTCCATCTGCCCTTCCAGACCGGCCACCTTGATGGCATCTTCCATGTTGACCAAACAGAAGGGGCAGGCTGTTACGATCACATTGGCGCCGGCTTCGGCCGCCATCTTAACCCTTAAAACCCCCATGCGTTCCTCTTCTTCAGGTTCGTAAAAAAGCATCAAACCGCCGCCGCCACAGCAAAAGCTTCGATCCCGGCTGCGCAGCATATCCACCCGCTTGAGCCCGGGGATGGCATCGAGGACCATCCGGGGATCATCATAGACGGCGTTGTGTCGACCCAGATAACAGGGATCATGATAAGTGTACACCTTATCCCCGTTTTCCAAAGGTTTGAATTTCAGCCCACCTTGGCGCACCTGGCGCGCCAAAACCTGGCTGATGTGTTCGACAGGCGGAATGTCATGGTAATCGTTCTTCAATGCATTGTAGGCATGGGGATCCGACGTGACGATTTGAGAAGCACCGGAAGATAGGATGGCATCCGTATTCTGATCCCGCAGATCTTGATAGAGCATCTCTTCGCCAAACCGCCGGACTTCATGCCCGCTATCTTTTTCCTTTTTGCCCAGAATGCCGAAATCGGCATTGATTGAATTCAGCACCATGGCGGTGGCCCGGCCGATGGACTGCATGCGATCGTCATAGGAGGTGATGCTGTCGACAAAGTAGAGCACATCCGCACTGGCCTTTTTGCCGTCCAGGACCTTGACGGATATCTCTTCGCCCAATTCCTTGGTCCAATCCAGACGCTTCTTCTCCAGCTTTCCCCAGGGATTGCCGCGTTTTTCCAAAGCGCGCAACGGTTTTTGCAGGGACTGGGGAACGGTTCCATCATCCACCATGCCGCGGCGCAGATCCACAATTTTATCGATGTACTCGATGCCCAAGGGGCACTCCTGCTCGCAGGCACCGCAGGTTGTACAGGACCAAACCTCGTCCTCTTCATAGATGCTGCCGATAAGGGGCTGCCCGTTGGTGGCCGCTTTGCGCGGATTGACCGGATATTTGGTGAAGGTCAGGTCTCTGCCCTTAATGGATATAAATCTTGGCGACAGGGGTCGTCCCACCGCATTGGCCGGGCAATTGTCCGAGCAACGGCCGCAATCGGCGCAGGAGTAAAAATCCAGTATATGCTTCCAGGTAAAATCCTCCAACTGTTTGACACCAAAGGATTCCAAATCATCCAACTGCTCGTCGCTGACGCCGTGGCGAACCGGTTTCACATTACCGCGACGCAGCCTCATGAACAGGACGTTAAACAGAGATGTCACCACATGAAAATGCTTGCCCAACGGTAAGAAACACAAGAAGCTGAAAAAGGTGATCTCATGGATCAAATAAGAAATTGAATGCAAAACCTGGAGGGTCGAGATCGATGAGGTTGCCAGCACCTGTTGAAAACCCCAGGCCAATGTGAGCGGCGCCAGATACTCCGGATGCAGCCCTTTCTGCGCTTGAGCAACCACCAGGCTGCCTTCAAACAGACTTTCGCAGATCATCAGGGTCGAAATCATGCAAAGGACCAACACCGCTTCACCGGTATGTGCCTTTCCGTATTTTTCCGGAACGGCATAGCGGGCCGGTTGGATGATAGCGCGCCTTACTATGGCGATGAGCGCCACCGCAAATACCCACGTGGCGGCATAGGTGCGGATGATGCCGTAAACGTGCCCCAATGCCCCCCCCAAGCCGGGAAGGGCAAAATTGGGAATAATGCCCACAAATATCAACTCTAAAGAGCGCAGTCCCAAAATCAGAAAACCGGCAAAGAGCAGAATATGAAGCACGCCGGCCAGCATATATCGGGGATGTCTTTTTTGGAACAGCCAAATCTTGACCAGTTGTCCCAAACGCTCTTTGAGATGGTTGGAACGCTGGTCGGGCGCCGCTCTTAGCAAGGGTTTCAAACGAACATAGATCATGTAGATGAAAATCGCGATGCCGACCAAAGGTATCACTGTATAGATCACTGATGCAGGAATTGATAGAAAATCCGCATTTGCAGGTGAAGTTAATGCGACGTCCATTTTTTTCTTTCTTTCTCCCTATGAGTGTGGTACCAAAAACTGAATGAATACTCATTCAGTATCAACCAGCCATTCGGGTGTCAAGGACATTTTGAGGATTTTTAAACAAAGATGGGCGCATTTTAGGACAGGTGAAGATAGGCCGCAATTCAACGTCACTTAAGAACAAAGCGTTGCGGTATTTCAATTAAACAGACCCGGTATGCCAAAAGCTGTCTCAGCATGGCGAACGCCCCCCTGCTATACTAATGGTTTGCAACCACCATCCAAGGCGCAAATACTTATAAAATTGGATATCAAAGTGCAATGATTTTGTGGCAACCCGTAAAAATCTGTTCGGCAGGCCCTGTGCCACCCAACTGAATAAAGCAAACAACCTGACGGATTTCTTGACAAAACTTAGCTTTGAGCCTTAAAAGGATTATACTGGATACCAATCGAAAGACTTTCATACGCATTCCATTCGGACAAGGAGGATATAGTGGCGACATCCATTACATACCAAGACAAGCCATGGCTGAAACATTATCAACCCGGTGTGGACGCAAAGCTGACCTACGAGTCCATGTGCATTCCCGAATTCCTGGATCGCTCCTGCAGCCGATTTCCTGATAAAATGGCCCTGAATTTTCAAGGGTATGAAATCACTTTTCGGCAATTGAACGAGATGGTGGACCGCTTCGCCGCCTGTCTTAAAAATTTCGGTATCCAAAAGGGTGATGCCGTTGCGCTCCTGCTGCCCAATGTCATCCCCTGCGTGGCAGCCTATTATGCCATCCTTCGCATCGGCGCCATCGCCGTAATGAACAATCCGCTCTATTCGGATCGTGAACTGGAGCACCAATTCAACGACTCCGGGGCGAAGGCACTGGTGACCCTGGACCTGTTGGGCAACCGCATGATCGACCTGCGGCCCAAAACCGGCATCAAGCAAATTGTTTATACCAGTATCGGCGACTACCTGCCGTTCCCCAAAAACCTGCTATTTCCCTTGGTGGCCAAAAAGAAAAAGCTGGCCGCCAAGGTCAAACCGGCCGATGATCTTTATCGCTGGAAACCCTTGTTAGCCCGGGCCCAATCCGATCCTTCCAGGGTAGATCTGTCCTTGGATGATGTGGCCATGTACCAGTACACCGGCGGTACAACCGGCGTCAGCAAAGGCGTCATGTTGACCCACGGCAATCTCAGCCGACAAGTTCAACAAACGGCCGGCTGGTTTCCCGGGTTTGGTTCGGACGAGATTATGCTGGGCGCCCTGCCCTTTTTTCATGTATTCGGCCTGACAACAGCGATGAATCTAGCCATTTATTTAAGTTGGGGAGACGTTTTGGTTCCCAAGCCCCAAGCACCTCAATTACTGGAAGCCATTTCAAAATACAAACCCACTTTCGCACCATTGGTGCCCACCATGTACATCGGTATTTTGCAGCATCCCGATACAGAGAAGACGGACCTGACCTCTATCAAGGGCTGCTTTTCCGGCAGTGCGCCTTTGCCGCTAGAGGTCATCAAGGAGTTTGAATCCCGCACCGGTGCCACCATTGTCGAAGGCTATGGTCTCACGGAGTCATCTCCGGTAACCCACATCAATCCCTTTGGCGAGGGAAGCCAACGCAAGGTCGGCAGTATCGGCGTTCCCATCAGTGACACTTTGTGCCGTGTGGTCGATCTCAATGACAGTACCCAAGATGTGCCATTGGGTGAATCCGGTGAACTGCTGATCAAAGGGCCTCAAATCATGAAAGGTTACCTGAACCGGGCAGAAGCCACGGCCGAAACCCTCACCGATGGTTGGCTGCACACAGGCGACATTGCCGTTATGGATGAAGACGGCTACTTCTTCATAGTGGACCGCAAAAAAGACATGATTATCTCCGGCGGATACAACATCTATCCACGGGATGTGGAAGAGGTCTATTTCGAGAATCCCAAAGTGGTTGAAGCTACCGCCATCGGGGTTCCGCATACCAAGCGGGGTGAAACCGTCAAGGTATTTATCGTTCTTAAGGAGGGTGAGACGGCAACACAGGAAGAGATGATTGCCTATTGCGAAGGCAAATTGGCCAAATACAAATGGCCCACAGAAATCGAATTCCGTAAAGAGCTTCCGAAAACCAATGTGGGCAAAGTGCTCAAGAAAGAACTGCGGGCGGAAGAACTTAAGAAACGAGATAAATAGAACGCACAAAACACGAGACCGGAATCCACGGGACGCAAATTCCGGTCTCTGCCTACATACCCTCCTCATTGAAACCTGGTCCTCAAGGCCAGGTCATTGAGCAATGGAATATCGAATATCGAACAAGGAACCGCAGAATGTCGAAGTAAGGTATTCTGTCATTAATATAACATGACGGAGCGTAGCGACTCCACAAATCGACATTCGTTATTCCTTGTTCGATATTCTGCGGTTCAACTCACAGTTTGTAAATTCATCCCCTCCATGGGTTGGTCCCAAACCGGGTCCCTTAGACCCCGGATGCTTTATTTCCCGCCAAAACCCTTATCATCAATTTCTACGGCCGCTCCACTGTTGGCCATAATGGCCTCCATCTTGCCCATGGTGATGGGCAAGATACAGTTAATGAAGAATTCGGCGCTCTTAATCTGCCCCTGGTAAAAACTTTCATCCTTCTTCTTTGCGCCGCTCTCCAGTTTCGCGGCTGCGACAACACCGCGCCACAACAGCATCCAGGCGTTGACCACATCTCCGGACGCTTCCATAAAGGGATGGGCAAAGGCAAAGGCGTTCATGACCTGGGGAGACATGGCCGTGGCCCCGAGGTGCATGGCCACCTCAGCCAGACGGTTAAGGGCTTGTTCCAGTGAATCCGCCAACGGCTTCAAAGCGGCCGTTTCTTTCGCCTGTCGAAGGGTCGCCTGCACCTCTCCCATTAAGTCCATAATCGGTTTTCCCTGGTTTAAACCCAACTTGCGCCCGAGCAGGTCCATGGCCTGAATGCCGTTGGTGCCTTCATAGATTTGAGTGATTCGGCAATCCCGCACCAACTGTTCCTGGGGATATTCCTTTATATAACCGTAGCCACCGTAAACCTGCATCCCCAGGTTGCATACATCAGAGGCGCGGTCGCTGACATAGCCTTTGCAGATGGGGATCAGCAGGTCTATCATGCCCTGCAACCGCAATTTTTCTTCTTCGTCTGCAGCGGTGTTTCTTTTGTCTGTCAAATTACATATATAGTAAAGCAAGCTGCGCATGCCTTCCACATAGGATTTCATGGTGACGAGCATGCGGCGAACATCCGGGTGCTGGATAATGGGCACGGCCGGAGCATCCGGCTCCATCATCTGCAGGAGATTTCGGCCTTGCACACGTTCGCGGGCATAATTCAATGCGTTCAGGTAGGAATTGCTGGCACAGGTCATCGCCTGGAGGCCTACCAACAGCCGCGCTTCGTTCATCATCAGGAACATGGCCCGCATGCCTTTGTTCTCTTCTCCCAGCAGGTATCCGCGGCATTGGCCTTTCCCGCCCAGCGTCAATGAACAGGTGGCGTTTCCGTGAATCCCCATCTTCTCTTCGATGCCGGTGCAAACCACATCATTGAACTGGCCGAGAGAGCCGTCTTCGTTGACCCAAATTTTGGGGACCAAAAAAAGGGAGATACCCTTGGTGCCCTTGGGGGCACCTTCAATGCGGGCCAAAACCGGATGGATGATGTTTTCCGACAGGTCGTGTTCCCCGGAAGAGATGAAGATTTTGCTTCCGGAAATAGAGTATGTTCCGTCATCATTCTTAACGGCAGTCGTCGTCAAACGCCCGACATCCGAACCGGCTTCCGGTTCCGTCAACAGCATGGTGCCGGTCCATTTGCCGGTAAACATATTCTTCAGGAACCGTTGCTTAATGTCATCCGTTCCGAAGGCTTCCACCAGCAGGGCCGCACCGTGGGTCAGTCCGGCATACATGGCAAAGGCGTAGTTTGCCCCAACCAGATAATCATTGGCCGCCATGGCTACTATGCGCGGCATCCCCTGGCCGCCAAAGTCCGGATCTTCGGTTAAGGCGAGCCATTCCCCTTCCAGATACATCTCCCAAGGGCGTTTGTAGCACTCCGGAACGGTCACGACACCATTTTCAAAATGACAGCCGGAGTCCCCCTCTTGCTGAGTCGGATATATCTCTTTGACAGCCAGGTTGCGCGCCTCTGAAACCACCATCTCTATGGTCTTGCGGTTAAACTCTTCAAACTGTTCGTTTTCACATAGCTCCTCAACGTTCAGTTGCTCAAAAAGCACAAAATCCACATCTCTGCGATCTGCAATTACTTGTGCCATAATTTCCTCCCATATGATTTTTCACGGCCGGTGTTTATCCGGCTGCACGATTTAATTTCTCTTGTTTATCCAAGCCGATACCGCTTACAAAAAGATCCACCAGCGGATCGGCCATGGAAGCCAGATCATAGGTGCCGCCGGCATGAATCCAGGCATTGATCACCCCGTCCACGGCGCCTGTGATAAGCCGCATCACCAACCCCATGTACAGATTGCGGCGCATGGTGCCCTCTTGTTGTCCAAGCTCCACAACCTCAGTGATAATATCGCGGTACCACTTGGACATCTCTTTTAAGGCATCCTGCGCCAACCGCCGATGCTGATGGATTTCAGCCTGGTAAACAATGGCCATATTGATATCTTTTTGAAACTCCTCAAGGTGAGTGCGCACCAAATTGCGAAGTTTTTCCTCCGCAACATCAGCAGTGTCCACAGCCATGCGAAATTTGTCGAAAACTTGCTTGGTTTTGTATTTGTAAAACTGAACTAAGATATCGTCTTTATTCTTGAAATAGAGGTAGATGGTACCATCGGCCACCCCGGCTCTCTTGGCCACTTGTGCCACCGTCGATTGAAAAAAACCTTGCTCAGCAAACACCTTCACAGCAGCTTCCAATATTTGGTGGTACTTTTCCGTATTGCGTTTCATGGTAATCGGGCGGACCTCCTGACCGAAATGAAAAAAATATGAATGAATGCTCATTCATTATCAGGCTGCTTGTTACCTGTCAAGCAGAAATCCGCCCCGTGTGAAATTTAGGCCGTCTCCTCTCTCCTTATAATAGCAGTCCTTATATATGTGGCAACGATAAGCTGGGCGGCGGCATGGTCCCCGCCGTTCACACCAGCGCCATCTTGAGGGCTGTATCTTATCGAAATCGCTATCGGAATCGGGATCGAAATGGTATGGTATTTGGATAGCATGGCTGCAATGCTCAGTCGATTGGGCCGCAGAGGTTATAGGGTCAAGGTTTTATGGACGTACAGAATTCGATTCCGATCCCGATAGCGATCTTGATTTCGATGAGGGGTCATTCATTAATGCCATTGGCCATAAAAATCGACGCCGTTACTCTTTTATTGACACCCATGATGCGATTTGATTTATGTAATCCCTTTGTGATAAGTTGTTAAAAATTGTGATGGTGGGGATCAAGTTAACGGAGGATTAAATGGCTGAACAAGCAATCAAACTTGGCGGCAAAAAACAGAGCACCTTCATCGATAAGGTCAAGGAGTTGCTTCCCGAAGGCGGGAATCTGAACCTTTGCCTGACCTGTGGAGCGTGTTCGTCGGGATGCCCGGCCACCGGCCTGGAGGGCATGGACCCGCGCAAATTTTTGCGCATGGCCGCCCTGGGCATGGATGAAGAGATTTCCAAAACCAAATGGGTATGGATGTGCAGTATGTGCACGCGCTGCATGTACGTCTGCCCCATGAAGATCAACATCCCCCAACTGGTTTACAACGCCCGTGCTTTGACACCGCGCGAAGAACGCCCCAAGGGTATTCTGGGCTCTTGCGACATGGCCCTGCGCAGCGACACCTGCAGCGCCATGGGCGCCAGCGAAGAGGATTTTCAGTTTGTGGTGGAAGATGTTCTGGAAGAGTACCAGGAAGCCCAACCAGAATTTGCGGAGATGGAAGCGCCGGTGAACAAAGAGGGCGCTTACTACTTTCTCAACCAGAACTCCCGCGAGCCGGTAACCGAGCCGGACGAGATGGTGCCCCTGTGGAAGATTCTGCACCTGGCCGGCGCCGACTGGACCTACGGCACCAAAGGGTGGGCGGCGGAAAACTACTGCATGTTTCTGGCTGACGATGAGAACTGGAAACACATCGTCGAAACCAAGGTCAAGGCGGTGGAGGATCTGGGCTGCAAGGTCTGGCTCAATACGGAGTGAGGGCACGAACTTTTCGCAGTCCGGTTCGGAATGCAAAAATTCGGTATCAAAGCCAACTTCGAAATTCAGAGTATTATTCAGCTCTACGCCCAGTGGATTCGCGAGGGCAAACTCAAACCCAGCACCAAATGGAATGAAGAGCGTAAGATCAAGTTCACCGTCCAGGATCCGTGTCAGCTGGTGCGCAAATCCTTTGGAGACCCGGTGGCCGAAGACCTGCGCTATGTGGTCAAGGCTGTTGTGGGTGAAGACAACTTCATCGACATGCACCCCAACCGCTCCAACAACTTCTGCTGCGGCGGCGGCGGCGGGTTCCTGCAGTCGGGCTTTCCGGACGAGCGGCGCAAATACGGCGAACTCAAGTCCAACCAGATTCTGGCCACCGGCGCCCAGTACGCCATCACCCCGTGCCACAACTGCCACGCCCAGGTCCACGACCTGGCCGAGCAGCGCGATCACGCCTGGCAAACCGTGCATCTGTGGACCCTGCTGTGCCTTTCCCTGGGCATCCTCGGTCCCAACGAACGCGTCTACCTGGGTGACGACTTAAGGGAAGTGGACGTTTTCCATCCGGAAAGCGAAATGTAGTCCACCCAAGCCATACAAAATCAAAAGCCCGGTCGTCCAAATTCGACAGCCGGGCTTTTTTTTCACTCAATACCAATAAATTAGAGCCGTATCATGTGATCATCAGGGGCCTTGAGCACCCCAAAAATCATTCGCGATAGGGCCGATCGCCATGATTTTGACGATGGGTTATCCCATCTCACATTACTTGAAGCCTCCAAACAATGAAAAAATGCCATATTTAAAATGGCAGTCAACGTCTTTAAAACCAATTTCTTCCATAGCCCTTAATTGAGAATCCAGTGTGTCGGGCTTATTATCTTTATTGTCTTTGTATTCTTCCGGAATCCCAATCAGCGCTTTACGTTTTTTTATGGCAGGATGCAATTTTATCCACTGTCTCCAAATCGAGAGGTAGCACTTTTCAAGTTTTTCTGATGGTGCGGCAACAACGTCGTAGTGCACAAAACAACCACCTGTAGAAAGATGATGATAAATGTATGCATAAAGCCTTTTCTTTTCTTCAAATAGCAGGTGATGAATCGCTAGAGAAGAAAAAATGAAATCAAATGTTTCGTTTATTGGATCATTGGAAAGCAGATCTTGAAAGCTTGCTTGAGAAAATATCAAATTTGTCTCTTTCGATAGGCGTTCTTTGGCCGCATCCAACATTTCATTTGACCCGTCTACAAGCATAACCTTTGCCGGGGAAAATGATTTTAACAATTCCTGTATAAACAAACCATCTCCGCAACCGAGGTCAAGGACCTTGGCTTGCGTATTTTGAGAAATGAAGTGTTCGAAAAATGATTTTGTCATTTCAATAAATTGACTGCGAAATGGCAAAAAAATATCAGCTGCATCCCTGTAATTCTGGGAAAATTCACTTTCAGCCCACCGTGATGTTTCAAACTGTGTCATTCAAGTATATTTCCTTTCGCGCTTGGAAGGGTAAACTAAATGCTTACCCAAACGCTTTTACCGCCCGGTGCATGAGTCTGGCAATGGGCATGTTCTGGGGGCACAGACGCTCCGCTTCCCTGAAATCAACTGCACAGATGCGATTTCGTATCCCGGAGGGAATTGCCTGAAAGTGCGCCCTGGCCCAGTCCGGCCGACCGTACGATTGACAATACATATGGTAGCGCATGATATCGCTGATGGGTACCCTACCCTTCACCGCGGCTTCACAAATATGGCCGCATCCCGTGCAGTATTGGTCGGAAGTGGCGACGGCGTGTTGTTGGAACAGGCGAATCTGCTCGGATGTCAGGGGCGTATCGTCCACGGCCGCAGCCACATTGGCCTTGAGAATGGTCATATTGGGCATCTGGGAACAGATGGCGGCAATGCCGGTGTTGGTCCAAACCGCTTTAAGCTTGGCCTGCTCCTGCGTAAACCCTTTTTGAACAAAGGCGTCCATGAGTTGCTCTGCCGATTTGTCCGCCTTGCTCATACTCATCCAAGAGCGACCGGCCTGGGTCTTCATTGCGGTGAGACCGATGCCGGCTTGAACGCAGGCCGCCACGGCCGCCTTCATCCCGGGCTTGTACATGTTTCGAAAATTATAGGTCATCATGATGCCGTCGATATAGCCCAGGTCGGGCGCTCGGGACAGCAGTTTCTCCATATTGCTGTGGGTGCTGAACCCAAAGAGTTTGATTTTTTTTTGGGCCTTGGCTTTTTCGGCCCATTTGCGGGTGTCATCGTTGAGTTCGTCAATGTAACTGACGCCGTGTACGAAATAGAGATCAATGTAATCGGTCTTCATCCGCTTCAGCGATCGATCCAGCAGGCGGGTCATCCCATCCGGATCGCGGGCGTCGGACTTGGATACCAGGAATACCTTTTCCCGATCCCGGGGATACTTGGCAAAATATTTGCCGATACCGGCCTCGCTGCCGCTTTGATAGCAGTCTGCCGTGTCCCAGTAGGTCACCCCCCAGCGCAACGCCTGTCTGAGCATTAACTGATTGGCGGCAATATCGAACATACCGCCCAGGGAGAGTATGGACACCTGCACACCGCTTTGGCCAAACGGCCGGGTCGGCACCTTCGCCTGTCCGGTGGCCAACAGATGTTCGATATTGTTCCGATACGTTTTGGCGCCGGCCGGCAGGGGGCCGAGCACGGCACCCACACCGGCCGCTCCGGCCGCTTTAAAAAAAGCACGTCGGCTGCAGCCGACAGGTTTCTTCTTCATTTTAGGAGCCTCCTTTTGGATCTGTCTGTCTGATAATGAGCCGATGGTGCGGCTGCCGTGATGCGTTCTCAGCCGTCACCCGAATGGCCCGGCGTCCCTGGACAGGACATTCGTGCTCGCAAACCCCGCAGCCAATACAATGGTGCGGGTCAACGTATGGTTTTTGCAGCCGAACCACAATATGGAAATCACCGCCCTCTGCAGGTGGCCTGCCATGCGCTGCCGTTTCTCCCAACAGGATTGAATTTTCGGTATTGGATCGGATGGCCAATGGCGGCTGCCCTTGCCAGGTGGCGAAGTAATCTCCACTGCCGAGGGCCCCCGGGGACAAGCTTTTTCCCGTAATCATAATTCGATTGGACGCCATATCACGAACCCGAACGGTTCCGTTTCGAATGGGACGGTATTCGGTTCGCGTGAAGATGGCTTTCGGGCTCACCGGACAATTTTCCTGGCACACGATGCATGGCGTATCCATGGCCCAGGGAAGGCACCGGCCTCGATCCACAAATGCCATGCCCGTCCGCAGAGGGCCGGCAGCGGCATAATCCCTGCGGCCCATGCGTTCATCTACGGTTAAGGGCCGCAAGGCCGCCGTGGGACAAATATGGCTGCAGGCCACGCAATTGTGCTGGCAGCCGCTGGTACCGATACGAAAGTTGAGCACCGGCGTCCAAATCCCTTCGGGACCGGCCAGCCAGCCGGCAGGATGAATCACATTGGTGGGGCATATGCGCATGCATTGGCCGCACTTGATGCAACGGGTTAAAAAGGCCTTCTCCGCCAGCGCTCCCGGCGGCCGGATCAGCTGAGGATTTGAGTTGCCCGCCAAGCGGCCGGTGAGGCGCGCCGCCGGAACGGAAAAGATACCGGCCGTCACTGCAGAAATCACATAACGGCGCGATAGATCGGGGCCCGGCACTTCTCCCGCGGCGGATGGCTGCAAACCATACCCCATCAATTCGTGAGGACAGTGATCCATGCAGTTCAGGCACAGAACACATTCGCCGGTGTGAATGGACCGGCTGGGAGCACAGGCGCCCTCACAATGCCCCTCGCACTGGTGACACTCCCGGCAACGGTCTTCCGATTTACCCATCCGCCATACGGCCCACCGACTGAGCAACCCCAGAAGCGCCCCCAAAGGACAGATAAAGCGGCAGTAGAATCGGGGTATGCGCAAACAAAGCAAAACAGCCGTCCAAAAAAGAACTCCGATCAGCCATCCGCCCGCATACAGCCTCGGAATGGGCGCCGTCAGGTGCAGCGGCTGATCCACGATGGGAAGCAGAACAAGGGTGAACGCCCGATAAATAAACGCGATGGGATCGAGCAAGCCGGTTTGCAGAGAGGCGGCCAGCCACCCGATATGGGGGAAGCGCCATTGCCAAATTCCGGCCAGAAGGATGATCGCTGCCACCAAAAAAGCCGTCCGGGGTGCGATTCGAAGCTGTTGGTACTTATTCAGCAGCCATGCAATCAGAACCCCAAAAAGGATCAGACCTGCATAAACGGCCGGATGCCTCACCGGACCGGCCAGCAGAAAGCGAAGCAGATCAGCGGCTGCCGCCGACAGCAGAAAAAACAACAACCAGTATTTGATGCGCTGGGCCGCGTGCGGCTGATTGCGGCGAATCCTTGCCGCCCGCTTCTCTTTGCGAAGCCCTAAATACCCGATGAACTGCTGCAAAGCCCCCATGGGACAAATCCAGCCGCAGAAAAAACGACCCAGCAAAAGGGTCGACACCAAGATCACCACGCCCCACAACAAGCCTGCATACAGGGTATGGGTGGCCAGCAGCACCCCCAACCCCGCCAAAGGATCGAGCTGCAAAAACCAATTGACCGGCCACCCCCGTAACTGCCACCAGCGCTCCCCCAGGGTACCCACCACGCAGAACCAGACAAAGAGAAGAAAAAAGAAGATTTGAACGATCCGGCGGGTAGTAATGATTTTAACCATCCGCATTTACCTCTATGATCTTCATGGATCGATAGTCTGATCTACCCGCACCGCGTTCATCCGCCATCTTCAAGTGCGGCAGATCATTTTCCGTCTTATCCAGCAAGGTCGCCCCAAAGGCGTCCACCGCCACCGGATCGGTCCCGGCTATCACTGTCCGGGTGGCCTTTAAATCATCCAGGGACCCGCCGGTGGGGCCATTGGCCATCATGCTCATGGTACCGTCCAGTAAGACCAGGGTGGGTTTAATCATCATGGCCAGTTCGGCAATGATGGTATGAATGCTTTGGTGAAAAACATTGCGCCGCCCACCCAGCAGGCCGTACCAATTCTTTATGGTCATGGATGCGCCGCTGCGATGGTGATCCTTTACCGGAGCCAAACCGATCAACTTGTCGGCCCACAGGAGAGGGGCGGCCAGCACCGGCCAGTCCTGAATCAGCCGGCCATTGTCCAATGAGTAGGACTCAAAACGGTCGGGTCCCGGCAACATAACGCGGGCGCCGGCCGATCGGGCGGCCGGTCCGATGCCGGTCAATGCGAAACAACTGGCCGGGTCATTGATGGGGTTATCCGTCACCATCACCTGTGCCGCTCCGGCTTCGAAGCACATCGTGGCTACCTGTCTCACCATTTCCGGATGAGTGGTGGCCCCCAATACGGGCGGAGTGGCAAAAGCGGCGTTCACCTTAAGCAACACCTTATCGCCCGGATGCACAAATACCCCCATACCTCCCAAGGCCTTCAAAGCCGCCGTCGCACTCAGTGCGCGGTGCGCTCCACGGGCCAGGGCCATTTTCCCTTTAAGTTCGGCAATTGAATAGTCCGGGATGACAAGCTTTTCCGATGTCGGCTTCATCCCGGAGGGACCCTTGCGGTCCCAAAAGGCCAACCCCATAGCGCTGCAGCCGACGGCCGTCAGGGTTGCGCGCCACAGTCGGCGGACAAACTCACGTCGGCCGGTAGGGTGGTCATCGGTCATTTGCCGGCCCCTTCAATAGACTGCTGCAATCCGGCAGCCAAAGCCAATCCGAATTCAAGGTCGGTGGCTTCATGCACACCGAAAAGGTATCCCCCCCGGACCATGGCGATCTCATAGTTATCCAGAATCAGGACGATACGCGCATCTTTGAGATGGTCCGGGAGATGGTCCGGTGCCTGCACCGTCTCGCCCCCAAATTCTTTCCAGTATCCGTCAAAAGCCTCCAGGGCGGTCAAGGCTCGTTCAGCGGTCTTGCGATTGGAAATAAAGGCGGTGGCTTGCGCCGCTGCGTCGGCATAATTTGAAGTATACACCCAATCGAGGACCTGAATGCCAAATGCGGAGTCGGCAATCAACTGCGTCGTGTGGGGCACGCCATGATCCGGTGGAAAGAGAGCCAGCTCTTGCAGTTTCTCAAAGGAGGCGGAGCGGGACCTCACAAAAGCGGCGCCCAAATCCTTCATCCGGGACTGCATCGGGTCTGACGCTTCCGTGCCGATGATCTCCACATAGTACGGCCCGTGGACCAAAAAAAGGCCGTTGGCCGACAGATAGGCATGGGACGTCAGCGCCAATGGTTCCGCGTCCTGTCGGCGCTGGGCGCTGAAAACGGAAAATGCATTCCGCAGGCCCCCCATATCGTAAACATAGCGCTCCATCCAGCGGGCTTTATCAGTGACCAGACCAAACCGCCGGCTTTCCAGGGAACGAAACCCGGCACTCAAATATAAATCGGCTTTGCCGTTTATTTTGTCGGACAAGTTTTCGGCGTTGTATTTTTCAACAGGAGAAATGGGAACCATCCCTTCTACCAGTTCCTTTTCTATTTCGGGTGGCCGAATTTGGTTTTTGGACTGCTCACGCCATGCCAGCGGATCATACCTGTTCTGAATCCATATCAGCGCCCCTGCAATCAGCACCAGAATCCCAAGCAAAACCAAACTGAGCCGGCGTTGAAAAACGGATGGCGTGGATTTTAATGGGGGGGGATCGATCATACATCCCTCAGCAGTTTTGTTTATAGAATTTCAAACCTATAACCCAAAATAAGGTATAGCGCTTCTTTCTGGAGGCATATGAAAGCATAGTTTAAAGTGTAAAGTGTAAAGTGTAAAGCTGAGGTTTGGAATCGATTTAAGAAAAAACAAGTGAACACATTCGAAGGGGTATCTTTAGGGCACTATACGCTGGTTCAAGCTTTTCTAATAGGCAGAATACATTAACTTTAACCTTTACACTTTAAACTTAAAACTGGCGTTGCCAACAAACCGTTTTGGCAAAGAAACTCAATGCAGGTCTGTTTTAATTTTGGTTATAAGTCTGTATCCGGATAGGCGTTATTTGTATTTGGCGGCGAAAAGGCACGAAACCCTGTTTCTGCCCGACTGCTTGGAAAGATACATGGCCTTGTCGGCCCGCTGGACAAAGATCGACACCTCCTCATCCAAAATATATTCGGTTACACCGATGCTGATGGTGATAGAGCAGGCGCCGTCATGGCCTTTGGGATAGAATCTCTCTAAGGCCACCATAGATCGGATACGCTCTGCAACGGTTGCGGCCTCATCCCCTTCTGTCTCAGGCAGAATCACGGTAAACTCTTCGCCACCGTAGCGATAAGCGGAGTCCATTTTGCGCAGGCACGATTTGATCACCCGTCCCAGGCTCACCAATACCTTGTCACCTTCGAGGTGGCCGTAGCTGTCGTTGTATTCTTTAAACTGATCGATGTCCAGGAGCAGTAAACTTAAAGGTCTCTGATAACGGGAGGTACGATCGATTTCGGCTTTGAGCTGGTTATAAAAATAGCGGGAGTTGTAGAGTTTGGTGAGCCCGTCGGTGATGGAAAGGCGTTTGAGCTTATCGAGCATGTGCACCCTCTCCTGGGTGAGCAACCGCTCTTTGAGCACACGCCTCAGCCGCAACAGCAACTCTTCAAACCTGACCGGTTTGAAAACAAAATCAGAGGCCCCCTTGCTGATGGCCTCTTCATAAGAGTAGTCGCCGCTGTAGCCGGTCATCACGATGACATCGATATCGTATTCCTTTTTAATCCGGTCCGTCAGCTCCAGGCCGTCCATGCCGGGCAGCATAATATCGGTGATCACCACATCGATGTCATTCCGGCTGAGCTCTACCAACGCCTCTTCCGCACTCGGGGCCGTTGTGGACTGATACCCCGACATGTCCACGAATTCATTCATGGACTCGCGAATGGCGGCATCGTCATCGACGATGAGCACATGGGCCTCCATCAGAGATTGAGGCTTGCCCTTTTTGGTCTCTTCTTTATCGGTTGACACTTTTTCAATCAATCTGATACTAAGATAAATTTCATTAATTATGGGGTTTTATATCCCTTTGAAGGGCCTAAGTCAACCGGCTTTTCCGGGAGTTAGCACCAATCCGTTTCCGTTGATATGATCATAGCGGATTTCAGCGAAGCCCCCGCAGAAAAGAGGTCCATGGGTCTTTGCTTTACACTGACAATCGTTATATTGTGAGTCCTATGAAACATATTCGCAATTTCAGCATCATCGCCCATATCGATCACGGCAAATCTACTCTGTCCGACCGTATGATTCAAGCGGCCGAGATCGTATCCGACCGCGATTTTAAAGATCAAATTCTGGACAGCATGGATATTGAACGCGAACGGGGCATTACCATCAAAAGCCAGACCGTTTGTCTGCCTTATACCGTTTCGGACGGCCGGACATATGCCCTCAATCTCATCGACACCCCGGGTCACGTGGACTTTACCTATGAAGTCTCCCGTGCTTTGGCTTCCTGTGAAGGCGCCCTGCTGCTCATAGACGCCAGTCAGGGTGTTGAAGCCCAAACCCTGGCCAATTTTTTGCTGGCCATGGAGCACGATCTGGAGATTATTCCGGTCATCAACAAAATCGATCTGCCCTCGGCGGATATTGATCGGGTCAAAAAGCAGATCGAGGAGGACCTGGGGCTTGATCCGGAGGATGCCATCCTGACATCGGCCAAAGAGGGTACCGGCATTACCGACGCGATGGAGGCGGTGGTGGCGAAACTGCCCGCTCCCCAGGGCGATCCGGACGCACCGCTGCGAGCATTGATTTTTGATTCCCATTACGATCCGTTTCGCGGCACCATCGTTCATTTTCGAGTGGTGGACGGACGCATCAAGGCCCGCGATCGCATCCGATTCATGTCCAACAATGCGACCTACAAAGTCGAAGAGGTGGGGTTGTTCCAAATCGTCCGTAATCCTCAGAAAGAACTCACGGCCGGACAAGTGGGCTATATGATTGCCGGCATCAAAACAGTCAGTGATACGCGCTGCGGCGACACTATCACGCTGGATGAGCGCCCCTGTGACACCCCCGTGCCGGGCTTTAAGGATGCCAAACCGGTGGTCTTTGCATCCATCTATCCGGTGGCGGCCGATGATTATGAGGAACTGGCGGTCTCTCTGGAAAAACTCAAGCTCAATGATGCCTCGTTGATCTATGAAAAGGACGCCTCGGCCGCCCTGGGATTCGGCTTTCGCTGCGGCTTTCTGGGGCTGCTGCACCTCGAGGTGGTCCAGGAACGTCTGGAGCGTGAGTATGATCAATCCATTATTTTGACCGTACCATCGGTGCAATATAAATTGATCCTCAACGATGGCCAGGAGATGATCATCGACAATCCGGCGCTCTATCCCGACCCAACCGATATTGCAGAATCTTTGGAGCCTTATATTCGCGCCAGCATTATCATCCCGGATCGATATATGGGTGCGGTGATGAAACTGTGCCTGGATCGCCGGGGTCTCAATAAAAATTATCAGTACCTCACCAGCAACCGGCTGGAGATGATATTCGAACTACCCTTATCCGAAGTGATCTTCGACTTCTACGACAAACTCAAAACCGTCACCCAGGGTTACGGCAGTTTTGATTATGAAATCATGGAACACCGTCCTTCCAAGCTGGTAAAACTCGATATCCTGATCAATGGAGAGCGGGTGGACGCCCTATCCCAACTGGTCCATGAAGAACGCGCTTATATGCGCGGCCGGCTGGCCTGCGACAAGCTCAAAGATGAAATTCCCCGCCAGCAGTTCAAAATCGCCATACAAGGGGCCGTGGGAGGAAAAATCATTTCCCGATCCACTGTCAACGCCTATCGCAAAGACGTCACGGCCAAATGCTACGGCGGCGACATCACCCGAAAGCGCAAGCTTTTGGAGAAGCAGAAAAAAGGGAAAAAACGCATGAAAATGGTGGGAAAGGTGATGCTGCCGCAATCGGCGTTTCTGGCTGTATTGAAAACGGAAACGGACTGATGGTTTTGGCTGTCGCGTTTGTTTAGTTTTATAGGTGCTATTGCGATGGTGAATTATCGCAAGCTCGCTTCCCGACAAACCATCAGAGTTTAAAGTGTTAAGTTTTAACTCAACTTTCGGTTTTCAATTTTGGAATTTACTGTCGCCGTCATATGCAATAAAGGCGGCCATTAAACAACGGCTTCGGCAAACCATTGATGCCCCGGCCCTGCTCTGGAACATAACGCTGGCAGCAGTGGTTTGCCGGCTAAGGGCGGGTACGGAGCCCCGCCCTACGAAAACCATCTGCATTGCTGAAATGGCTATAAAAACGTAGGGCCGGCCTCCGCGCCGGCCGGTTTCAGGCATCGACTTGGGGCACAAGCCCCGATGACTCATTTGGCGATCTGCACCGGGTCATATGATGGCCATATGCGAAACCCGGTGCCCGATCTAATCCAATAGGATGGCAGAGGATCTGATTGCGCATACAATAGACAGGATACCGCCACTTAAAACTTGATGGCCTCGTAAAAAGTCATGCGGCCACTTTTTCATAAGAATCAGCCCAGCCGAACTGGGCCAAACAAAATCTGCCCATATGTGAGA
>JASFER010000056.1:0-26340 GCA_050124755.1 Desulfobacteraceae bacterium
TCTCATCGAATCAGCTGAGCAAAGTGGCACAACAAGATGTTATCTGTTGTAATATCGGTTGTAAAGAAAAAATTGTTTAGTAAAAACCTATAAAAAATCACACCTTGAAACTCCCCACAATGGTATTCAGTTCCTCCGCCATCTCCTTGAGGTCGTCGGCCCTGATTTTCATCTGATCGCTGCTGTTGGCAATTTCAGAGGAGCTATGATTGACCATGGCGATGTCGTTGGTAATTTCGGAAGCCACCGTGGAACTCTGGTTGACGTTTTGGTTGACTTCCTGGATGCCTTGGGAAGCCTGGGCGATGCTATTGGCGATTTCCTTGGTTGCAGCGGACTGCTCTTCCACCGCGGTGGCAATGGCACTGACAATTTCGTTTGAATTTTGAATGACCTTGGTGATTTCGTCGATGATTTGGATCGTGCCGTCGGTGCTGCCCTGAATGTTTTCGATTTTTCCCTTGATCTCAAAAGTTGCTTCCGATGTCTGCTTGGCCAGTTCCTTGATCTCGTTTGCCACCACGGCAAATCCTTTGCCGGCTTCTCCAGCCCGGGCGGCTTCGATGGTGGCATTGAGCGCCAGCAGGTTGACCTGTTCGGATATCTCGGTGATCGTTTCCACGACCTTGCCGATGCCCGTGGCCGCTTGGCCCAATTCATCCATCTGGTCGGAAGCCTCCCCGGCTTTGTGGACGGCCTGGTCGGAAATTGACCTGGCCTTTTCGGCACTCTGAGAAATTTCGTCGATGGTTGCGGTCATTTCCTCGGCAGCCGTGGCCACCAAGGAGGCGTTGGTGGATGATTCTTCCATGGCGGCGGCCACATTGTTCAGATTGGCGCTCATCTCCTCGGCTGACGCCGATACATTGTCTGCCCGCTGAGAGGTGTCGCCGGCCCTGCCGGACAGCTGGGCGGAAATTTCAGCAAATTCATTGGATGCCTGGTCAACATTGGTTGAATTGACTGCAATTTTTTGGATCATTTTCTGCAATTTTTCAAGAAAGGTGTTGAACCAGGTGGCAAGGTCGCCAATTTCATCTTTCTTGATAATTTTCAAACGCTTGGTAAGGTCTCCTTCGCCCTCGGCGATATCCCGCAACATCGATACCGTGCGGTTTATCGGGCCGGTTACCGAGCGCGCGCTGAAAAAAAGCGGAAGGATGATGCACGCCAGCAAACCGACGCAAAGCACTATGATCCCCCATTGTATTTTGGCCAACGTGGCAAACATCTCCGACGCATCGTAAACAAAAGCCATGACACCGATCTGTTTTTCGCTGTAATCCTTGATCGGAAAAACCGCAATGGAATAGTTGCCTGCTTTGGATTTGACAATACCCGACTTGCCTTGGTCGAGCAGCGCCGGGGTCAATATCGGTTTTGTAACGGCAGAATTGGTGGACGATACAAAGACGAACCGGTCTCCAACCACCGGATTTTTGGCCGCATCTTGAAGCTTGGTCGCAATGGGCAAAAATTCCTTGTTCATGTAAACGGCGATGTATTCGTTATCATTGCTGATACTGTATTTCACCAAAGGATCGTAAGACGACAGCACCTCGACGGATCCAAGGTATTTGCCGTTGTCGGCAATGACCGGTGCGATGCCGCGGATAGCGAAACCGCCGCGGCCGATTTCAATTCCCGTGATGGGATCATGATTCCCTCTGCTGATGGTCGCAACGGTGTTTCTAAAGGAGCTCAGATCGTCACTTTTATGTTGTTTCGTCTTCCACAGACGCAAAAGGCTTCTGGCGGGAGGAACATGAAAATGAATACGAAACGCACGGCCGTCGGATACCGCTTTGTATCCTTCACCGATTGAAGCGAAATAGCTACGCAGCTCTCCACGAGCGGCTTCCATCTGTGGATCGTCGGCGTTATTTATCTCGCCTTGATAAGCGGTGGCATAGGCATCCTGCACCGCTTGGGCCCGGCTGAACAAAGCTGCCTGACCAAGCATTTTATCTGCTATTCGCTTTTGGCTGATGGAAATATCGGCTATTTTTGACTTGGCAATACGATCCAGATTGCGCTCTACCATCTTATTGATGGTGCCACCGGCAATTAAAAATAATAAAACCGAAAATATGATGGTGGCCGATACAACCGGTAATAGAATGCGTGTGCTCACTTTCTGCATAGTTTTCAACATACTGATATCCTAATCAAATTTAATTATCAACCATTCGACTTAAGGTCTTATCCTTGATTTGCGCGTTCCCTTTCGCTTTGCGGTCAAAGCAATCGACCTGCGGAAAACATTTGTCCTTATATCGGCATTAAAATATGAAGACTTGAAATTTTTTTAGGCTTATTGCGAACAGTCACCTTGATATTGAACCAAAAGTTTTAATTTTAAGATAGATCCTGAAATACCATCCATTCTTGAAAATGAGAGACTGCTGTGTAAAACTCTTTTCATGAAATTATTCAGAATGCGTTCAATAGGCAGAAATTTATATGTGTTAGTACTGCTGGCGATATTGCCGGCCCTGGTAATTATCCTGTATTCCGGCCTGGAGCAGAGAAAGCGTTCCATCGAAAACGCTCAGCACGATGTTTTGCTGCTGACCCATGCGATGGCTGATGCACAACAGGAATTCATCAACTCCATCAAACAAATGCTGGCAACTTTGTCTCTTCTGCCGGAGGTTCAGAATCTTGAACGACTGCCGTGCAAAGGAATTTTCGGGGCTGTGCTTGAACAACATCCCGATTACCTCAATATTGCATTGACTGATCTGAAGGGTGAGGTTTTAACCTCCGGAAAACCCCTGACGGTAACCAATTTGGGAGATCGCAAACACGTGCGTGGCGTCCTGGCAAAGAAGCAATTTTCCATTGGTGAATATATCATATCCAGAATTGGCTCGGCGACGCCGGCCTTTGCGTTTGCCTATCCCGTGCTTGACGAAAACAATAGGCTCAAAGCGGTGCTGACGACGGCCATCAAGCTGGCTCATTTTTCCAATTTTCATGACTTTTCGAATTTACCGGATAAATCCTTTGTCGCCGTGACGGACCATAAAGGCATCCGCCTGCTTTATTATCCTCCCAGGCAAGACACCAATCCCGTCGGAAAACCGATCAAGAAACAATCTTGGGAAAAAGCCAGCCAAGCCAAGGAGCCGGGCATCATCATCGGCCGTGGCTCCGATGGCGTCCAACGGATCTTCGCTTTTGAGCAGGTTCGTTTCGAACCCGACAGTACCCCCTATCTCTATGTATGGACAGGCACCCCTCAAGCCCATGTTTTGGCGCCGGCTAACGCGGCGCTGATCAGAGACCTTTTGCTTCTGATCCTGGCCACGGTGCTGTCCCTTCTTATCGCCAGATTAATCGGTAAAAACACTTTACTCTCACCGATACAAAGTCTTGTCGATTTGACTCGAAAATTTGCTCAGGGAAAGCTTGAAGCGCGCGGTGAAATTAAAGACAGAACCGACGAGTTTGGAAAGCTGGCCAGGTCTTTTCACGATATGGCCGACACCCTGGCAATAAACCAGAGAACGCTGCGTGAGAGTGAAGAAAAGCTGGCCAGATCAAGAAAAATGGAGTCTTTAGGGCTTTTAGCCGGTGGCGTTGCCCACGACCTAAATAACGTTCTGTCAGGCATCGTCAGCTATCCGGATTTGATTTTATTGAATTTGCCGGAGGATAGTCAGCTCAGGCAGCCTATTAGAGCCATTCAGGAGTCCGGTCAAAGGGCGGCCGATATTGTCCAAGATCTGTTAACCGTTGCAAGGGGCGTAGCCATTACCAAAGAGCCGCTGGCTTTAAATGATCTGGTGGTCGAATATTGGCATTCTCCTGAGTTTCATCAACTCAAACTGATTTATCCGAATGTTACGGTAAATAGTAAGCTCGACACCGAATTGTTTAACATAAGCGGTTCTCGTATTCATATCCTGAAGGCCGTGACAAATCTGATGTCCAACGCCATAGAGGCCATTAATGGCAGCGGCAGGGTCACCCTATCGACCATGAATCGCTATATGGACAGGCCTTTAAGAGGATATAGCGATGTAAAAGACGGAGAATATGTCGTTTTGTCCGTATCAGATGACGGTCCGGGAATATCATCCGAAGACCTCGGGAGGATATTTGAGCCTTTTTACACAAAAAAGGTAATGGGGAAAAGCGGCACAGGTTTAGGCCTGGCCGTTGTCTGGAATATTATGCTGGACCACAGAGGCTATATCGATGTTATCACTAATGAAAACGGGACGACGTTTGAGTTGTATTTCCCAATGACAAGAGAAGCCCTATCGAAAGAAAAACTTTTCACATCCATCAGTGATTATAAGGGCAATGGAGAGACGATTCTGGTCGTTGATGATGTTGAAAGCCAGAGAGATATTTCCTGCAGAATGCTGGAGAAACTTGGATATAAAGCGAAAGCTGTATCCAGTGGTGAAGCGGCCGTTGAATATTTGAAAGAAAATACGGTTGATCTGGTATTTCTCGATATGATCATGGACCCGGGTATTAATGGTCTTCAAACGTACAAAAGGATCGTGAGAATTCATCCGAATCAAAAGGCCGTCATCGTCAGTGGATTTTCTGAAACGGATGAAGTGCTGCAAGCACAAAAATTAGGCGCAGGCCAATATATAAAAAAACCGGTTACGATAGAAAGGATGGGGCAGGCTGTAAAGGAAGAATTGGAGAAATAGTCAGCCCTTAAAGTAACAAAGGGACCACGCATGATAAACCTGTTGGGAATCGGCAGTTCGCCCAGGGCCGGCGAGCCCCATGCCATGTACGATTCGCTTTCCACCGTTATGCTGCAGAGTGTTCTGGAGACCGCCGGCAAGTTTTCCGCGGACTGCGTGACTGAAATGATCCACTTGGGGCGTATGAACATCCACCCCTGCAGGGGGTGTTTCTCAGACATGGAAACCCGTTGTCATTACCTGTGCGATTGCTATGACGATGACTTCACGGCCATCGCCCAAAAAATCATCGATGCAGATGCTGTGATATTTGCCAGCCCCACCTACATGTTCGGCATGTCCAGCGTACTGAAACGCTTTTTTGAACGATGGGTCAGTTTCAAGGCGCCGGCCATTGACAGGCAGCGGGCGAACAAATCTCTGGATGAGTGCTTCGATTTGTTGGATCAAATCGCCCAGGGGTCCTTGAAGGCTTCCAACCCGCTCCAGGGAAAGGTCGGGGGAATCGTGGTCGCGGGCAGCGAATTGGGACAGGCGAACGTGGCCAAGGACATCATGCTGATCTTGAATCTTTACGGATTTATCCTGCCGCCTCAGGCGTTTGTCTATCACACGGGGCACAGCATGCAGTCCATGGAAGAGGTGCGTCTCGGGTTTTATGAGAATCAGTGGCTGCTCAACGCCCTGGAAAACCTGGGGCGCTCCATTGTGCAGCTGGTACAGCTGACCAAGGGCCGCTGCTGGCCTGAGATGCCCAAGGTCCTGCACAAAGACCAAACCACTTGATGCGGACATGCTCAGTCGGCGCCTGATTGTTAGTATCGGTTTGTATCGGTTATATTTTTCTATAATAACGGAGTTTTATGGCATTATTGTTGACAAAGCCACATCGAAATTGTAGCTAAAAATTGAATTCCGGCCTTCCCCAACCACATAAAAACCGTAACCCGCAGTACCAATTGATACAACGTTCATTAAGGAGGCGAAGAGAGAACATGTTCTATCCCCAAAGACTGAAATATGGTTTCGTATCGGCACTATTGCTCTTAACATTCGTCGCTGTTGGTAATGCCGGTGAATGCAAGTTAACCTTTGGAGATGAAAGCCCGACCTTCAGGCTTGCCACCGGAAGCCCGGGCGAACTCGGTTTGCTCAAAGAACTCGCTCAAGCCTTCAATGACATCCACAAGACGTCCATGTGCTGGGTTAAGGCCGGATCGGGGAAATCCCTGAAGCTTCTGAACCAAAAAGAGGTGGAGATTGTTATGGTCCACGCGCCGGCGGCCGAAAAAAAAGCGGTGCAAGAAGGATGGGCCATCAAAAGAACCCTGATCGGTTCCAATGAATTTTATATTGTCGGCCCGGAAAACGACCCCGCAGGCATAGCCGCAGCAAAAAGTGCTTCGGATGCCTACGCCAGAATCGCAAAAAGCCAGTCACCGTTCCTCTCGAGGGGTGATAATTCGGGAACCCACAAAAAGGAACGCGCCATCTGGAAAAAAGCCGGCATCGATCCGCAAGGGCCTTGGTACATCACCACAAAAGCCTTTATGATGGCCACCTTGAAAAAAGCGGATCAGGTCAAAGGGTATTTCATGACGGATTCATCCACCTGGGTTGCCGGAAAGAAAGATCTTCACAACTTGAAGGTACTCTTTAAAGGCGACCTCGTACTGATTAATACCTATCACGGTCTTTGCCTGCCAAAGGGCAACGGTGATGCCCAGGTTATGGCGTCCAAATTCATCGACTTTCTCTCTTCTGAAGATGGTCAGAAGATCATCGGCGAGTACGGCAAAAGCCTGTATGGCGAAGCGATGTATAACGATGCAGAATATGCCGAACAATATGACCATTAAACTTACTAAAATACGTGCCCAAAGGCGCGACCCCTACGGTTGATCCGGATGAAGTCAGAGAAGAGTTTAACTGGCTGCAGTACAGGCACTTGAGAGAAGTTTTTTCCCATCCGCTGGAAGAGAGTTTTCAAATCAAAAAGGTCGATAAGTTCAAATGGCAATACCCGCACTGCGCCCCGATGTGGGTTCCCCGATTGGATCAGAAATCCAAATGGGCGACCTACATGGATCATCCGGCTATGCGTGAATGAGCCAATAGAGGAATAGTCTACTATCTTGGAGGATTTAAATCTGATGCCCAACGCAGAGTTTGGGTTCGAGGGGAGGTTTTGGAACCACTTCTAATTTCAACAGCGGCCGTCATTGAAAGCCCAGCCGTTTTATGCCATAGTCAGGCATAAAGAAAAAACGGAAAATGGCCAAGGCATCCAAACCAAAAAGCGCTGATGCCGTCCAATCAAGGAACGCCCCATTTTCTCTACCAGTCCGATGGAACAGATCAGAAAAATCATCCACATCGATATGGATGCATTTTATGCATCAGTGGAGCAAAGAGACAATCCAAAGTTCAAAGGCAAGCCGGTAATCGTAGGCGGCGACCCCCGCAGCCGGGGGGTGGTGGCCGCCTGTTCATATGAAGCCCGCAAGTTCGGGATCCATTCGGCCATGGCCTGCGCCATTGCCTATAAACATTGTCCCCAGGCAATCTTTATTCGGCCCCGGTTTGATGTGTACAAGTCCGTCTCCCGTCAGATCCGGGAGATCTTCTACAAGTACACCGACCTGGTGGAACCGCTTTCATTGGATGAGGCATTTTTAGATGTCACCGAAAACAAACAAGGCCTTTCCTCCGCCACCCTAATTGCCCGGCAGATCCGCCGGCAGATCTTTCACAAAACCAAAGGGCTGACGGCTTCTGCCGGCGTTTCGTTCAACAAATTTCTTGCGAAAGTGGCTTCGGATTGCAACAAGCCGGACGGGATCACGGTTATCACCCCGGACCAGGCGCCGGCCTTTATCGACCAGCTGCCCGTCCGAAAATTTTTTGGTGTGGGCCAGGTCACCGAAGAACGCATGCATAAACTGGGGATCAAAACCGGTGCGGATCTCAAGCGATTCAGCCTTGAGCGTTTGGTCCGCTACTTTGGCAAAACCGGCCACTACTATTATAACATTGCCCACGGAAAAGATAATCGGCCGGTTCAACCCCACCGCATTCGTAAATCCTACGGCAAGGAGACCACCCTCGCATCAGACATTGACGACACGGACCGCATGATGGTCATTCTTGAAGGTCTTGCACATAAAGTTGTCGAAGGATTGCGCCGGCAGGATCGCCGGGGCCTGACCCTCACATTGAAAGTTAAGTACCACGATTTTCAGACGGTCACCCGAAGTGTCACGTTGCCTGAGCCCATCACCGATACGGACACCATCATGGCACAGGTTGAGAAACTGTTGGCCGGAACCGAAGCCGGGGACAAGAAGGTGCGGCTGCTGGGAATTTCGGTTTCCAATTTTCAGGATGCCCAACACGATTCGACAAGCTGGGTGCAATTGCCGTTGCCTTTTGACGATCAGACGCAATCCTTCTGAATGAACCATCCTGTGGCAAAATGAGCAAAATATCTTCCACTTATCGGCCCCGCTCCGGAGCGCATATCGCCCAGTCACGGCCCGGCATCCGATTCATCCAAATGGGGACGATATATGCAGGTTCCGGAGCAATATGTAAGGTTCCAGTCCTTTTACCGACAGAAGGTTCACAGTATTTGAGTTCTTTCAATCAACCCCGAGGTTTCCTTGGAGACCGCATTTTCCGCATCCGGGGTTCTCACATGGGAAATCCAATCAGGAGGCCACAACATGAGCACGGAAGAAATCCTATCATCGGCCTGAAGACCATGACCAACTACATCAACCACATCAGCCATGTACCCATTGACCAGCAGTTCGGCGGATGATGATTCACCATGAAAGCAGCGCCCCGGCTTAGACGCCATATAAATACTCCCGGACGCGTCCGAGCACAATTCCGGGAATATCCTGAAGATTCTCGACACAGTGGATATGCACGTGATGCTGCAGGGCCGTTTTTTGTTGAAATACCTCGGTGTGCCTGTTTTCCCCGATGTGAACCGCTGTAATGCGGTTGGTGCACTCATTCAAATATCGGACCAGGATTTCAAGGTTGGTGATCTGCATATCGGTAATCAAAAAGATATCCGGAAGCGGTTCTGTTTGAAGCGCCTGAATATGCTTTACAAATAACTGAGTACCTCCGCCGAAATAACGGCAAAGCGCACCGTATATCTTTTTTCTATTGCGCGTGTAAGGCAAGATGAGTTCATCGCCGGCACCGGCATCGCTGAAGTTATAGACCGCCGCGCGCGCCCCGTTTCGCAGGTAGGCATCCACGGCACAGGCGGCACCCAGAACCGCATGGGAAATCGCTTTACTGGGATCGACCATGCTTCCGGATGAGTCGATGATCACCATGCAATCGGGCGTAGCGTATTCATGTCCGAAAATTTCGCCTTCAATGCGTTGCCAGGCTTTCGTCAGCCCGGGCATAATTTTGCCGAAACTTTTCCAGGGGTCAATATCATAAAAGGGTTTGCCGGCCTCCCAAGGCACATGGTGGTGCGGAAAGAGAGAACCGCTCTTTTGCACCGGCCGCTTTCGGATGGGAAGGGCATAGTTTTGGGCAAGATTCATATAGTAAAACATATCGGCATCAAAGCCATCGCCTTTTCCCAACCCCATACCCTGACCTTTATTCCCAAGCGTATTTGACAGGTCGTCCTGAATATCCTGTAAAATTGAATTGAATTCACCGGGGGTGGCCGCCGCCAATGCCAGTTTTTTCAGGCCCTGCTCAATCTCCCGGGGTGAATACCGGCTTAGTTTATGGTCTCCCATACGGCTGGGATTTTGCATCTCTTCATCCATTTCTTCTTCATCGAAAAGTTCTTGAATGACCGCGGTAAATCTCCGGATGCTGTCAGGCCAACGGCTGCGATCCAGATAAGGAATGTGCGACAAGCGGGTTGCGATCTTTTCAAACTTATCGGCGCCGAGATCCAGGCCCCAAATTTTTTGATACAGCGCGCAGATGACCTCATCTAATCGACCTCTGTGCAGATGACGGTATATTTCGGGAAGCGGGGTTTCTTTCCGGCTGATGCAATGGGTATCGGCAACCACATCCATGAAGCAATCGGCAACTTTTTTGGCCATATTGCTATCTTGAACAACCGATTCGGCTTCTTTATAGAGCATCAGGTGGGTTGAAAAGTCCCATGGGCAATAGATGTGGTGTGATACGGCATGATCCAGAAGCCCTTCTAAAATGCGTCGGGGATCCACAAAATGGGACATCTCGTCGACAAACGCCGTTGATATGGAGATTCTTTTGCCCTTCATTTCCAGACCGACGCGTTCCCTTCCTTCTGCAAGCCGGGGTGGAGGGAGTTCGGGGTAAAAATGGCGGGCCCTGACCTTTGGCCAGACAGATTTTAAAATGTCATTTAGATGCTGCATGGCAATGCCCGGCAACTTTAAAATTGAAATGATGGCGGGGTCGCTTTACATGTCATCCTTGCTTTGGATCTCACCTCCGAATCGGTGCTTTGCAATCTCATGAATTCGTCCGTGCACTTGGATTTGCCCTGCCTTCATCCGGACACCGGTTTTTGACAGGGCATCTCCGGTGATCTCGATACGGCCGCCGGTCATATCCGCACCGCACCAACTGCCTGTGGAACCGATGATTTTCATATATCCGCCGCGCAAGTCTGCGCCGGTAAAATGCCCCATATTCCCATGAACTGACAGGTGCTTGCCTTCTACAAGTCGAAACCCCAGGAAATGAAGTCTGCTTTTGGGATGATGTATCTTCAAAACAAAATGCCGCTCGTTGGACGCATTGATCAGTGCGGAGAGATAGATTCCCATAGGGCCGGATGGTTCAACGCCGGCTTCGTTGGACAGTTCAACCCAAGCGCACCATTGCGCTATGTCATTGGGCGCATATTCAATGGCTTGGATCAGTCGAAAACTGGATTGATAGACGGCCGCGGCATTTGTCAAGGTGCTTTTCAACAACTTCGGCAGTTCGATGCCCGGAAGCATTGATTTATACCTGTTAAACCGCATACCGTGGTCTAAAAGTCGGCAGAGTTCTTTTACACGATCCGGGTCCAGACAATGGAAAGCGTTCGCCATAGCATCCATCACTTGTCGGTTTTTCCGGACGATTCGCTCCAGGGGAATTTCTTTTTCTGTTGCGGCTGCGTTTTTAAAATCAAGAAACGGGTTTTTCATTTGATGTATGCTTCCCGGCCCAAATCTTTGAGAATCTCGTGAAAAAGGGGGTGATCACCCGCAACCGGTGTTTCCATTTCACCTTCGGCGATGCGGCAGGCCGTTCCAAGAGCTTGCTGAATTCGATGGGCCTGCTCCCTGTATCGTCGGAGCATCTCCCGGACCGCTTTTTTCGCCATATGGATCTCAAGCGGATCATTGCGCAACGCTTGTTCACACTCGGCTACGGCCGGTTCTTTCCACTGAATCCGATGGGCGAGCGTATACGGCAGCACCGCTTCAAGATGCTGGAGTCCTACGGTTTGATCGCCAAGCAGCCAGGCCAGGGCGCTGGAGAGGCTGCGGGTACTCTTGGGGAAGCGGTTTGAAAGGCAATTTTTAATGTTCCCACAAAGATAACCGGCAAAATGACACCCCTCCCGGCATTTTTCATTGGATCGCTTCTGGCCGTAAGCGTGGCAGAAAGAGAGCTCTGCGATCACCACGCGCAAAAAGGCATTGAAGTCCACATCAAACGGAATGCGGCTCTTTTGCTCATAAACAAGGCACCGCTCTGCGTGGGTAAAGCTCGGAATGTCGCCCGCTTTTGACAAAAAGTCGCCGAACCGGTCCGATAAGGCGTCCAACTTCTGCATTCGGCTATCATAGGGGATAGGTTCGCTCAAGACACGATGAAACTCCTTTTCCAGTGCCGCGTGACGGAGGGTCAACCCATGATCGCCATTGGCGCTTAAGAGACCGGAGAGATTCGCACCCGGATGCCGTGACTCCACCATGGCATCAAACCGATCCATCAGCGGAGCGATAATCGTGTTGGTGCCCCGGTCCTGGTAATTGGCGGTTGCAAAAAGACAATATTCCCGATTGATGACGGCGTCGTTGAGGTATTCCCAATGGCCCCGGTCCACGCCGTTTAAAATCATGCTTTGTTTGGTTTCCGGCAGCCGATTGAGTTCATCCACGATTTTAATGGGAAGCAGGGTAAAATACGACCATACCACCACCTCCTCTCCCAGATTCAGTTTTCCCAGATCAGGTCGTCCAATGATCTTTTCCTCGGTCTGTTCGGGGTGTCCGGAAACCTCTCCCCGCCAGATGGTCCCCAATGGAATGCGGTGCAGCAGGGCGCCCACATACTCGACGCAGGTGGTTTTTCCCAAACCCGGCTCTCCAATGATCAGCGCTTTGCCCCGGCAAAGGCCTACCAGAAGACCCATAAGAAGTGCAGCGTTGAAATCTTCGCCGTTTACGGTCATATCCGGCCGGTTCAAATAGAGATGGTTATGGATGAAACGGTATATGCGAAGGGCCTTGGCGCGTAAATCGACGTTGTCGGCCGCAGTCATATAAAACTCCCTTGAATCGTGTATGCCAAAGCTTGGGATTCCATCAAAAGGCGCCCAGCCGGCAGCCCTTAATCTTAATCCTGTTCGCCTGGCACATGTTGCCAAGCGTTGGTTTGCCGATGTTAAACCGGTCGGCAATTTGCCAGGCCATTTCACATGATAAACGGTTGTTGTCCGAAGATTCGACAAGCGCATTTTTTAGGTCCCGGTTCGTCGTATCTTCAGCTCTGATAATTTTGTTTTTCGGCGTATAGCCGAATAATCCCAGTTGACATTTTACCAGAGGAATGTCGAGGATATCTGCTGTACGGCCGATTTCCTTTGGATCCACGCCCAACCCATAGGCGATTTCAAAGGCAAGGGCGCAGGAAATCTCCCGGCTTGCATCCCGTTTTTTCAGCTCTTCTTCAATAATAGGGTCAGGACGCAAATTCGGATCGTGTTTTTGGGAGTAGGGTTTTCTTTTCTTTGTCGACATTGGATCTCCTCCTTCCTAATAAGCATAGACCCAACCCAATCGGCTGTATTGGAAAAATGGGCCAGGATTCCGAAAAGGAGGGAAAAATTAAAAATTGGCGGTGAAAAAATCAGGCCCGTGAGGGGAAGAAAAGAAATAAGCGTCCGGGCTGCTGCCCGTGAAGTATTTGAATTCATTAATCAGGTGCGACTGGTCGTAATAGCCGCAGGTGACGGCCAGATCAGCCCAGGTGTTATGCGATGAAGTTTCAATGAGTTTATAAACTTGCTTAAAACGGATGTTGCGGCACAGCTGTTTTGGGGTTATGCCAATGCGCTCTTTGAATTTGCGTGTCAGATGGCGACGGCTCAAACCCAGGCGGCGGGCCAGTTGTTCGATGGTGATGCGGCCTTTACGGCTTTCGATGGTCTCGATGGCTTTTTGAGTGACGCTGTCATCGCGACGATTGGATTCAAGGCGGTTGATCAGATATGCATTGACGGCCTCGATGCAATCTTGGGTCGTTTGGCAGTCACTATGGATATAGGCGACAAATTCGCGTCCTTTGGTTCCCCAGAGATCCTCCACACCAGGAGACTGGTCGACCAGCTCATGGGCCGGGTATTTAAAGAAGGGATAGCCGCCGCCGGGTTGAAAACAGATCCCGAACAGATGGATGGGACCGGTCGATCTCATCCTCATGGGCCGGCTCATCGGTCCGATAATCCCGGTTGCGGATATGCGCGTTCTCTGGCCGTCGCAATTGATGATGTCAACCGGCTCAGCCAAATTGAATGTAAATTCAAAGCCTTCGGTTAGCAGCCGCTGACTGGCGTGCGAAACCGGAGGCGTGTCCAGCTGCAGGGTCCAATAGTATCTCACGTAAGGTTTCAAGCATGACGGCGGTTGGTGTTCGGAAAAAAGCATGCGACCTTATCCATTGGTATGGTCATCAGTAGCATCACTGAGGCAAACTCTACCATCTGTGAACGCGTTCTGCAAGATCTGACCAGAGGCAAGCGGGTTGCGGATACATATGGATGCCCCCGGGAAACACTGTTGTGTTGGTCTCACAAGGGTGATTCATCTGGTCCGTGCCGTTCGATCTCTGATAAGGCGTTGAGTTTGTCAAGCAGGGAGAATATTTCGCTATTGGCCGGAATATCCATCATGGAATGTCCATAGTGCACGAACCGGACCTGTCCATGAAGGTCCACGATGACCTGGGAGGGCATGCGCCCCAACTTAAAAAGGTTGACTTTCTGACCGTACAATTTGAGAACCTGATGTTCGGGGTCAGGCAGTCCGACAAAGGGCAGCCCATTCTTCTGCCAGAAAGCCTTGAAGGCGTCCGGCCCCTCCGGCCCGACCACGATGATTTCACTGCCATAGGCTGCAAAGCGATCATATTCATCGCGCAACTGCGCCATGTGCCGCCGGCAAAAAGGTCAGAAAAAGCCCCGGTTGAAGACCAGCACAACGTGGCGCCGGCCCCGGTAGTCGGACAGTCGTACCGGACGACCGGAAAAATCAGCCAATTCAAAGTCCGGGGCCGACGCGCTGATCTCTATGCGCTTAGCCATGACACTCCTTGTTGTTGCCGGTTGGGCTAATGGCAGATGGGAAAGCATATCGCCTCTTGGAAGTATTCCCATCAGCCGGCGATTGAGACACCGGAATTATTGATACGAGCCGTTATAGATCTTTGCCGATTTTAAAAGCCTTGCCGATCGCTTCACCGATTCGATAATAGGTTTGAATCTCACCGCCGTAGATAAAAGGCTCCACCTTATTCATATCCGGCAATCCGGCATCGTTGAGCGCATCTTGCTCGACCTTCACATCCAGGATCTCACCAATAAACTGGGTATGCAGACCGATCTCGTAAGTGTGGATCACCTTACACTCCAATATCATGGGAAACTCGGCCACATAGGGAGCATCCACCAGATCGCTTTTCATGGGCGTAAGGCCCGTGGCCTGAAACTTATCTTCTCGCTTGCCGGAAGTCATCCCCACATAATCGGCGTGTTTGATGTATTCAACCGAAGGGATATTAATGGTATAGGCCATGCGCGCCATGATGTTACCATAGGTATATGTGGCTTTGCGCAACGATATGGTGACAGCCGGCGGCTTGGAACAACAGATCCCGCCCCAGGCAATGGTCATCAGGTTCGGTCGATCCTTAGCATCGTAGGACCCGACACACCAGACAGGGTTGGGAAATGCCATGGTTTTAGCGCCAAATGATTTTTTCATGCTGGCCTCCTTTCACAAAACTTGAATTTATCATGTTGTTTTCAAGTATCAATGAAAATTATCACAAAAAGTCGCATCCAAATCTTGCACCAATCCCCCCACCGCCTGATCGATATCGCGGCTCACACCACTGTCTGCATTGATGGAAAACCCATCAACCGTAATGAACATTGTCAATAATGATGTGTGTCATTCTGACTGTCCATACGGCATGTTGTCCAGTTTGATTTGAATATTGGTTTGCTTCTGCTCGGTGATCTCAAAGGTGATCTTGTTCGATTTACCGTTCACGCGGACCGTCCCTTCGTAGGTTACTGCAAAGGCATGACTTGCAAGAACTATAAATAGCGAAAACACACTCAAATGATACCTAAAACGGAAATACATATCAGGTTTCCGATTCTTCCGTGCGATCTCCATAAGGGTCTTTTTATAAGAAGTACTTCTAGGTCGGCAATCCAAAGATATACTCGATTACATTGTTTGCATACATTAAGTGCTTGGATATGTCAAATCCTGATTTTATCTATCAACATACTGCCAAAAACTCTACTGAAGCAATCCCATCCGACCGGACGGAATTAAAGCAGATAAAGGTATCCAAACCGCTTCCGGCTTTCATAACATCGAATTCCGGAACCCGGTTATCCATAAAGCTCAAGTTGCAGGTATCGGACTTTATGCCAGGCCGGCGCAGAGGCCGGCCCTACGCTAATCACTCCGACTCCTGGCGTTTTGAGGGTCTCGTAGGGTCGGGCTCTGTCCCGACCGGTGGGGATAAACCCCGCCCGCTTAATCTTTTAAGATAACCGCGTTCCGGAATTCCTGGTCAGACCCTATGATGATATGTGCCTATCTGCCCTTATATATACGCTTGACCTTTGAATCAGATCTATTCTATTTTATTCATAAGTTGTAGCGATTGTTCCTTTTCCCTCCCTTCACCGATGCTGTTGCGATTTTAGGAGGACCCTGCGTCTACACCTACAGCTGGCCGCTCAATCGATTTCATTAACTGTTTCATGTGGTTGAAACAAACAGTAAATATGCGTGACGGGTTCCAATAATTGCAAGGATCATAGGAAAATGAAACAACGGATCATTCTCGGGAAAACCGGACTTGAAGTTAACCGTTTAGGGCTGGGGGGTATCCCCATCCAGCGGGTTGATGAAAACGAGGCCGTCAATACGGTGCGGCATGCAGTGGAATGCGGAGTGGACTTTATTGATACTGCCCGCGCTTATACTACCAGCGAGGAGGTCATCGGCAAAGCCTTGGTTCAAACATCGAAACAAGTGGTCATCGCCACCAAATCCCACGCCCGGGCAGCCGATGAGATTCGCAAGGACATTGACATCAGCCTGAAGAACCTTCGGCGGGAGTATATCGACATTTATCAGTGCCATTTTGTAAAAGACGAGCAGGATTATCAGAACATCATCGGACGGGGCGGCGCGCTGGAGGGGATGCGCAGGGCAAGAGATGAAGGCCTGGTCGGGCACATTGGTTTCAGTACCCATAGCTTGGATCTGGCCGATCGCATCCTGGATGATGATGTGTTCGAAACCGTCATGGTGTGTTTCAGTTTTCTGGAACCAAAAGCCAAAAAGAAAGTGATTCCTAAAGCAATTGAAAAAAACGTTGCGGTTATCACCATGAAGCCCTTCTCAGGCGGAGCCATCGACAATGCCTCTCTATCGCTGAAATACGTGCTGTCTCAACCGGGGATCGTAGCCATTCCAGGTGTTGAAACCCAGGACCTGTTTGATGAAAACTGGGCGGTCTTTTCCGGAAATTATCAATTGAACGCTGCGGATCGACAGGCCATTGAAGAAATTCGCAGCCGATACGACAAAAGCTTTTGCCGGCGTTGCGACTATTGCCAGCCCTGTACGGAAGATATCCCCATCCAGATCGTGCTGGGCATCCGGTATGCAGTGAAAAGATTTGGAGACGGGTTTCTGTTGACCGGCTGGGGCAAGGATGCCGTAGACAAGGCCCGGCAGTGCACCGAATGCGGTGAATGCATGACCCGCTGCCCTTATGAACTGCCTATCCCGGAACTCATCAAGGCAAATCTGAAGTGGGTGGATGAGACGCTCAAACGACCCGATAAACTTCCATAACACAAGAAGTGGTTTCAAAACCTTCAATCGGGCCCAAAATCAAGGCGGGCTGCAGAATTAAACCGGAGGAATAGTCCTCTATTTCGAGGATTTAAATCTGCAGCCTAACACAAAATCACGCAGTTTGGGTTCGAGGGGAGATTTTGAAACCACTTCCAGGGTTTATGGCTCATCCCCCTATTGCCCCTCTTTATATTCACCCGCACCTTAAATTGGCAGATTACTGCCTTTTTTTGACAGCTTTTTTCCGCATCGATTCGGTGAAACACCTATCTATTTGTATTTACTTTGATATTTTTTCAAATTGAGTTGGTGCGAATTTTGCTTCTTGTCGTATTAAGTGGAATCGATGCCCTGCTTGGTTCGGTTCGATTTAAATTGATTGGGAACTGGTGAATGCAAATTTAACTGTTGGCATACGGCTAATGGCAAAGGATTGAAAGGAGGCCATTATGATATCCTCCCCATGCAAAACCTGTATCAATCGAAAATTTCCAAAAGAGTTATGCCTCGATACATGTAAAAAAATTCAGGGTGTTCAAAATCTCCTGCTTGTAATGCCGGGCCGGGAATATTCAGCGGTAGACAGCGCCGATTCGGACCGCTACCGGATATCGATGCCGGTTAAAATACCGATGTACGAATAGACATCAGCTTTCAGCAGTGGGATATTGGGGGAATTCCGGAATTCCGCCTAACTGGTGTGCCCCAAAATCATCGCCAGCAATAAAACGTCAATGTTGTTGACTGCATCATCATCGTTAAAATCACACGAACAACCACCGCTGCATGGTGTCTGTCCTATCTCTTGAACCAGTGCGAAAATGTCTCTGCCGTCGATATCGCTGTCTGCATCCGTATCGGCGTCGGGCGTCAGTACAAAAGCACGTTTATCTCCATTGAGCTCGCCGATGCCGGTGATCTGCCCCATATCGTTGATATCCACCGCAGTGAGCAATTGCCAGCCGCTGCCCGTGTCGATGCGATCGTTGAGATCCACCAAGCCGTTTATGCTGTCGAAGATAAAAGCGCGATCTTCTTCGGCGTCATTAAACATGCCGCCGACCATCTGGCCGTTTTCATTCAAGCTGTAAATCTCTCCATATGGATAGGCTGTCGGCATTGTCACCGCCACGGGATCGACGTCCTTTGAAGGCCAGTAGTAGGGATAGATGCCAGCACCTTCGATCACCTGACCGCCAATCAAACCCGATTCATTAATCGCTGTGGCATACCATTCACCGGATGCCCTGGCACTGTCTACGGCCAGTTCTGCCATGCCGTTCTCCTCAGTCCACACAAAGCCGCGGTAGCCCCATCCGGCGGTATTGGCAATGCCGACGACGACATTGGTTTCGGTGATATCGTAGGCAATGCTGTACCCATCCATGTAGGTGCTGTCAGTGGTGAGCGTTCCCAGGTCTCGCATGCCATTGGCGTCGTCATATATAAAGCCATGAAACGGCACAAAATCACCAGCATCATTGGGAATTTCAGCGTGCCCCACCACCGTGTGGGCATTGTTGAGTCCCTGATAGCCGTAGCTTTCGTCGCCGCTTTGCTGCGTGTTGGGGTTGGTCAGCGTACCAAGGTCCAATAGGCTGTCGTCATCGAGATTCCACCTCACCGCCCTTTTATGGCCCTCTGCATTGGTGGAGAAGCCGGAGGCCATTCCCGTATCGTTGATGCCCCACCCACCGCTGGTTTCGGCCAATGTGCTCAGGGCTCTGCTGCCGGTGCGTAAATCCCAGAACAGTGCCCTTTGATCTTCAACTTCTTGGGTGTCTGCATTGTAGTTGTAGGTCCGGCCCACAATCTGGGAAAGGTTGTTGATACCATAGCCTTTGCTGAAGCTGTGACCGCTGGCCGGTTTGACCTCTATGACCATGTATTGGGCGGGCGCAAGAAAAGCGGGGGATATGATGGGACCCGAGTCCGCTGCCGCGGCAAAGGCGTCGCTGGTTTGACCGTCATGCAATTGATCTGTCCTGGTCAAGGATTGCGGAGGACTGACCTCGGCGGCGCTGACCATAGCAATACAGCAGACACACCAAATGGTCATGACAATAAGTGATATTGAAAATTTGTACCTCATACAGCGCATAATTCCTCCTCGAGTTTATTGAGTCTCTCTTTGACTTACCGACATATTCAATGAATACCCCTTCTATCGCAAAGTCTTAAGGACAATTCGGGCGACTATAGTACAGGGCAAAGAGAAACAGATCATCCACATCGACATCGTTGTCATGGTTAATATCTGCCATGCAAGTGATGCAACCGGTTTGGCTATACTCCTGGGCCAATTGCCAAAGATCTGATCCATCACGATCCCCATCTGCATCAAAATCACCTTTGCAGAGACCATCGACCTCATCCGCACCCATGTCCACAATGGGCGCTGTGCCATTGCCTGTATCGATTGTACCGGGCTGATCTATCCGGCGTTCATCCCATTCAATATCTTCGTCGGGCAATCCTTCGACGGTATTATCGCCCGCATCAATACAGGGAGAAGTTATACGCAAGTGAAAGTCGCCGATGGCTGCGTCCACAAAAACCGGGTCTGCGTTGATGTTGCCTGTGCCGGTCCATCCATCTTGAATATCGCAGTAGGAGAACGCTGCCACGCTGGATGTGTCCGGGTATAAATATACCTGTGCGCCGGTTCCTGCGCTGTTACCCCAGATGATAGAGTTGTCAAAGGTTGGGATTTGGTTGCCTTGATTAAGCACATAGACACCGCCGCCCCTGCTGGCCGTATTAAAGGCAATGGTATTATTAAATGTCTGCGAGTTGTTGTAACGGCAATAGATGCCCCCGCCACCGGTGGCATCGGAGGTAGATGTGGAAACATTGAATGCGATCACATTATTGTAGACCTGGGTGCAGAATCCTTGGCTGCAATTATCATTCCATAGGTTGATACCGCCACCGCCCCAGTAATAGGCGATATTGCGACGAATGTAGTTGTTGTGGATTTTAGCGTTGCTCCAAGCGGACAGATAGATGCCCCCACCGGCATAATAGGCCTCATTGTTATCAATGATATTATAACGAATGATCGCTTGAGAACCCGATCCGACCAGGATGCCGCCGCCTGAGTCAGATATGTTCTCCGTGATGTAATTGTATTCAATGGTACTGTTGCTATCGGCGTTTAAACAAATACCACCGCCGGCGCCGTTATAATTCGCATTGTGGGTATAATTATAACGAATGATACAGCGACTCACTGTCGGTGAGCAGTTGTTGATGTAGACCCCTCCACCGCGGACTTCCGGATAGGTCTCTTCTGCTTTGGCAAATTCGATGACACAGTAATGCAATATGGAAGCATCATCTGCACTTTCAAAACGAATACCGCGCCATTTGGACGCTTCTGTCGGATTGGCACGTGTAAAGACAATTAGCTGATCATGGGAGCCAACAGCCTCCAGGAGCCCTTCGACAGCGAAACGCCATTGGCCGGTAAACAGGACTGTAACCCCTGGTTCAATCACCAATTGGGTGCCGGCTGCAACACGGATATCACCATCGACTGTAACCGTGCTGCCACTTGTCCAGGTGCCGGCAACATCACCGGAAATTGCCAATGCAAGGGATGGAAGCAAAAGAATGACTGCAAGGTTTAGTAGCAGAAGTCGTCTTCGCATGATTGATTATCTCCTTTATTGATCCGAAAAAAGGCCCGACGCTACCGTAATTTAGAATTTGTAACCGGGTGCAAAGCACCCGGTTCTATAACAACCCAAAAAGCAATCCGGTTTATTAATTCCGCATTTGGCGACGACGAATGCCAACCATACCCGCCAGACCGCAGCCGAACAGTATCAGGGCTGAGGGGATGGGGACGACACTAATTGTGCCTTCGATAAATGACGAAGTATCCAGTTGTACAGGTGAATAATTTGAGTCTACTACCTCATAAAAATCATATCCAATAGTGAAATCGTTTCCTGGTACGGCGTATGCCTGATCTATCGTAAAATACAGTTGTGCAAAAGGAATTAAATCTGAAGAAAGCGGACTTGCTGGATAACCAAAATCAGTTGCTCCTAATCGATTCTTGCTAAGGTTGTAGTTAGCCGACCAGGCTTCCGGAACATTCAAGAAAACAACATCAGTTAGGGATAGACCTTCACTCAAAGTAAAGTCGAAGGTGAAACTGTCGATATTTTCTGTTGGATCAACATTCAATACAGAAAAATCCAACACAACATCAGTTTCACCGGATAGGAGACTAGCGCTTTCAATAGAAAATATGGTTGCAGAAAACGATGTACAAGGTTGTACCAATAAAAAAGTCGATAAAATAATGGCAATTGAAATAATCTTTGTGCGGTTAGACATTTTTATCCCTCCTGATCAGTTGCTAAAAAGTATTATTAATTATAATATTTGTTTCTTATACAAATCATATCCGCTGGTGTGATACTGCCATCAGCATTGCAGTCTGCAGCAGTTTCAGATGGTAACGAAGCACCGCCATAATATGCATTTCTTATGGCGATCATATCCGCAGGCGTAATATTGCCATCAGCATTAGCATCCCCCCTCTCATATATCTCCACTGAAAAACCCGTGACTTCACCATCTTTTACCGTCCCATCCGTTTCCACGAAATTCTTGTAGGCGCCTGAGCCGTCGCCGCGGCCGTAGGTCAGGGTGACGCCGGAAAAATCCGTGGTCCCGCTGTGGGTGAATGTCACCGTGCCCAGCAGCACCCGGGTGCCGGTGACACCGGCGGTGGGATCTGCGGTATCCAGTTTTCCGCCGATGATCACTACATTGGAGCCGTCGTCTTCAGGATTCATATAGGGGTAGTTGGTGGTTCCATCGCCCATATACCACACGGCCTCGTTTTTGGTGGCCGAAGAATAAGTCAATTCGGTCGCCGGATAAGTGACCTTGACCCCGAAGCTCAGTATGGCGCCGGAAGTGATGTCGGCATAGATATGAAGCACCAAATCGGTTTCGGTATATGCCCCTTCGGCATAGACATTGACTTCAGCGGCCAATGTGGACGCCGGAATTACAGCACTGCAGATGATCAGAGCGATGCATAGGATCAGTCTCCGCCCATTGCGATGAATTAAGTCATTCATTTTTATCCTCCGCTAGTTTATTCATTTTCGATGTTAAATTTCTATCCGGAACCCAACAGGCTTGGATATGCCGACATTGTGAACCCCGGCCCCGCTTTGCCCCTTGAGCTTACATCTTCATTTTGAAATGGCTTCAAATGTGTCCTTTTGGAAATAAGGTACTTTCCCAAAATCCGGTTACAACCGCAACAATGCAGCGCTGACATGCTCTTGACGCCATTACCGGCCGAAGGCTGTCGCAAAAGGGCTAAGGCAGGATGGATCGAAGTCATTGGCCAGCTGCCACAAATCCTCGCCGTCCACGTCACCGTCCGTATTAAAATCGGCACACACCTTATTGGTGTAAGTGATTGAAAGGTAAGGAGGACTGGGGTATTCGCTGGCCTTGACGCCCATGCCCACATCCGGCCCTTTGTCCAGGATCAGCCCGAAATTGGAAACACTTCCGTCGGCCCAATGCTGGACCGTGCCGGTAATGTCGACCGGTGTTAAATAAGCGTGATCTATATCCTCTACGGTGACCTGCCCTACGGATTCCCCGATGTCACCGCCGGCTGTTAGCCAAGGCGTGTTCCAGGTCACCGAACCCTCTTCCCATTGTCGGGTTACCCGAAAAAGTTCAAGCTGCGTTCCTGCATCACCCGGGTCGACTGAATAAACATAAAAGCTTATTTCAGCAGAGATGATTTTCTTGCCCATGACCTCGGCCGGCAGGTTGAACTGAATGATAAACCGGTCGTAGCTCGTGGTGTAGGATGTACTGCCGAAATTGGTGTCGGGCTCCGTCGACCGCAGAAAAGCATCGATGACTTCGCCGGTGTCATCATTGTTCAATATAATGGTGATCGCCTGGTCGTAGATGTACTGCTCGGTCTCGTTGGAATAGGCCGAACTGCCGAAACTGTTGGCCGCCTTGACCCGGTATGTATAGGTGTGCAGGGGTTCAAGGTTGGCGTCGGTATAACTTTGGGTATCCGGCGCAAGGTCGTCGACCAAGGGGGCGTAAGCTCCGCCGTCCACGCTCCGTTCCACCACAAAGGCATCCTCGTTGTCGCTGTTGTCCGTCCATGACAAGGTGATGTCGAAACCGCTGACCTCGGAAGTCAGGCCGGATGGGGCATCGGGCACGGACTGCACGATGTTGGCTGAAGCCGTGTTGGAAGGATTGGAATCCCCGTAGCTATTTTTCGCAATGACACGGTAATTGTAGGCAGCGGCGGCAAGCCCTGAATCGAGATAGGCTACTGCATTTTCACCAACGGTCGCATAGCTGTTATTCCAGCCCCCCCCATCCACCTGCCGTTGAATGACAAATTCATCCTCATTATCGGCATTGTCCGTCCAGGCAAGCGTTATGGTACCGGCCACTGAATCCGCCGTGGCCGTTAAAGCCGAGGGTGCAGCCGGCAGGTTGGGGTCGATAATTTGCGCCTGGGCCGTATTGGAATTTCCGGAGTCGCATGGATTGCCGCTACCGTCATTATCCCGGTGAGCCACCACCCGATACTGGTAGGTGCCCGTAGCAAGCCCGGTGTCCGCGAAGGTGGTCACATTGGCAGCCACCGAATCATGGGCTGCATCCCAGGTTCCGTTGTCCACCCGGCGCTGGATAATGAAGCTGTCTTCATTGTCGCTGTTGTCCGTCCAATTGAGTGTGATCTGCCCCGTATCTGAATCCGCAACCGCGTTCAGACTGCCTGGCGCTTGGGTGCATTCTCCCCATCCGGCCAAACGCGCCCACAGCCACCAGGCCGCATAGGCCTTCTGGTTGGCGTTCAGCGGTTGACTGTGGACGCTGGTGCAGGCGTACCAATCCACATTCCGGGTGTGTGCGTCCTGCCAGTCAACAGCCCAGTTTTTGTCTCGGGAGCCGTTGTTATCACTGTCATAGTCGCAATTGTCGTTGGCCAGCAAAGCATTGTAGTTTACAAGGCCGTCCGGGTCATAGCTTTCAATATCGGCAAAATCATAAAGGATCTTGTCATTGTTGATGCAATAGTTGCGGATCTGTTCATTTCTCAGGTGCAGATTGCCGGTAAGGCCGGATCCGTTCAGGTGACCGGTCATGTAGACAAAGCGGACATCGGGGTAATCCGCTTCCAATTGACTCATCAATGTCAGATAGGTATTGATATTCTCTTCAGTGGTATCGGCCTGTCCACACCAGGACCAGATAATCACGTTCACCTGGGGATGTGTATTAAGGTAGCTGCGGGTAGCGTCGGCCCAGGCCGTGCGATCGGGGTTTCCCAGATCCAACGCGTCTGAAAAAGGCTGATCCCTGAGGTCCAGTGCTCCGTTGCTGCCGCCGTTGTTCCAGGAAAAAAAGTCCTCCGGCAAGCTGAGCCCTTTTCCACCGTTATTGGCAAAATCTACCAGGCCGTTCATACCGGTAATCAATTGACTGCCGTGTGAGGTGTGGCCGTATGCGATGCGAAGGTTGGCCTTGGCTGCCTCAAGGGCTGTTTGGGGAATAGCCGAGATGTCCGTGCTGGTGTGATCGGCGACAATCGGTTCTGCCGACTCAGCGGTCTGCATAGCCACGGGTGATAAGATCGACAAATAAACGAAGACAAGCCATGTTATCGGAATGTACCACTTTAGTTTGATCATCGTCAAAAAGAAGCCAGGGGTAATTTTGTTTCTGCAAAGCACTGTCGTCTCTCCATTAAATCAGAAGGGGGAAAATGCTCTTTACGGCCTAACGGTACAAACAAACCTTAGTATAACATCAACCGGCAGAAGGCGCCGACCATACGGCCTGCATAAAAAATGGCGAGGCAGCGGAAAACCAAGTGCTGAACAAAGTCTTCGGTCTTGCACCAGTATATTAGCTAGACAATGTGAAGTAATCGTATTGCTGCCCTCAACAAGAAACAGATGTAAATCTATTTCTGAATGTAAGGAGTAAGATAAATCACGCCGGCGGTTTGAAACGATCCTTCAGAATCATCGTTGTTTTCTGCACAACCCTGAAAGACCGATGAGGCCGGAGCCCTGCAAAAGGGCCGTTTCGGGGACAGGGACCACATTGGTTGGCCCGGACCCTATGCCTGATCCATATTTTTTCTTTACGGTGATGGTCCGAACTTATTTCCCATGAGCTCCACACATGGGATTTTGTCCTTGAGTCATCTGCGTTGCGCAAGTGCTGAAATACCAATCGTCGTTTGATAATACGTACAAGGAAATTGACTGTCAGGAGAACAAAATACGCAGATGTGAACTATTTTTATCAAAAATAACAATGGCGTCAATCAGGCACGCGTATGATTAAGTCCTTAGAGTCGCCACTTTGTTCTAGGTAAAAAGTATTATCTGGAGCCCAATCACCATCACTTGTTGGTGGAACCCCCTGAAACGAATCTGTCCAAGTCCATTCAATGGTTAAAAGCAACTTATTGTTGTTATTCTATTTGCTTAGTGTGGACCAACCCAAGATATACAAGAGATTAATTAAGTTGACTATAGTCCCAAGTTGCATAGAAACTGCTTGAGATCGTTCCTGGCACTTCTGATCTCCATTGGGTCCTGGCGCTCCAGGATCGCTTTGAATACGTCCAGCCGAAATCCTATCTCTGCGCGCACATCGCCCAGGGCCTCCTGGTATAGGATGCCTGCCTTTGTGAGAATCTCCTTGTTTTCGACCTGGTCTTTGGGGTGAATTTTCAGGGCGGCCAGTTTTTTCAGGCTGGCTTTGATCTCCTTTTGGCTCAGCACCCCCGGGTTTCCTTCGATGACGAGGGTTTTGGTTTTGCCGGTGCTGTTAACGGTCACTTCGATTTCCAGCAATCCATTGATGTCATAGGTGAACCGGACATCGATGGTCTCTTCGCCCGCTGGCTTTTTGGGGATTTTGACCGTGAGATTTCCCAAAAAGATATTCTCGGAAAGGTTGTGGCTCTCGCCCTGGTAGATCTTCACATTTAATTTGCTCTGGTTATCTTGCAGGGTATGAAAGCCATCCACCCTGCTGACAGGTATCACCGTGTTGCGCTCGATGATGGGGTGGTAGGAAGGTTCGCTGAACACACCGGGCCGGATCTCATTTACGGTTTCGATGCCGAGGGTATAGGGGCACACATCGGTAATGACAACATCCTTCAACTCTTCATTGCGGGCCTTGAGGCCGGCCTGTACGGCCGCGCCCATGGCGACCACCTCTTCCGGGTTGAT
>JASFER010000057.1:0-26145 GCA_050124755.1 Desulfobacteraceae bacterium
AACCTCGATATAAACCTCCCTGTCACCGGCAGATCCTGCACCCAGCATCAAAACCAATAGCGTGAATAGAAACAAAGATGTTGTCAGATAGATCTTTTTTGCCTTCATTGCCAGACCTCCTTTTCGTAATTTCGTATGCCCCGTCATTAAGAATGACTGGAAAACATCGCATCCATTACCCTTCTTGTGATTTCATCTTCATCAGCCTGAAGATCTCACCTCCTTCCCCTCCATGCTTATAAAAACGATCAGGCCCTATGATAAAGATACGTTATTGCTTCTGCTTTTCCTGTTCAGCCTTGGCCTTGGCAGCCGCCGCAGGATCAAATTTGCACTGGCATATCTCTCTTAGATATGCTCTAAGGCGTCCGATCTCTTCAGCCGACAAGATATCGCCCCATGGCGGCATGATAAAAGAGAGTTGCTCCCTCGGACCGCCGTGAGTGACGGTATTGATGATCTGTTCGTCTGAAAAAACCGGTAAATTTTTTGGGGAAGTAAAATCCTTTGGTTGTGTGGGGAGATCTTCAGTGGCGTTTATCCCTTTCCCATCTCCCTTCTCTCCATGGCATTGCGCACAATAATATTGATATAGCTCTTTCCCGCTGCCAGTGTCTTGGGCCTTGAGGTTGGACGTCAACCACAGCGAGAGAAAAATGGTAACGATAAAGACCGGCCATTTTTGCGGTACTCTCTTGTTTGAATAACCTTTCATGATCGCACACGTCCTTTCGGTAATATCGTTAACAAAAAGAGAAAAAGTTAAAATCATCTGCTCCCGATATTGACAATATAGGTTGCCAGGGCGGCCCTGTTCTCATCCGTATATTTATTAAAGGCCATATCACCGGGAATGGGGCATTTGCCGTTGGAATAGTATCTTCTAGGGTCCTTCAGAAAGGCATAGACCCAATCGGCCTGAAGCCTATTACCGGCCTCCACCAGCGACGGACCGCTAAAACCGCCCAGTTCCTGACTCCGCTTGTTCAGATATCGATGACAGGCATAGCAACCTTGATGTTTTTCAAAGAGTTGCGCTGTGCGGCCCAGAAAGGATCTGCGTTTGCCGCGCGATTTGGGCAGCGGAACGGATGTCTCCTTTTGGACTTGGGCATCGACCAGCGTCATCAGATATTCGGCCAATTGCTTGGCCTCAGCAGCGTCGACGGCGGGATGATCAGAGGCGCCTTTTTCAAGGGTACCCCATTTTACCATAAAAATCGGCTGCGGGGACGCCAGCCATGTTTCCAGCCACTCTTTTTTAAACTTGCTGCCGGCAAACCACAAGGGCATCCCCTTGATGGATGCTCTCTGCTTTAAGGAGACTTTCTTGGCCGGTGAGACCGCATGACACGACAGGCACTTTTGTTGATAGAGCGCCGGGGCCTCTTGTGCGGCGGCTATGAATGGATTGGTTAAAAAGGCTAGAAGAATAGAGCCCGGAACAAATAATTGCCCATACCGTTTAATCTTGAAGAATTGCATCTGGCTTCCCCCTTTTTTTTGACCCGGTTATCCATAAAGCCGTTCTGCGGACGGGGATAAACCCCATAAGCGCTAAATTAAGAATAATGATAAGACAACCTCTATGCCGAATATCGGATGTTATACCCGGCCGGCACGGAGGCCGGCCCTACGCTAATCACTCCGGTACCTGGCGTTTTGAGGGTTCCCGGGTAGGGTCGGGCTCTGTCCCGACCGGTTTATAAAGCGGTATTAGCGAAACCCAAAAAAATCTGCTGAGAATCCTTATTTGAGCACTTATGGGCATCAACCCCTCCCGCTTAAGTTTTTAAGATAACCGGCTTTTTTGAATTTAAAACGCAGTCATTGCGCCAATGTTGCAGAAGTCGGAGGGCTCCATAGCCAAGGCGCCAAGGGTGCAGCCGTAGTAGACCCTACTGCAAGCCCTTGGCAACACCGGATATGGAGTCCTCCGGCTTCTGCAACCGACTATCCGCCAGGGTTGTCCCCATAAACGGATTCATTAAAAATTGAGCCATCATGGCGATCTTTTTCTCCGACGGTATATCCGGAAATCCGGTTTCGTCTTTTTTCAGTTTTTCAAAGCGCGCATAGATGTCGAAATAGTAGAAAAAATTCTTCATCTGTGTTCCGGGAATGACAAGATCAGGATACTTGACCCACCTTTTGATGTATTCGGGCCGCAACCTCCTTTTGGCCTCGGCCAGATTGGGTCCTTTCAGGTTGCCGAAGCGGTCTTTGCTCCGGGTGCGCCCCTGGTCAAAGTAATGGCATTGCAGGCAGACCTTGAATATCTTTTCAGCCGAATCGGTTTCAGCGCGTTGGAGCTCAGGTGTTGTAAAAAACGGATTATGGTTGATGCCGTCCCGGGCTTGAAAAAACCCGACAAGGTTCACTATTTCGTTTTCCGTAAGGTCAAAGGTGGGCATGGTTGCCTTTGTCAGCGGTCGGATCGGATACGGCGCTTTTAAAAACTGAAACAGCCAGTTGGGCTGCACCTTGATACCTTCGTAGTTCAGGATGGGCGGCCCGAAATTGAGGTCCTTATAGTTGGTAAGGATCTGCCCCTCATCCATGCCGGAGGCGTTTATGCTTTTAAATCCCATGTCCAGCTTCAGGTAGTCCACCGAATCCATGTCCAAAAACCAGCGGTGGCGAAACAACAGATTCTCCGTTTCCGGCCGTTGTTCGACAAGGGCTTTGAATTGGAGATCGCTCAATTCCCGGCCCTTTCCAAAGCGGGTTTGCCCGCTTAAAGCGATATCTTCCAGAACGTAGTTGGATGCGGACCAGAAATACTTATCCGCTACATCTTCGGTCAGTTCCAACGGCTCTTCGACGAGTCCGATTTTGTGACAGCCAATGCAATTGAAGGTTTCTATTGTCCGCATACCGGCCAGATAGGGATCATCGGGGGTCCAAAAGGTTTTCCCATATTCAACGGGCAGATTCTGCTGGGTAAAACTCAACACAAAAACCCGCAAAGCCTCGGCCTCCCGGTCGCAAAGCTCAAAATTGGGCATAATCAGCCGGATGGTCTCAGTGGTAAAGACCCGGGGGGATTTTTCCTTGGCCAGGACCCAGTCGGCCCGGGTTCTGGGAATATCGGTAACGTTGCCGAAGTCGAGTTCGTCCACGCGTTTGTCGCCGAACCCGGTGTGCTCCGGGGCCTTTTTAAATCCCAAGGCAAACCCCTCCATGGTATGGCAACCGGTGCAGCCCCTTTGGCCGAAGAGCTTTTTGCCCGTATCAATCTTCCTGGGGTCGGGAGCCGACCCTTCGGCCGTTTCTTTCTTGCCCAGCGTAAATAAATACGCCGCGATATCTCCGATTTGATCATCCTGCAGCCGAAAATCGGGCATCACTGTCTCCGGATCGTATGAAAGCGGATTTTTAACCCAGGGCATCGGCCAGCGCGGATTTATTTTTTCCGCCACCCTGGACAGATCCGGTCCGAAGGTTCCTCCCCGGTGGGCAACTTTATGGCACCCCAGACATCCAATTTTATCCATCAACTTTTTACCGTTGGCCGAATTTGCCGGTCCGACATCTGTTCCGTCGGCCAAGTTCTCCCCTTTCCGATGAAGCAGAAAAGCCTTGAGTGCATCGATCTCATCGGATGGCAGATCGAAAAATGGCATGATGGTATCCGGCAGGTAGTCTTTGGGCCTTCTCAGCCACATTGCCAGCCAATGGCCGTTGACTTTTTCGCCCACACGGGAAAGCACCGGTGCAATACTCTCCGGTCGTTTGAAGCCGGCCAGCTCGTGGCATCCCCTGCAACCTTTGGCAATGTAGAGATGCTTGCCCCGGCTCAAGACAGGCGCCTGCGGAAAAGAGATGTGTTGGGGAATCTGTTCGTTATAGGGATGGCACCTCCGGCAGGAAGATTGCACCAACGCGCCACTCAAAAGGGGGCGATTCCAGTGCACATCTTGGCCGTGGCCCGATGAAACGGTCAGGCCCATACCGTCGCCGTCATGGCAAAGGGTGCACCCAAAATTTTTAATGGCATGGGTTTTGAGAAAATCGGACGGATGTTTGACAAAAACCCCTTCGGACTGTGCAAAGACGGCCTTTTCCACGCCGTTGTGGCAGGTCATGCAACGGTCCGCGCGTTTGACATTTTCGATCCAAACCTGGTCTATTTTTGCGGTTCGCTTCTGATTCAATCTGATTTTTCGATCAAGTCGCCGGGTTTGCGCACTCAGCTGCTTTAATGCAGCTTCTGAAGCCCCCTTTTTCTGATCTTCAAGCTGTCTTTTCTTTTCAAGCAGCAACTCTTTTTCGGTCTTTGTAAAATCCTTCTGGAATCGCTTCCACGGCTGATCGATTTCAGTGACAAGGGTCCATCCTGTGGCAGCCAAAAAGCCGATACCGAAAGCAACGAGCAATAATAATTGAACCGGTTTTAGTTTCATTTCTGTCAAATATTGAAGAATGGCGTTATGAGTACGTATTTAATGCCGAAAACCAAGCGCAACAGGATCTTAATCGGAACCAGAAGCATGGTCAGCAGCAAAAAAACCGTGATCATGTACCGGATGGATCCAAAACGCTTCAGCAACCTTTTATCGAGGATTGGGGGCAACATCATGCCACTGATATAGTAGAGCCCCAAAAAAGCGGCGCCCACAATGGCCGGCAGAGACCGTAAGGCTTCTCCGGCGGGCTTTTCCACCAGCCAGGATTCCCACGGCCAGTAGAAATGCCAGCTCGGCCCTCGAAAAAAGGTGCCGACGATAATCAAGCCGAACCACAAAAAGAATCCGAAAAGGAAAATGGCGCAGGCCTTTTTCCTTCGGGAGAGCCCATACCGGCCTGAAACCGGATTGTAAATATCGATATAGGGAACGGCCATCAGGCCCAACACAATCAGGGTCGGCATAACCACACCGGCCAACCAGGGGTCGAAATAGACCAGCAGCTCCTGGAGGCCTACAAAATACCAGGGCGCTTTGGCCGGATTTTCGGTCCAGGAGGGATCGGCTTCCGCGCGCAGGGGAGCGTCCATTAACAGCGCCCAAATGATCAATACTACAATGATGCCGACGGCAGCCAAAAGCTCCTTGAAAACCAGGTCCGGCCAGACGAATCGCTCCCTGGCCGGCTCTTTGCCGCCGGCCGGAGCGGCGCCCTCGACCACGGCCAACACCCGCAGCCGTTTCTCCTCAGATGCTATTTCTTTTCCCATGTTCAATGAATCCGTATGCATTCTAATTGTGACCGCCGTTTCAATTGCATGTGTTGACCCCAATGTTGCAAAAGTCGGAGGGCTCCAGAGTCAAGGCGCCGTGGGTGAAGCCCAAGGTATGCTACTGCGAACCCACGGCAACACCGGATCTGGAGTCCTCCGGCATAGGGTGCAAAAGTCGGAGGGCTCCAGAGTCAAGGCGCCGTGGGTGAAGCCGTAGTATGCTACTGCGAACCCACGGCAACACCGGATCTGGAGTCCTCCGGCTTTTGCACCATTGGGGTCAGAGGGGTCCGCTGATCCCCCCATCCTTACGGACGCGCCAGAAATGGACAGCGGCAAAAACCAGGACCACCACCGGGAGTAAAATCACGTGTAAAACGTAAAAGCGCAGCAGCGCACTGGGGCCTACTTCACTACCACCCAATAGAAGAAAACGAACGTCGTGGTATTTATCCAAAAGGGCAAAGGGTCCTTCATGTCCCAGAAACGGTGTTGCCCGGGCCATGTTGGTTCCCACGGATATGGCCCAGTAGGCCAACTGGTCCCAGGGCAGCAGGTAACCGGTGAAGCTGAGCAAAAGGGTGCCGATGAGCAGGATGACGCCGATCACCCAGTTAAACTCCCTCGGCGGCTTGTAGGAACCGGTGAGAAACACCCTGAGCATATGTATCATAACGGTCATCACCATCAGGTGCGCCCCCCAGCGGTGGATGTTTCTGAGCACCCTTCCAAAGGGCACATCGATCATCAAGGCCTTGGTGTCCATATAGGCATATTCAACCACCGGACGGTAGTAAAACATCAACAGGATGCCGGTCACCAGTTCGATGAGAAAAAGCAGAAAGGTAATTCCCCCCATGCACCAGGTAAACCGGATGCGAAATCCATGCTCTTTTAACCGCACCGGGTGAAGGTGAAAAAAGACATTGGAGACAATTTGCATGGAGCGGTTTTTCTCGGTGTCCGCGTATCCATGGCGGAAAATAGACTTTAGGATATTTGAATCGGTTACGGCTTTTTTCAGGATATCCGACCAACCATTCTTTTTCTGTTCTGACTTTGCCATCTCAATCCAGTGTTACTCTTATACAGCGCTTAAACGCTCAAGATCCAAATAAGCATAAGGATTGCCAAAATTCTTGTAGGTAAACAAAACGCTGGTATCCACGACGATCTGTCCGTCTTCGGCAATGGATATCTTGAATCGATCCATGGGCCGGGGCGCCGGCCCCGAAAAATTGACCCCGTTGCTGTAATACTGGCTGCCGTGACAGGGGCATTTGAAGGTCCTGTCCTCCTCGTACCAGCTGGGGGTGCAGCCGAGATGGGTGCATTTTGCGAAGATGGCATACATCCTGTCTTTTTCAAGCACGATCCACGTCCGGTGGGATTTTTTCCATTTTAACATCACCAGGGAAACACCATGGCTGTCCACCTGATCGCTGAAGGTGAATTGGTTCGGAAAACCGATATTAAAATAGGCCGGCGGTTCAAACAGAACTCTAGGATACATGAATCGCAAAGTTGAAATGGTGCCGCTTCCGCAAACGATAGCGAGAGATCCCCATCCAAGTGCGGAAAGCAATCTCCGTTTGACCGGATCGGGCTCCGAATCTTTTTGAACGACAACCGGAAATGTGATTTTACCCATAATGATCACATTCCTAATAAGGTGTTAATGTCAGACAAGCCGGAGCCTTCAGCATGACAAACCTTGCAGCTCATAATATTCTGGGACGGATGGCTGGAAATAAGTGCAAAGTGATTGCCGTCATCGGTCCAGGCGATGGCGTTGAGCCCGTGTTTATGGGAGAAGTTAAACCGCCTTCCTTTCAGGAAGGTAAACTCTCCGCTCTCCACATTGGCTTTGGGATTCCCCTTGATGATGAACATGGATACCGGCGTTTTATCTATCCTGTAACTGACCAGGGCCACCTGCTCTCCTTTGAACTGCGCCAATCGGCCGCCGACAAGGACAATCATGTCGTCCTTCAACTCCGGCAGGTGCGGCATAAAACTGACTCTTTTACTAAACCATGCCGTTACCGCCTGGGAATCATGGCTTTCGATTTCCAGCGGCAGATTTCCGTTAAGATACTTTAAATGGTTTTCAACCGAGGCTCTGACAAATGGCGGTGTTCGATGGATACCCAGGTCAAGCAGTTTGCCGCTCAAAAAAAAGATGAGCATTCCGGCCAATGCGGCGGCAAAGCCCGCTTTGAACGGGTGGTTCGAAAAAAAACGTGAAAAAGGCCGCCGCTTATTGCAGAGCATCCGATCGATCTTTACTTTCAACGCCGGCGGCCCCTCTTCCTGCAGGCATCCATTTTTAATGACGGACAGGAACCGTTTTTCCTCGTTGAGCAAATCGCAACATTTCTGGCAATCAAGAATGTGCGCTTCAACTTCCAGATTCTTTTTTACATCCAGTTCACCGTCCAGGTATGGATACAATAGCTGTTTAATATCAGCACAATCTTTCATTTTTTTAACTCCAATACGTTCTTTCCGATATTGCGCGGCTTTTTAACGGACAGGATCGATTTTAGCGTCTGCCTGCCCCGGTATAATCTCGACATGACCGTTCCGATTGGAAAATTCAGTATCTCGGCGATCTCCTGATAGGTAAATCCTTCGATATCCTTGAGGAGCACGACAATCCGGTATTTGGATGGCATCCGGTCAAAGGCCCTTTTGATATCGATGGTGCACGGCAGATGATCGGCTTTAATATGGGGGCAGACGATTTCGTCATCACAAGATTCATTGCCGGTCAACGACAGTGGATCTTTTTTGCGTATCTGATCAATGGCGATATTGCGCATGATCCTGAACATCCAGGCCTTGCAGCTGGTCCCGAACTCAAATTGATCAAACTTTCGGCAGGCCCTCAAATAAGTCTCCTGAACCAGATCCTCGGCATCAGCAGACACCCCGGTGATGGATAACGCAAACCCATACAAGGCGTTAAAATGGGAAAGGGCAATGTCATTGAACTGTTTCTTCATCCGGCACTCTGCTGTTCCGCGCTTTAATTTAATCTCTATCATGATAAACGTTGGCGCTGTCGATTTTATTCCAAAGAAAATGACGGATTTTTGACATGACGGTTGTCATGCAACCATCGTGGGGCGATGGAGATCTTTTTAAACTATATAATAACGGCATGTTAGTGCTGTTTCGATTAGCATGGCATTGGATTTGCTGTCAATAACGCTGACTCGAAGTGAATGAGGAGCAATTGTGATCGACCATTCCTGTTGGCAGCGACATGTCATGAGCGCGCATTGTGTACTGGCCTTTGTGGCGGTCTGCTTCCTCTTTGCCCCCGCGGTTTCCGCCCATGTTGGCGATCCGGCCGCGCCGCCGTCTCCGGCCGACATGGAGCAGTGGATGGCGGCGGCGGGCAAGGTCAATCCGCCTTGGGAAGGCCCCCGGTCAGGGCCTGCCGGCGTGTCCGGAAAGACCATTGCCATGGTCTGCGAAGACCTGCGCAACGCCGGTATCCTTGGCGTTGCCCTGGGGATCCGGGAGGCTGCCGGGGTCTTGCAGTGGCAGGTCAAGGTCTTCGATGCCGGGGGCACTCCTGCGGGAAGGGACAGGGCGATGGCCGGCGTCCTGGTTTTGGCGCCCGACGGTCTCATTCTGGTAGGGACCGATGCCAGATCCATGGCGCCCCGGCTGAGGCCTCTCGCCGACCGGGGTGTCCCCATGGTCGGTTGGCATGTGGGTCCCAAGGCGGGACCCATGGTTGACAATCCGGTGGCAATGAACATTTCGACGGATCCCCTTGAGGTGGCCCGCATCGCCGCTTCGTCGGCGGTGATGGCTTCCGGAGGGCGGGCCGGTGTGGTCATCTTCACCGATTCCAATTTCGAGATCGCCATGGCCAAGGCCGATGCCATGGCGGATGTGATCCGCGCCTGCAAAGGATGTCGGCTGCTCGAAATGCGGGACGTGGCCATTTCGCAAAGCGCACAGCAAATGCCCGAAGTCACCCGGGAACTGCTCGCGCGTCATGGCAAACGCTGGACATACGCACTGGCCATCAACGACATCTACTTCGACTACGCGGTACCGGAGCTGATCAAGGCCGGAGAGGCCGCCCGGGGCATTTGCTTCTTATCAGCCGGAGACGGCAGTCCCGCTGCCTTCATGCGGATCCAGGCCGGCACTTTCCAGACCGCCACAGTCGCCGAACCGCTTAACGTGCATGGTTGGCAATTGGTGGACGAGCTCAACCGCCTGCTGGCGCACCGGCCGGTAAGCGGCTATATCACGCCGGTTCACCTGGTGACACCCCGGAATGTCAAATATGACGGCGGTCCGCACCTGCAATACGACCCGGACAACGGCTACCGGGATATCTACCGGCACATCTGGAAACGCTAAGGAGGAGAGCCCCCCATGTTGGCCAAACTTTTCCTCCGACTGTCCCTGCCGCGAAGCCTGCGATGGCAGTTCACGTTGGCCTTGTCGGCGCCGGTGCTGTTGATCGTGGCCGGCGGCCTTTCCGCCATCTATGGTTGGCGCGTCTCTTCCGATACGGCCCGGCAACTGGCCGGGCAGCGCCTGGCGCATTTGCAGCACGCCCAGGATCTGGTCCGGCATACCTTGCTGCTCGAGCGCGAATCGAATCGTATGCTGACCGCCGATTCGCTCGACCTCATGCAGGCCAGTTATCTCGAGATTTTAGAGCGGCTCGATCTCCTGGATGGTCTCGTCCAACGCCTCGGTCAAGCTTCTAACAACCTCGCGGTTTTGACCCTGAACCAGGCAAACCAGCTATTTCGCAATACCGTCCATATCGTGGTCCAACTGCGCAGGAACCTGTTGACCGACAGATTCGCTCCACCCGAGTCCACCCGTCAACAGGGGATCCTCCTGCACTTTCACGGTGAGATGCACCGCCAGGTCGTTTCCCTGGTGGATTCCACCTATGACCTGTCAGCCCGTTTCACACGCGATTATCAGGAAACCCTGCGGCAACTCACGGCGGCAGCGGCCCATGACCAGTTACGCGTGCTGGCACTGCTCGCCGGCAGTGTCATCCTGGCCTGGCTGGTTTCCAGGTATTTTCTGGGCCGGCGCGTGGTGGGGCGCCTGCAGCAGGTCAGCAATTGTCTGCGACTTGAAGAAACGCACACAGGAGCCCGGCAGGTCCCCGTGCGGGGGGATGACGAGATCGGGAATATGGCCCGCGCTGTCGAGCAGTTCCTCGAGGACCGCCGTCTCCTGGTCCAAACCCAACGCGACCTCCAACAAAATATGGATGCGCTCCGCAAAAGCGAGACCCGGCTTCAGGACATCATCGACTCTGCCAGCGACTGGATATGGGAAACAGACGCCGAGGGGGTTTACACATTCTGCAGCGGACGGATGTATACGGTGCTGGGCTACCGGCCGGAGGAGGTGCTGGGGCGCACACCCTTCGATCTGATGGCACCGGAGGAGCGCGGACAGGCGCGCGAATGCCTGGCCGGACTTACCGCGCGTAAGGCACCCATTGTCAACTTCGAGCACTGGTGCTTGTCTAAAGACGGCCGCCGGGTCCGCATGTTGACCAACGGTGTGCCCATCGTCAACCGGGAGGGACGGCTGACCGGCTACCGCGGCGCCGATCAGGACATCACCGAGAAGAAACAAGCGGAAGCGGCACTGGCGTTGGAGCGTGAGCAACTGCTTTCCATTTTCGACAGCATCGATCAGATTGTCCTGGTGTTCGATCCGCAAACCTATGAGATATTGTACGTGAATCGGGCCGTCAAGAAGGCTTTCCGGAAAGATCTTGTCGGCGGCATCTGCTACAGGGACTATCAGGGTTTGGACACCCCGTGCCCCTTTTGCACCAACGAGATCATCTTGAAGCAGAAGCCCAGACCATACTTCTGGGAGTATTACAATTCATCGCTCGATAAACACTTCGATGTTACCGACCGCATTATCACATGGCCGGACGGCCGCGAAGTGAGATTGCAGCTTGCCATCGACATCACCGACCGAAAACGGTTGGAAGATCAACTCCGACATAAAAATGAAGATCTGGTGCGCTCCAATGCCGAACTGGAGCAGTTCGCCTATGTGGCCTCCCATGATCTTCAGGAACCGTTGCGCAAAGTGGGCAGCTACATGGAACTTGTGGCCGAGCGCTACCGGAGGCAACTGGACCGGGATGCCCGTGAATTTATCGATTATGCCGTGGACGGCGCCCGGCGCATGAAGATCATGATCAACGATCTGCTGGTGTACTCCCGTGTGGGAAACCGAGGCCAAACCTTCGCGCCCATCGACATGATGAGCGTCATGCATCATGTGCTCGATGATTTGGAGCTGGCTATCCTGGAGAACGGCGCGGTGGTCTCCTACGATGCACTGCCGGTGGTGACGGCCGACAACTCTCAGTTGCAACAACTCCTGCGCAATCTGATCGGCAACGCCCTCAAATACCGGGGATCGGATCCACCGAAAATCCACGTTTCGGTCAAACGGCAGAAGCAGACCTGGCGGTTTTCCGTGAAAGACAACGGCATCGGTATCGAGCCGCGCTTTTTCGAGCGCATCTTCCAGATTTTTCAACGGCTGCACCCGCGGGGTCAGTTCAACGGCACCGGCATCGGCCTGGCGGTCTGCAAAAAAATTGTCGAACGCCACGGCGGCACCATAGGAGTGGAATCGACACCGGGCCAAGGCAGTACTTTTTATTTCACCATTGCCGACCAAAAGGAAGACATTTAATATGAGTTCCATGCAAACCCCGGAACCGATTCGCATTCTGATGGTGGACGACGATCCGGCCGATGTGCGCTTGGCCCGGGAAGCGTTGAAAAACAACAAGTTGCACGTTATCATGCACGATGTGCCCGACGGTATGGAGGCCATGGCCTTTTTGCGCAGACAAGGCCCCTATGCCAAGATGTCGCGGCCCGATTTGATTCTGCTGGATTTGAACATGCCGCGTATGAACGGCCGCGAAGTATTGGCCGAGCTGAAGCGAGATGCTGAACTGGGACGCATACCGGTGATCGTGCTGACCACTTCCCGAGGTGAAGAGGACATCCTGGCCGCCTACGATATGAACGCCAACTGCTTCATCACCAAGCCGGTGGGCTGGAAAAAGTTTATTAAGGTGGTGGAGTCCATCGAACTGTTCTGGCTGACAGTGGTCCAACTGCCCAAGGAGCAGCAATGTTGAATGCAGGCCGATGGATTGGACGTGTAACATCATACCATAGCGATAAGAGGAAAGACCTGTGGAAACGACAGCAAGCATTTTTGTACTGTTAATCGAGGACGATCCCGCAGATGCCAGGTTGGTGGCGGAAGTCCTGAAACAAGCCGAAAACGGCCGTTTTGTCCTCCAAACAGTCAGCACCCTGGCCGATGGCTTAAAGCGGTTGTCGGAGCACATGTTCCATGTGGTTCTATTGGATTTATCCCTGCCTGACAGCTTCGGGGTTTCCACAATCGATGATTTACTGCAGCAAGCACCGGACCAGCCGATTATCGTGCTTACCAATGCCAAGGACGACCTGCTTGCCCTGGATGCCGGCCAAAGGGGCGCCCAGGATTATCTGGTCAAAAGTGAAATTCCCGGAGGCGTGTTGCCCCGTTCCATCGTTTACGCCATTGAACGCCGGCAAGCCGAGTTGAGGCTGCGACGAACTGTCGATGCCTTGAGGGAGGCCAACCAGAAAATTCTGGAACAGCAAAAGTCGGTCATCGAAGAAGAGCGGCTCAAGGTCCTGCTGGAGATGGCCGGCGCCACCTCCCACGAACTGAATCAACCGCTGACGGCCCTTATGGGCAGCATTGAACTCCTGCGCGTCGGTGAGGAGATTCCGGCGCGCTTCTCCCGGCATATCGACAGGATCGACAGGTCCGGCCGCCGTATCGCCGAAATCGTCAAAAGGCTGAGCGCCATCCGCCGGGTTGAAACAAAGCCCTATTCCGGTGGAGCGGCCATCATTGATTTGGATTATAAAATCCGGGCCCTATACGTGGAAGACTCGGATGAGGATTATGAAATCTTTCAGGCCCACCTGGAAGATCAGGATAATATCGAACTGAGCCGGGCCGATAGCATGGCCGCGGCCGAGACCATTCTCAGGGATGAAAAATTCGACCTGATTTTTGTCGACTACCTGCTTTCCGACGCCACGGGAATTGATTTTTTGCAATGGATGGAAAAAAACAACCTGGATATGCCGGTGATCGCCGTCACCGGTTATGGCGATGAGGTGATCGCCACCAACATGATCAAATCGGGGGCCTATGACTATCTGCCCAAACCCTCTATCGATCAAAATGTACTTTCCCGCTGCATTTTCAAATCCCTGGAAAAATATAAACTGAAAAAAGAGGTCGAAGCATCCAACGCCAGAATGGCCCGGATGGCCACCCGCGACTCGCTGACCGGTCTTTACAACCGCCACAGCATGAACGATCTGCTGGAAAAGGAGTTCAGCCGCGCCCGGAGATACGGAACCGATCTGGCCTGCCTGTTCCTGGATTTGGATTTTTTCAAGGAAGTCAACGACACCTACGGTCACCACTTCGGCGACCGTGTGCTGCAGCAATTCGGCCAAAGGCTCACCCGAAACCTGCGCGAAACTGACATGTGTTTCCGCTACGGCGGTGAAGAGTTTGTGGTTTTACTGCCCAACGCCGATAACACGGACGCCCGGCACACCGCCGAGAAAATCAGACACGCTTGTGAATCCGAAAAATTTACTGACGGCGACCATGCAACCTCTGTGACCGTCAGCCTGGGGGTGGCCACGGTGTCTCACTTGAATCCGTCTGAAGCCTGGGATCTGCTGACATTTGCAGACAAAGCCCTCTACCGGGCCAAGGCCGAAGGCCGCAACCGTGTGGTCGTGTACCATAAGGATCTCTGGAAAGCCGATAGGGATAAGACCTTTAAATATCTCCAGGGACGCCTCACAGGGGTTATCGAAAAAACCAAAAAGGCCTCTGTGAAATGCCTGGAGCTGATGGTTTGGGATCGCAACAGCGATGGCTTTAAAGCGCATAACCAACGGGTCATCCAATACATCGACCTGGTTGGCGAAAATATCGGCATCAATCCAACCATGGTCAAAACACTTCAAAACGCCGCCGTCTTTCATGACGCCACCAAGTATTTGTTAGGGGGTATCGATCAGAAAAGGAGTTTGGATGAAGGAGACATGGTTCATATCCTCGATCATCCCTGCAAGCTGCACGAACTGATAGAACCCTTCGACCTTTTTGCCGGGGAACGATCGGTGCTGTTGAGGCACCATGAAAATTGGGACGGCAGCGGCTATCCTGACGGATTGAAAGCCGACGGCATCCCCCTGGGCGCCCGTATCTTCGCCATTGTGGATGCCTTTGTGGCCATGACCTCCCAGCGGTCCTACCGCCGGAAGTTTACCACCGAAGAGGCCGTCCTGGAGCTGGCGGCCTACGCCGGAACCCAGTTTGACCCCGCTTTAACGGCCGCTTTTATTGATGCCCTCAAAAAACACGCTCCACTGGAGCTGTCCGATGAGACGGTTGCGGCAGCGCAATCCAAAATAGGGAGCGTGGATGCGGTGAACAGAAAAATTTAAACGGGTGTGGCTGCATGATAGACGATGCGGCACCACGGCATTCAAATCCCAATGCCAAAGCCCAAATGTCAAATGAAGGTATTCTATCGATTTTATATATTATCGGTCCCCATCCGCCATTTGACATTTGGATTTTTTCATTTGATATTTTGGTTGAAAAATAACAAAACCCGGTTATCCGTAAAGCTCAAGTTGCAGGTATCGGATTTTATGCCAGGCCGGCGCAGAGGCCGGCCCTACGCTAATCACTCCGACCCCTGGCGTTTTGAGGGTTCCCGGGTAGGGTCGGGCTCTGTCCCGACCGGTGGGGATAAACCCCGCCCGCTTAACATTTTAAGATAACCGCGTAACAAAAAAATGCCACCTGGCTCTGGAACACAACAATAAGCAGCGGTTTCAAGGAAACTGAAGGTTCATTGCCTGTATGCGCCAGCTTTCCGGCCTCAACGCGATGATATTCAGCGCCCCATGGGTTTGCCCGATGCAAAACAAGTTCTCCAATGGCATGCCCAGGAGCCGGCAGAGCAGCACGCGAATGACACCGGCGTGGGTCACCAACAGCGTGGGGCCGCAGATGCGGCGGGCGATCTCCTCGAATACAGGCCAAACCCTGGCTTGCAGATCGCGAAAGGATTCCCCTCCGGGCGGGCGATGGTCGGCAATGTGATCTCCGCGTTCCTGAAATGCCCGGGGGTAAAACGTTTGGACGGTATGGAACGGCTGCCCATCCCATGCCCCCAGGTTGATCTCTCTCAGTTCCGGAAGCACTTTTGGTTCAAGGGAACAACGGGCCCCGATAATTCGCGCCGTCTCAAAGCAGCGGGCCAGGTCGCTGCAGTAAATAGCCTTTAGGGCTGTGCCGGAAAAATAGCCCGCCCACCGGCGGGCCTGAGCGAGTCCCGCATCGCTCAGGGGATGATCTTGCCAGCCGATGTAACGCTTACCGCCCCCGGACCGGATTTCCCCATGGCGCAGAAGAAAAATGGTGCCTCCGTCCGGGCTTGCGCTTTTGGATGGCTTAGGCGTCGTCTCCTCGGACATCCTCATACGCCTTCCAACGGCCCTGGAGGGCCCGTGATGGTGTCGATGGACCGGTCCGTTATCCGTTCCACCTTTGCCTGGATATGCCTGGCATTTGCTCTTCTTTGCAGGATCGCCGCAAGAACAGAGGGTGTGGTACCGAACTTTTCGATTTGGCGGGCAAAACGCTGCTCCAGATCCACCCGCCGATCGCCGAGCACCAGCTTATCCGCCAGGTAGACGGTCTGGATTTCATCCATGGACGGGTCCTCGTCCATTTCCAGATCCATGTGGGCGCGCACCAGGGGCGCCAGCCTGGAAAAGCCGTGGTATTCCAGTAAACTTGCACCTATGTGGGCATGGTCCTTTTTCCGGATTCGGGCGATATCGTGAAGCAGGGCCGCGGTGCGAACCAACTCGGGATCAATGGGAACGCCGGCCGCCAGCAAAGCCTGGGCAATGCGTTGGGCCACCACCGCAACGGCCCGGCAGTGGTTGGCGATGGAATCCGGCAACGCCTGAATCTGCTCCATCAAAACACGGCATTCCTGCTCAGTGGGCAGGCCGACATGGTGTTGACGGTCCTGCATGCGGCGATAATCCCCGGGTGTATCCAGATCCCATAGGACGGCTTCGTCGGCCACGGGCAGGTCGAAGCTTTCGGTTTCATGCCGCTGCAGGAAAACCCGTAACCCTCCGGTACCGGACCATCCCGGAATTTTGGCTCCCAAGCGGCTTCCAATCAAGGTGGGATGCCCCCGCCGGCCGTCGAAGGCAGGGTACACGATGGCGGCCTCAGTGTTCTCCAAGGCGGCCATCAACCGCACCACGGTCTGGGGCCTCACCAGGGGGATATCCACCGGATGAATGAAAAACCCGCGGCAACGCTCCGGCAAGGCCCGGATACCGGCCAGAACCGAGGTGAACATGCCCTGGTGATAATCCGGATTTTCCACGCAACGCGCATCAAAAGGTTCAACCGCCTGCCGCACGTCGGCTGCCCGATGACCTGTCACCACCAGGATGTCGCCCACACCGGCCGCCTGAAAAAAGTTGACCACACGTTCGATGGTTCGGCTTGCTCCCAGGGGCAAAAGGGGTTTGAAGCGTCCCATGCGTTGGGAAAGCCCGGCAGCCAACACAATGGCTGATATTGATGAATTGTCCATTATCCGATTCTTTAACACTTAGAACTTAACATTTATAACAAAACGGATTTGCACCGGCACGCACGGCGATCAGTTCAGCCGTTATGCTGACAGCGATTTCCTCCGGTGTTTCCGCGGCGATGGATAACCCGATGGGAGAGTGCACCCGCTCGAAAGCCTCTGCAGGGAAGCCTTCCTTTTCAAGGTCCTGATAGACAGCATCCCGCTTGCGCCGGCTTCCGATCATCCCGATGTAGCCGGCGCGTGTCTTCAAGGCTTCCCCCAGAAGGGTCTTGTCGTGGGCGTGGCCGCGGGTCACCAGGACGATGAAGCTGTTCTTATCGATGGAAAGCCCCGCCATGGCGCCATCGAAAGAGGGGAGCACCACCACGTCATCCGCCGATGCAAAACGCTCGCGGTTGGCAAACGCCGCCCGGTCGTCCAGCACCACTGTTCGAAACCCCACAAGCCGTGTCAAGAGGGCAAGCTGCCGGGAAATGTGACCGGCGCCGAAAATGAAGACCACACCTTCATGACAGAGCGGTTCCATGAGGAAGCGCGCTGCTCCCTGTGCAACCACCTGGGGTTCCCGCGAGTCCGCCGGGGGCGGCGGAATGGGAAAATCCTCGTGTTCCCCGGCGAAAACGCGGGTGCCGTCATTGCGGCAAAGGCATTGCACCAGTCCGTTGCGCGCCCTTTCCCCTGCCGGGATTTCCGTTATCAGCCAGGCTTGTTTGCCCAGGTCGAGGGCCGCCTTCACCTGCCGGTGAAACCCGAGATAGGCCGAATCGCTTCCGTTCACGTATTGAATCAGGACCCGAAGCTGTCCGCCGCAGATCATGCCCATCTGTTCGGCATCTTCGGCGGTGAGAACGAAATCGCGGACCGTGGCGCCCCGGTGATCGAAGGCGTGTTCGGCCAGTTGCTGGACCCTGGCCTCGAGAATTCCGCCGCCGATGGTCCCGATGATGGACCCGTCGCTGCGCACGATCATGCGCGTACCCACGGCCCGGGGGGCGGACCCGGAACGGCTGAGAATCGTGGTCAGGACAACACTCTCCCGTTCGGTGAGCAGTTCCACGAGGCTGTTGAATATCTGCATCATATCACCTCCTCCAACCCCAGCTCCGTCAGCTTTTCCCGGGTGGGAATACCGGTCTTCGGATCCCAACCCCGCTGGTCGTAGTATTCGTCCTTCATCTGTTCGAACTTCTCCCGGTCCAGCACGGCGCCTTTGTGTTTTCCTTTGGTCAGGGGCTTCTCGAAGAATTTGTCGGGCAAGGTATCCATATCACGGGTCAAGCCCTGGCGCACATCGAAAATCCGTTCCAGGTTGCGGATGCGCTCGCCGATGAGCTGAAGTTGTTCCACGCTCCAATCCCTGCCGGTGGCCAGCTTGAAGAACTGCGTGGCCTTGTCGAGCGTCTGGAAGACAAACAGAATATAAGGCCAGTTGCAGATTCCCAGGCTGTCGATCACCCGGTCGTTGTGCTCGGAGATGATCGCCGCGCGGGCCTTGCCGGTATAGGACGATGGAATGGCCGCCTCCTCGCTGCCGTATTGCTCCTTGGCCACTTGCTGGAACCACTCCGGACCGTTATCCCAGTCGAACTCGATCAGGCTGCCGCGCAGGGGCAGCGGGTCTCCGGGGTGGCCCACGGCCTGCATCAGGGCCGAGCCATGATAAGCGCGAAATTCGTAAGGGTGGGGGGCCATGCCTTTGACCAGGTCCAGCTTCTCCACAGCCTGTGGACCGATATGGGTGGCAAAAGCTTTCTGGCCCTCGGCCAGCAGGTCGCCATAGCCTTCACGATTGGCGATCTTCTGAATGGTGGTGAGAATCGCGTCGCGGCCGCCGCGCTCCATGGGCAGGCCGTCGGTCTCTTTGGCCGAGATGATCTCTTCGTGGTACAGCTCCATCAGCAACCCGATGCAGGCGGAGGTTTCGCCGTGATCCATTCCCATCTTGCGGCATGTCAGGGTGGCTTCCCAGAATACATGCATGTCCAGGTTCCATACCGCCCCGGTGAAACCGCTCCAGGGTTCGCAGGTGACGAAGCCCTTGGTCTGACCGGGAACCGACAGGAAGTTCTTGCAACGTACGGGACAGTTGAAGCAGCCGACGTTATTGACTTGGAATTGCTCCACAAAGGAAGGCCCGGCATAATTGTTGATGATTTCGTCCCAGTGCACATCCTCATAGTAGCCCACCGGGAAGCCGCTGAGGGAATACATCCAAGGGACGCCGCGCGTCACCCCATAGGTGGACAGCTCCTGGCAGGATGGGTGCTGGCGGATCTCCTGGACGGTTTCGACGGAAAGCTTCAGCATCTCCTCCGGCCTGGCCACGTTGATCTTTCCCGTACCACGCACCGCAATGGCTTTCAGATTCTTGGAGCCCATGACCGCCCCGGTACCGGTGCGGGATGCGGAGGCAGCCATATCGGTGATGAGGCTGGCAAAGCGCACCATCTTTTCCCCTGCCGGTCCTACACAAACCACCTTAATCTCAGGGTCGCCAAGTTCCTTTTGGATCAGGATCTGGGTTTCGAAGGTGTCTTTGCCCCACAGGTGGGCGGCGTTGCGGATTTCCACGCGGCCGTCTTTGATCCACAGGTAGCAGGGCTTTTCCGCCTTGCCGGTAATGACGATGTGATCGAAGCCGGCGTATCTGGCCTCGGGTCCCCAATAGGCGCCGAAATTGGACTTGGCTCGAAGGTTGGTCAGGGGGGAAAGGGCGGTCACGTCGGTGCGGCCCGATGACGGCATGGCCGTACCGGTCAGCGGCCCCATGCTGAAAATCAGCGGGTTTTCCGGGGCCAGGGCGTCGGTTCCGGGTTTCACGCGGTCATAGACCAGCTTGACCCCGATACCGCGGCCGCCCAGGAAATTGTCCACATAAGACGCTGTGGGTTGCGTACTGATGTTTCCATCGCTTAGATTCACTTCCAATATTTGTCCCACCCATCCGTTCATTGGTATCACTCCTTTTTTTTAATTTATGTTTCCCAGTCTCCGCAGCACGGTTCCGCACCGGCAGGGTGCCGCCATGACGGCGGCCCTGTGACCGGTCCGGAAACGGACCAGGGGCATGGCTTCCCGGGTAAGGGTGGTTACCACTACCTCTCCACTGGTGCCGTCGGCTGCAGGCTGACCCGTGTCCGGGTCCACGATTTCGATGTACAGATCCGCCTCCCGGAGATGAAACCCGTCCCGGACCCCACACTGGACACCGCCGCCCGGACACATTTCGGCGGCGCCGTAGTGCTGAAAGACCCGGCAACCCCACGCCTGCCCGATTTCCCCGGCTACCCCGCGCCGGGTGTTTTGGGTACCGAGCCAGATGCTTTTGATTTGCCCGGCGGGAATCTGCTCCCGGCCGGGATAGTGCGACAGGGCCGCCATCTCGGAAGGAACCCCCACCAGGCAGTCGATGCGGTTTTGCAGGATGGCCGCAACCGCCTCCCGGGGCGACTGCATGGGGCCATGCACGACGGCCCGGACCGACAGGCGGGTCAATCCGCGGGACAGCAGATCCCCGACGCTGTAAGAGGATCGGCAGGGCATCATCACCAGCATGCGCTGTCCCCGGGCCACCGCCGTGGCGAATCCGTGGTGAAAGAAATCCACTGCCAACTCCAGGTCGGCGGCGCTGAAAAAAAGGCGGATGGGGGCTTCTTCGGGGGATCTGGACGGCAAGGTCACCACCCGCTCCACCGCACCTTGGGAAATACAGAGAAACGCCAGAGGGTCCTTGCGCAAATCATCGGCCGTCGTCAGCGGCCACCGGGCCAGGTCTGAAAGCAATTGAAGGGATTCAAGGGTATGGGCGGCAAAGCGGCGCCGGTAAAAAGGGCTGCAGCGCATGACATATTCCAGGGTGATTCGCAGCCGTTCCAACTGGTAGGCCGCCAAGACCGGCCGGGTCAATTCCCGGTGGGCGGCCAAGCCGATTTTGGACTTGACCCAGGCATCCAGCGGTGTTGGCTCACAAATGGTCACGGGCGGTATAGTCTCCTGCCGTCGGCGGCTGTCAGGTTGTAGAGACAAAAAGGGATCAGGCGGCCATCGGGGGCCATGACATGGATGCAGCAATCCCGGACCCGGTCCAGGGCAAGGGTCCAGGCATCCTGAAACGCCATGGCGGAGATAGAGAAGGTATGGGTCTGCGCCCGAAGGATAAAAGCATCCAGGTCCAGAGACGCCGGGGCTCCATGCTTGCCGATCCGCGACGTTGCGGCCCGGCCGTCGCACCCGCCGTCAGGCCCGGGTTCCATCGGGGACCGGGGCGGGCCGGACCATTGGCGCGCCACGGAAGCCATGGCCCGGGCGGCGCCCCTATCGGCCTTGACCGGGGTGCTGCAGCAATCGTTTGAAGCAGTTGGTGAAGCAGCCGGATTCAGCGGTATCACCTGCCCGTCGGCCTGTTGCAGAAACCGGCCGTGAAAGGAACACAAGGCATTCTCACACCCCGGCGGTCCCAGGTGGGCGGCCTTGAAGCGCCCACCGCTCTGCTGCTCGATGGCGCGCATCACTTCAGGCAGGGTGAGGCGACCGGATGGATCAGGGGTTGCCGGGTAGCGTCCGAAATAGCTGATCGGCTGGAAGTGAACTCCGCGCACGGCCGGCGCCCAGGACAGGGCGGTCTGCAAAATAGCGCCGATCTGATGGGTATTGATGCCCGGAACAAGGGTCGGCACCAGGACCACGCCGATGCCCTGTTCGGCGCAGGCTTCGATGGCCGCGCGCTTGGCCTCCACCAGGCCGCGGCCGCGCAACCGGCGGTAAATTTGGTCATCAATGCCGTCGAATTGCAGGAATACCGATGCCAGACCGGCCCGCTTCAACGCTTTGGCATAGGCCCGGTCCCGGCCGATGCGCAGCCCGTTGGTGTTGACCTGGATGAAATCGAATCCCGCATCCCGCCCCATGGCGACCAGTTCGGGCAAGTCGCCCCGCAGAGTGGGTTCGCCGCCGGAGAGCTGGATATTGCTGCCCGGCCCGGCCTGGGCCGCCCTGCGAAACAGCTCGCCGACAGCGGCCGGGGAAGGATCCGGGGCGGTGGCGGGGGCGTCCGCATAGCACACCGGACATGCCAGGTCGCAGCGCTGGGTGACTTCGATGATCACCGTGCAGGAACGCTGCCGGTGATCGGGGCACAGCCCGCAATCGAAGGGACAGCCTTTTTCGCGTTCATTGAAGAGCTGCGGCGCCGGAACCGGTATTTTGGGACGCTGCCACTGATTGAAAGAGGGTTTTCCCCGCCAGACGACCGTTTCGAAGGCGCCATGGCGCGGGCAGGTCTTGACCAGGCGGACCTCATCACCCGCCGCCACCCGCTGCGCAGGCAGCCGCTGCAGACAAACCGGGCACAAACTCTCGGTCCGGCTGCGGTTAGAAATCGATTCCATTGGCATACAGAATTTCCAATACTTTGCCGTAAGTTTCGGCCAGAATGGCGCCGCAACGTTGGCGCGACGCCTCAGGTCCGGCTTCTCCCACAATGGCATCGCAACTCATGTCCTTCAGCGTGCAGCCGGCATGTTGGCTGAACCAGTCGTTCAGTTCCTGCAACATGAGCATTAATCGATCCGATGGGGTCTCTTCATCGCCGCCTTTGCCGGCATACAAAGCCAGCAGGCAGCAGCCGCCGGTCAGCACACCGCAGCTGCCATGCCCGCTGCCGCAGCCGTATGCCAATCCGCCCAAAGCGCGCACCAGCCCGGCATTCTCCTCACAGCGCAGTTCCAGCCCCAGTATCATGATAATCTGGCTGCAGGTATAACCTTGCTGTCCCAGTTGCAGAATGCGTATCAGCGTATCGTCCATTGGAGTTCCCATTCGGCTTTCGGTTTTCGAATTTTGAAACTCCTATCGCCGGCTTGTGTGATAAAGGCAGTTATTAAACAACTGCGACGGGAAACGATTGATGTCCGGCTGGCACGGAGGCCGACCCTGATCTTGAACATAACACTGGCAGCAGTGATTTGCCGGCTATGGGCGGGTACGGAGCCCCGCCCTACGAAAACCATTCGCATTGCTGAAATGCCGGTAAAAACGTAGGGCCGGCCTCCGTGCCGGCCGTTGTTATGAATCGATTTGAGCATAAGCCCCTATTGCTCATTTGGTTATCCGCAGCGGGTCTTAATATGGCAACATATAAAACCCGAAAGTTCTATTTAAATTTTAAACTATGCTTTCATATGCTTCTAAAAAGAAGCACTAAACCTCATTTGGGGCTATCGGTCCGTTATTTTTTTAGCCACCAGCAGATAATACCCCGGCCGGCAGCATCCCCCCGCCCCGTTCCCGCGCATGGCTGCGGCGGCATCAGGACCGCCCACCGCCGACCAGAACGCATCCAGAGACCCGTAGGACCAGATCAGGCGGGCGGCCAGCTGCTTGAGCCGCGCGGAATGATCTTCCCAGAGCAGCAGATCAAAGGCTGATGCCGTGACGCGGTCTTTTACGGTGGATCGGTCCACGGCACCCTGCAGGCAGCAACGTACGGTCGTTCCGCCGGTCCGCGCCGCCGCCTGATTTCCCCGGGCGTAGACGTCCGTTAAAACCAGATATCCGCCGGGCTGCAATACCCGCCGCATTTCTCCCAATACATGCAGGGGATCATGACAAAGGGAAAGCACACATTCCGACAGAACCGCAGCGCAGCAGCCATCCGCCATGGGGAGCTGTTCGGCGCGAGCCCGCGCCAGGGGCGCAGCGCCATAGGTGCGGGTCCCTTTTTCCAGCAATACGGTCGAAAAATCGAGCCCCATGGCCGCCAGGCCGCGGCGCCGCAAGTAATCGACGGCCGCACCGGTGCCGCAACCGACATCCAGCACCCGGGCGCCCGGCGCCAACCGGCAGTGCGCCATTCCCCGCGCCGTCAACCCGAACCCGCCCGGTCGAATGACCGGCGCGGTAATTTCCCCAAAGGCCGTTGATTCATATAGATTTACCTCTTCCATCAAAATATTGCTCCGTCACCTGCCCGGCACCTATCTTCAACAGCACCCAATCCGTCCGATAAACTCGATCAACCCTAAAAATCACTAACCCGAAACAAGAAACCACGAACCAGCAACCTACTTATTTGTCTTCCAGCAGTTTCTCCACCTCCGCCATTTTGCCCATGGCAATGTGTTCCGCTATCAACACCCGCCCGCAATCCGGGCAATGGGGCAGATCCGCGGTAAAGCGGTTGCCCATATAAGCCACGTTGATGGGGCCGACCACCAGCTCCCGGTCGCACTTGGCGCAGCGCCATTGCAGGTCGTCGGGCCGTATATTGTCGGATTTCATGGCCCGATCACCTCCATTCGATGGGCGTAGGCGTTGTGCACTACATGGCCTTCCGATGTCGGCGTATACTCGACCCAGAAGGTGACCTTGTAAGGTGCATGCGCGGCCTTGTAACGACCGCTGGGCGGATGGAAAAATGTCTCCCCGCCGGCCTCGGCATACCGGATGACCTGCTTGAGATCGTCCGTCAGAATGCGGCGCCGGTCCAGGCGTTCGGCCACTTCCGGGGATATCACCAGTTTGATGGTCTCGCGGGCGTTCTTTCTCTGAGGGGGCTCGTCCCACACATTTTCCAGCAGCCGGGCCTTGAGACGGGCACGGTTTTCCTGCCGCCGGGACCAATCCGGCCGCGGGCGCCGGGCGGGATCGGGCTGCCCGGGATCCGGAAAGTAAAGGTCCAGCAGATGGACAATCCGCTTTCCAGCGGCCGCCAAATTGTCCCTGCACATGGCGCAATAGGTGATATAATCCGAACCGCTGCGCTCCGCCCTGCCCCGGGCAGCCGCCCCGGCCAGTTCAGGATTGGCATTGAACATCAATCCGCCGAACCCGCAGCATTCCGTGGTGTCACCGCTTAACGGCAGTTCCTCGATTTCAATACCGCATTCGCCGATCAACCGCCGGACATCATTCCGCAATTGGGCTTCGAACCGGGTGGTGCAGGGGTCGTGGACGGCCAGCGGACGGTTTATCCCCGTATCCGCCGCAGGCAAGGGGTGGGTTCCGAGCACCGACCAGAGCGCCACCGCGGGAATCATTGGCAAATGGTCTTTGAACATGCGCAGGCAGGTGGCGCAGGCCAGCACCAGGCGGGGGCGTCCCAGGGCGTCCCACCGGTTCCTGAGATGGGCCGCCTGGTCTTCAAACGTCTCCCGGCGGCCGGCCCAGTAAGCCGGCGCCGCGCAGCAATCCAGCATCATGCCGACACCATCCGGCAGGGACGCGCACAAGTGGGCATACACCTGTTCCACCTGCTGTGGTGCGGAGGCACAGAGCTGACACCCCGGGAAAAAGAGGTACGCGCTGCTCTCCCGGCCGGGTTGATGCCGGACCATGGCAAAGCGTTCGCTTTGGCTGAAGGCCATATCCAGCAGGGCGAATTCGTGGGCCGAAGGCGGCATCCTGCCTTTGTCCACCATGGTGCGGCGGGCCTGCAGGCAAAGGTCCTGCATGGCGAAATCGTGGGGGCAAACCTGCTGGCAGAGCCCGCACAGGCTGCAGGAATTGATCAGTCTATTGGCCTTGCGTTCACCCATGACGATGGAGAGGTTGTTGTAGACTTCCCGGGCATACTTCCTGGGATAGGCGCCGAATTTCTCCATGTAGATGCAGACTTTGACGCATTCCAGGCATTCACACTGCAGGCAGCGCCGCGCTTCGGTCTCCGCCTCGGTCCGGGAGTACCCTCGGACTTCATCGGCCGGAGTTACCGCCGGGAGCGGGCTCACATTCGCCAGGCTGGTGAACAGCCGGGTTTCAAAAGGGCCCTCCTTTTCACGGCCGGCGGTCATGGAGACGCCTTGAAGAAAGCGATCGATGGAGGTGGCGGCCCAGCGGCCACGGGCGGCCTGCCACACCGGAGACGGGGTTCGGCCGCCGGCGAAAACGCCGTCACGACGGGTCGACCAGGTGGCGGCGTCGATCCGGATCGTACCGTCGCCTTTGCGATCCAACGTCCATCCCTGCCCGCTGACCACATTCAGATCCAGGTACACCGCGTCGAAATTGTGGCGGCAATAATCCTCGAATGCTTTCGAATCCACCTCCTTACCCGGTTCGAAACGCACACCCAATCCGGTGAGTGCGGCAATTTCCGCATCGATGGCCTCATCCGGCAAGTCGGCGGGGGCCGTTTGGCGCAAAGATGCGCCCGGGTGCTCTTTGGCATCGAAAACGGCAA